>NZ_CANLRP010000106.1 GCF_947493425.1 uncultured Microscilla sp. | reverse complement strand
AATTTAGTCCAGAGTCGGGAGTCAGTAGACCAGAGTTTTTCAGCGCCCATTCGTAATTTAGTCCAGAGTCGGGAGTCAGTAGACCAGAGTTTTTCAGCGCCGCTTCGTAATTTAGTCCAGAGTCGGGAGTCAGTAGACCAGAGTTTTTCAGCGCCCATTCGTAATTTAGTCCAGAGCCGGGAGTCAGTAGACCAGAGTTTTTCAGCGCCGCTTCGTAATTTAGTCCAGAGTCGGGAGCCAGTAGACCATAGTTTTTCAGCGCCCATTCATAATTTAGTCCAGAGTCGGGAGTCAGTAGACCAGAGTTTTTCAGCGCCCATTCGTAATTTAGTCCAGAGTCGGGAGTCTGTAGAACATAGTCACTTCAAACCCATTCGTAATTTAGTCAGTAGCGCCTCGCGCCCATTCGTAATTCGTAATTGACCAATTCGTAATTAATAAGCCTTGCGCCCATTCGTAATTAACTCCCTGCCACTACCACTACTATTTCGCCCTTTACTTTTTTGGCTTCAAAATGCTGGGCTATTTCTTCCAAAGTACCATTGACAGTTTCTTCGTAGATTTTGGTGAGCTCGCGCGATACCGATGCCTGACGATCTTTGCCTAAAACTTCGGTCAATTGATGGAGCATTTTTACCAATCGGTGGGGCGACTCATAAAATACCATGGTGCGGGTTTCAGTGGCAAGTTGTTGCAGGCGGGTTTGTCGGCCTTTTTTATGGGGCAAAAAACCTTCAAAAATAAAACGGTCGTTGGGTAAGCCCGATTTGACCAAAGCAGGTACAAAGGCTGTAGCCCCTGGCAAACACTCTATTTGTATGTCATGCTTGAGACATTCGCGCACCAGCAAAAAACCAGGATCAGAGATGGCAGGTGTACCAGCGTCTGAAATCAACGCCATTTTTTCGCCTTTTTGCATACGTTCTACCAACTGTTGCAGTACTTTGTGCTCGTTATGAATATGGTAACTTTGTAAGGGCTTGCCAATGTCAAGGTGTCGAAGCAACACCCCTGAGGTACGGGTATCTTCTGCCAAAATTACATCTACTGATTGTAGTGTTTTAATGGCACGCAAAGTAATGTCATCGAGGTTGCCAATGGGAGTAGGCACTAAATATAAAACCGTTTCTTGGGTTGTATCCATTGTTATAACAAGTCAAATCTTTAAGTTTGCAAAGTTATAGCTAAAAAATAATTCGCACTATTTTGCAGCAATTTCTCGCTAAAAGGCAGATGTTTTCCCACAAAAAAAGTAAATATTTAAGTTATGGATGGTAAAAACCGAAAAGATATACACCCTGGGCAATTGGTAGAAATAGTAATGAAAGCCGATCAACGAACGGGAGCCCTGACCAAAGGGGTAGTACAACGACTATTGACCAAGTCGCCTACCCACCCCCATGGCATCAAGGTACAATTGGAAACTGGTGAAGTAGGGCGAGTAAAAAATATATTGCCAGAAGAGGAGTAAAATCATGTTTTGAGTAATTATTCCCAGCGTTCGTCATTAAAGTCTTGCTCAAAATGGTCTACCCCCTCAAAACCCAACGATTTCAATTGTTCAAAATAAGGAGTAAAATCAACACCTTTGGTTGTTTGGAGCGCCCAGATAAACCGTGCTGCCCACTGTAACCAACGAGGTGGAGGCGGGTATTTTCTCATATAGGCAATGCGGGCTGCTTGATCAAAGTTTTGTTGATCAAGCCATTCACCTAATATCATTATATGCGATTCTCCCCCTCCCATGCGCCATTCCATACTATAGGGGTGTCCATTGGGCGAATATATCCACGGAGGTGGCACATCACCATATTTGGTTGTCAACTGCTGAACGGCTTTTATATACCATTCCTGATTACTGTATGTTCCCATTTCTCTACCTTATTAGTGCAAATTTCTTTTGGTATTCATTTGGTAAAGTGCCCGTTACTTTATAAAACAAGTTTCTAAAAGAGGCCACATCTACATAACCCAACCTATAGGCAAGCTCTTGTACTGTAATGTTTTTGTACTCCAATTGTTCTTTGGCTTTTTCTATGATAATGCGTTGCTGGTATGAGCGCAATGATTCTCCTGTGGCACTTTTAAACCTCCGGTTAAGGCTACGCCGACTGATATGATGCCTTTCGGCTAATGTATCAAAATTGAGCGATTCTCCCTGGTATTGTTCCATATATTCCTGCACCTTCAGCACTAGTTCATCCTGATGTTTTTTTTGATTACTAAAGATATAATAAGGCTTTTGTGAGGTACGTGGGTAATCTATTTGTAGTTTTTTGGCTATGCTCAATACCTTATGACGGTCGTAATATTTAAGCAACCAATAGATCAAGGCATTGAGCGATGATAGTGCCCCACCACTTGTAATCACCCTATCTTTTTCGGTAATGATTGCGTCTTTTTGCCAATTTACCTCCGAAAACCTTTGCCTAAGATCAGTCATTACCGAAAAATGCGAAGCAGCTTCTTTACCATTGAGCAAACCAGTGGCAGCCAATATATAAGCTCCAGTACACAAAGATACTACTTCTGCTCCTTGAGTATATTGCTGTCTAATCCATTCAAACAATTGAGGGGCTTCTTGTAACACCGCATCTATAGACACATTGGTATCAATAGGTGACACAATTACCAAATCAGTTGCTGTCACTTCGGCAATAGTAGTATCTGCCTTTACCATAAATGGTGACATTTCAAAATTGCGTTTATTCTTGGGGGACACCAATTGATAATCAAGAGGACAGCCCAGGCTTTGGGCAATGTTTAAAATGGCAATGGTAGAAGCTAAAGGAAGGCTATGATTGCCAAAAGGCATTAAAAGACTGATTTTTTTCATTGCAAAAAACTTAACAATACATTTGGCTAAAACACCACACTATATTGGCTTATCAGCCAATGTAAATATAACACTTATAGCTTAACTTTGCAATACTAATGAATAGCACTCATCCTGAGTGCTATCAAATCTTTTTAAACAAATACAAACACCTTTATCTATTATGAAACAAATCAACACTTTATTCCTGGCCTTGTTTTGTTGCTTGAGCATACAACTACAAGCACAAACAGAACAGGCTTCTGTAGTGACAAATATGTCTCACAAAGGCACTATAAACACGAATGAAAAAGCTTTTTTACAAAATTTTTTGAACGTAACCGAAACTGATCTTATTAAGACCATCTTGTCGATAGATAAAGCTATCTGGAACAAACAAACCAATAAAGATACTTGGTCGATGGGGCAATGTATGACCCATATTATTCAAGCAGAGAAAGCCATTTTGGGACAGATTAAAAAAACATTGAAAGCACCCGCTGATAACTCTACCAACCTGCGGCACAAAGATGCTTGGTTGATTAGTAAAATTGCCGACCGGGGACGCAAGGTAAAAACTCCTTTGAACAATGCTCCCAAGGCTTTGACCCAAGAAGAGAGCATTGCTCAGCTCAAACAATCGCGTAAAACGATCAAAGCTTTTTTGGCCAACGAAGATTTGCCTTTACGCAACCACTTTGGACGTTCGCCTTATGGCAAAGCAGATGCTTATCAGTTGTTTTTAGTAATAGTTACACATAGTATGCGTCACCACGCACAAATGATGGAGGTAATGGCTGATTTGAAAAAGTAATGTATTTAAGTAGTTGCAAGCCATTAGCTTCAAGCGATAAGCAACAACAAATTACTAATAATCAACACTTTACACATTTTTTATGTAAGACTAATTTTGTCTTAATACTTAGATGATAATGTTGTTTTGCAAATCAGAGTTTCAATCCTGAGCATTAAATATTGATGACTCAGGATTTTTTATACCAATGATTTTATTAACTCCACTTCCAGTCTAAACACTCATTTATATCAATATTCAGTTCTTTGAACCTATTCTTGAGTGCCAACGCATCCACTTGCTGATTTTTAGGAATAATCAATGAATTGGCATTGGAAACTTTTACAAAGAAATGGGAGCTAATCTCATTTATTACTTCAATTTCTGAGATTTTAACCTTGGCTTCGCTGGTGCTGTCTTGCGTAAAAATGTAATCATCTTGCAACTCTATTCGAATATGGTTGCCAAATAAATCACTATAATAGTGTTTTACTTGTTTGATGTAATGGAACTTGTACCGCCAATTCATATACTTGCCATAAAACAAACCAAAAATCAAAGCACACCCCACAAAGTAAGCACTCATTCTGGTATCGGAGTCAAGGTAAAACACGATGGCTAAACCAAGAAATGCTACTGGAAACAAAATTCTAGCACGTGTTTTTCTTTTTTGTAAACGACCCGATGTAGAGACATTAAACAATTGAAAAGTTAAGAAATCGTTTTCGGATAAGGTATAGGCTAAATTCATTGGGATGTATTTGTTTGATGCTCATTAGGCCCCAAAAGTAGGTATTTCTATCTATCTCATTGCATTTCCCCCAAGTATTTCCTTATTTTCCTACTTCAAAACATTTAAAGCCTTGATACTACAACCCATACTTAATATAGCCGAAATTTGTGCCCAAAAAGGACTTACAGAAGTAGTACTTTCGCCTGGGTCACGCTGTGCTCACCTTACCCTTGCTTTTACCCGGCACCCTCGCATTAAAACTTATACCATTACCGATGAGCGATCCGCGGCATTTGTGGCTATGGGCATTGCCCAGCAAAAAAACACCCCAGTGGCATTGGTATGTACCTCAGGGTCGGCATCACTCAATTATGCTCCAGCTATAGCAGAGGCTTTTTATCAAAAAATACCCTTGGTGATCTTTACAGCCGACCGTCCTCCTGAATGGATAGACCAATTGGACGGGCAAACCATCCGCCAGCAAAATATTTATGAGCAACATGTGAGGGCAAGCTATCAACTACCTGCAGACTACAGCCATCCTGACGCTGTGTGGCACATAGAACGAATAGTAAACGAGGCAATCAATGCTGCCACCGGAGCTGCGCAAGATCAACAAGGAGCCCCTATACATGTCAATGTACCCATTCGCGAACCATTTTACCCCACAGCAAACGAGCAAGTCAGGTTTGACCCGGTAAAGGTGATAGAAGTAATACCAAAACAGGCTACTTTGGACAAATCCACCTGGAACCGTTTGCTTGATCAGTGGGAAGGTATTCCAGATAAACTCATTGTAGCGGGACAACACCCTCATGACCCGACCTTGCTAAAAGCCTTGGACAATATTCAACAAGATTACAACATACCTATAGTAGGCGACGTGATATCAAATACCCATACACTAGAAAAAAGCGTAAAGTACCATGATACTTTTTTGGGCAAACCAACCGAACACCTCCATAGCTCATTTTGTCCGGAGTTGTTGATTACCTACGGTCGATCGCTTATTTCTAAATCACTCAAGTTGCTTTTGAGAAAATACCGCCCTCGTTATCATTGGCACATTGGTACCGAAGCGGTAGTAGCAGATACGTTTCAGTCATTGACTCATCATATTCCGGTAGCACCTACTTACTTTTTCAATCAATTATTCAGCGATCTTGATTTTATGAATATGCTGGATGGTGAGCAAGATGAAGACAATGAAATGGCGCAGCAATGGCATCAATACAACCAACAAGCTGCCCGACATGTGGCACAGTTTGCATTTAGTGATCATGCCCTGACCGAGTTTGAGGCAATTCGTTATGTACTGCAAGTTTTGCCCGAAGGTGTTGTTTTGCATTTGGCGAATAGTATGACTGTGCGCTATGTAAACCATTTGGGGCTAGAGACCATTGGAAACAACCAACCTCGCGCCCAAGTATTTGCTAATCGAGGTACCAGCGGCATAGATGGTAGCACTAGCACGGCAGTAGGAGCAGCACTGGCAACCCCTGATCAAATAGTGACTTTAATTACGGGTGACCTTGCTTTTTTTTATGATCGTAATGGCTTATGGAACAATTACGTACCCAAAAACCTACGAATCGTGTTACTCAATAATCACGCGGGGGGGATTTTCAGAATTATTAATGGAGCTAAAGAACAACCTGAGTTGGCAGAGTATTTTGAAACCCAGCAACCACTCAATGCTCACAATACAGCCAAAGATTTTAATTTGGGCTACAGCCTGATTAAAGACCGAGGTAATCTTAAAGTACAACTTGCTGACTTTTTTCACGAAAGTGAACAAGCAAAAATTCTGGAAATAGAAACCGACAGCAGTACCAATGCAGCTGTATTTCAAGCATTTAAACAAGGCTTCAAGTCGTAGGGAGTACTAGTAAACCGTCTCTTTCTTTTTGAACACTTCTTAAGGAACCCCTCTAAAGCTTGCAAAATTCGAGGTTTCGATAAGGTGTGAAGACACTGCCCGAAGCAAGGAAATTGTCTCTTTTTTTGAATACCTTCTTAAATAATAGGCATAAAAAACTGCCTACATTTGATTCATTAAGAATAAATGCAGGCAGCGAAAACTTGAACCAAATAAAAAAACTATCCTCTAAAATCTCCCAAACTTAAGAGTAAGCGAATAGTTCAAGCCTTCAAATGATTTTATAGGAGTGTTGACCAAGCTAGACTCTGACATAAAACGGTAGCTTATGCCAAGATTTACTCTGAAGAAATTGGCAACGTTTAATTCGGCATTTATACCAGGTTCTACCACCCACACCACCTGGTCGTCTATCAGATCGTCTCGGTAAGGTTCGCTGCGTTCGTCGTTCCAATCGCGTATATGACCTATCCACCCGGCGCCTATCATTACCGGAGTAGTGATGTGTACCAGTTTTTTTGACCCAATAATGGGCTCAATAAAAAAACCACCATAACCCATCAAAGGGCGTACTTTTTGGTTATCTAAAATATCGTTCCGGGTAATAGTGGGAGCCAAACCATACCCCTCAAACCCCAGGCTCACCACCCTATTGATGGTCCAGCCTAAACGTAGGCCAGGCAATAAGGCGGCTTCATCCATAATCAACCCTCCCTTGATGACAGGAGCTACAAAAAAACCAAAATGAGATTTGCCATTCAGCAGTGTTTGTACTTCAGAAGTTGATTTATTGGTGGATTTGGTGCCTGCTTGGGTACTGTCAGTACTTTGAGCATAAGTAGTAAAAAAAACAAGGTATAATGCTAAAGTGACTAATATCTTTTTCATGGTTAATCAAATTTTTTATTAGTAATATTTTTTTTCTGTGTTATATTTTTGCGCATTCAAGGGGGTAGACCTGCTTTGCTTTAAAAGCGTTGCCTTTGTGAATAATAAAAAACAGCAAAAGCACATAAGAACCTTACTATCAAACACTTAAAATATAAATAATTTTTATTTTACTTAATTTTAGGGGCACCTACTCTAAAACTTGTAGTAAACCCAAGTGCTGTTTTTAAAAAACAACAAATAATTTTTGCCTTAAGGCAACCCTTATCCGCAGACTTTGGTCTACCCGGATAGAACTTGAAAACCATGAATAAAAAAACTCAGGAGGCCAAAATACTCAAAGGCTGTCGAGCTGGTAAAGCAAGGTATCAGCAAATGCTGTATGAGCTTTACTATGGCAAGATGTTTAGCGTTTGTTTACGATACTCCCGCTCCCGCGAAGAAGCGAAAGACGTACTACATGAGGGGTATATGAAAGTATTTTCAGGCATTGGCAACTATAAGGGCGATGGGTCGCTAGAAGGATGGATCAGGCGTATTATGGTCAATACGGCAATCAATCATTACCATAAAAACAAAAAACTGAAAGATACTTTCTCGATAGAAGATGAATATGATGAAGTCGCTGAACATGGTCATTTGACTGAGGAAGATGTCATTCAACAAATGGCTTATGACGATTTACTAAATGTAATCAGAACTTTACCACCTGCCTATCAAACCGTATTTAGTTTGTATGCTATAGAGGGCTACAATCACCGCGAAATTGCCGAAATGCTCCACATTTCAGAAGGCACATCCAAATCTAATTTGGCAAAAGCACGCAAGAAATTGCAGAAACAGGTTCAAGAATTATTAAGTCAAAAAGCACACTTTCAGAATGTCTAGGGAATTTAATATCGATAAAATATTTCGCGAAGTGGCAGATAAGCACGAAGAAGCTTATGACCCACAAGATTGGAACGTACTTCAGGGGCATTTGAAAGCTAATGGTTTACAAGCTCAACCCTCAGTACTGACTCAAGTCATGAGATATATTGTAAAAATAATCTCTACTGCAGCAGTGGTGTATATGATGCCTGCGTCTAACCAATTAAATAATACAGCTACTCCATCAGCAGTTGACTCAAAAACCATCACCACACAAGCCGCTGAACACCTTACTGGCTCAGCAAAACCTCTTACGCACCCCAACCCAGACCATCTTGCACAAAACAATCACACTTTGACCAAAAATACCCATGAGCGTAAAAAAGAAACAGACAAAAAAATACTTAAGTCTAAAAAAATAACACAACATAAATCAAAACACCAGATTGTAAACAAACAAAAAGGGAGTAATGTAACACCTCACAAAAAAAGAACTCCTCTGCAATTAAATACACCAAATAAAAAAGCAAGGGGTTTTGTCAAAAAAACCTCCAAGCCATTGGTGACTAAACAAAAGCAAAACATAATCAAACAAACTAATATAAATACTAAAGATGACCGCCTTGCCAAAAACACAGGAAATAAAAACTCAGGGGTAGTCAAGAAGAAAACTATTATTTCACAGTCACTTTATCAAGTGTCCAAACTCTCACCTATTCAACAGCTCGATACTCTAGACAATACTACCTATAGGCATTCTAAACACCTTGCACCTCATATAGACAGCATTTCGTTACATACTCACCAAACGGTTTTGCAAGCATATCATGACAACTGGACCTGGGTACAACGCCCCCGGAACACCTTTCAAAGAGTGGGGCGATGGCTTGGGATTTCCCGCAAACGTCGTATACCAACACCAAATAAAGCAAAACAAGTAAATGCTAAGTTTATGGCAGTAGATGACTCTTTGAAAACTGATAAGCCAAGTAAAAGAAAGAAAAAAATGGCTACTATTCGCAAAGTGAACCAGAATAAGTCGCTCAACTTAGGGGCACCTACACTAAGGCTAAATAAACTATTGAGCCGCCTATTTTTTGACAAACCTAACCCAACTGTAGCTAAATCGCGAATCAATTCACTACCTAAGCCAGCAGTATACCCTATTCGTGAGGCACAACTTGGTTTTGTATACCCTTTGAGTACTAATGGTGTAGATGCTCACAAGTATTCTAATAAGCTATCAATCAATGCTCTAATAGGCAGTGCAGCTGCATTGGATGGTCTTGAGTTTGCCGGATTTGGCAACATTGAAAAAGACTATGTCAAAGGTGCACAGTTTGCTGGCTTTTTCAATACAGCAGGTAGCCACGTACAAGGTTTACAGGCAGCAGGCTTTTTCAATAATGCAGGAGGGGCGCTGGCAGGGGCGCAACTAGCAGGGTTTTTCAACCTAGCTGGTGTAACCAATAGGTCGGCGAGCAGACTGGCTCATAAACCCACAATGAATATACAAGCAGCTGGTTTTGGCAACCTTAACTTTAATGGTTCACTTAATTTTCAGGCAGCAGGTTTTTTCAATATTGGGCGTCAAATAGACGGCTTTCAAGGTGCCGGTTTTTTGAACATAAGCAAAGAAGTTAACGGTTTTCAAGCAAGTGGTTTTGTGGGAGTATGCGAAAAAATCCATGGCGCACAAATTAGTGGCTTTATGAATGTTGCCGATCAGGTAGAGGGTCTACAGATGGCAGGCTTGCTCAATATTGCCCACAAAGTAAAGGGCAGCCAAATTGGCTTTATCAATATTGCAGACAGCCTAACCCATGGGGTGCCTATTGGTTTTTTGAGCATTATAAAAAACGGGTACCGTAAATTTGAGATATGGGGTAGTGAAAGCCTGCATAGTAATATAGGATATAAAATAGGGGTACGAAAGTTTTATAACATTTTTGCAGTAGGTGCGCAGTTTTTACCTGACAAGTTTCGCTGGGGATTGGGTTATGGTATAGGCACTATTCGTAATATAAACGCTAAAAGTAACTTCAACTTTGAAGCGATGGTATACCATATCAATGAAAATAAATTTTGGGAAGAGAACCTTCGTGTACTCAATCAAGTCAAGTTTTTGTATGGACGGGAGTTTTCCAATGGTATGTCACTACAGATAGGACCTACATTTAATATCCTGGTATCGCAAGATACCCCAGAAAGCAATGTGCTGGCATCAGAATTACCTCCTTATCATTTTTTTGACAGTACCATTAATGGGATTAACCTCAAGTTATGGGGAGGGCTTCATTTAGGTCTAAGATTCTAGCCAAATAATGCCCCTTGCTCTATGCTATCAATACAATGAAAGTTGCATAAGTATTACGCACGTTGTGTTTTATTCAGTGGCATTTTTTTTTGAGATTTACTCACTGCCGCCTGCTTTTTCACAAATTTAGCAATGTTATCATACGCCAAACCGTTTTCGGGTATATCTGGAGCAAATAAGTGCCAACCATGCAACATATCTTTGTACACATCAAACACGATATCAACCCCTTTACTTTTTGCTTTTTTTGCAAATCGGGTACATTGCGGATATAAGAAATCCTTGGTTCCAATTTGTATTAACATAGGAGGGTAACCTGTCAAGTCAGAAAAAATGGGAGAAATCAAGGAATTTGTCTTGCTTTCTCCATTACAATACAGATTAGCTAAATCAATTAGAAGAGGGGCTCCTTCGGGTGAACTATCTCCTACACTTTCAAAGGCCTCTCGGCTTGCCTCATCTCTCACATCGACCCAAGGGTAAATACCTACATAAGACTGTGGCAAGGGTAAGTCTAGTTTAATTAACCTTTCTATTAAAGCTAAAGCCAGTCCCCCTCCAGACGAATCTCCAACCAATGTTACCTGCTTGAA
The DNA here is from genome assembly GCF_947493425.1 of uncultured Microscilla sp. Taxonomy (GTDB): domain Bacteria; phylum Bacteroidota; class Bacteroidia; order Cytophagales; family Microscillaceae; genus Microscilla. The sequence goes on along the minus strand of NZ_CANLRP010000106.1, from coordinate 20,137 downwards.
TTTTTTCAAAAGGTATCGGTATAACTTCACACACTCATTTAACCCTTGTGGAAATGGCGCTTCAGGAGCTCGTCCAAATTCAGGTAATAGGGTATTGATACCTGTTCTACTACTTATTTGACTACTAAATGTAGTATGAGACTTGATTGATCCCTGAAAATATGCGCCTCCATGTAAGTGGAGAATGATATGCTCAGAAGAAGCATTTGGTACCTTTATCCAGGCACAATTTACACCTTCAATGGTTTCTGTTACTGCCTCAAAGTTATCTGCACCAATATAATTGGCACCTAACTGATCTAATCTTTCTCTAGACTGGGGGATATACTGCATGACATCTATTTTCTGCATAGTTACGATTTTAAAACCTTACAATATATTTTAATTTTAGAATATGGGATATTCACTGTTGATTATGGAAACGAAAGTTTACACTACGAGGTTTGACTTTCACATTTTTACAATGTGAGTTGTGGTTCTTATTTGTGTATCCTTGACCTTCTTTTTATATGATAGCGATAGCTTCAGAAATACTTATTATCGTCCCTGTTTTGACAATCAAAAAACTCACCCAAACCTAATTGCACTAAAATAATTTTTAATTGCACAATAAAACGTTTCATTCAAATATTAGATCAAGCCTAAAATTTGTGCTTATTTCTTTTTTAAAAAAAGTACATCGAAGATATTGCGGTAAAAAACAAACCACCTACATTGAAAAAACAGGTCAAATGTGCCTTTGAATAAATGCAGCTATGTTTTTAAATGATTTTTGAGAAGCTAAGGAATTGGGGTTGTAAAGCTGCCAAGCATGTAATTCGTTTTGGTATTTCTCAAGTGTAACATTTACTCCTGATGCCTTGGCTTTCTCAACAAAGTCTTCACATTGAAATACCAAAGCCTCAGTAGTACTCACTTGTATAAGCATTGGGGGCAAACCAGCCAAGTTTCCATAAAAGGGTGATATAAGTGGGTTGCTTGGTGAATGATGGGTATAATACAACTTCAAAAGCGGGATTATTTCATCTATATCTGCTATAATAGGGTCTTGTCCCTGTATTCTTTCAATGTTATCCTGCAACGTACCCAAAGTAATATCTACAGCAGGAGATAACCCAACATAAGCCGCAGGTAAAGAAACCTGCTCTTCTTTTAGTTTTAGTAATAGAGCCAAGCCTTGTTGCCCACCTGCTGAGTCGCCCATTACTATAATATCTTTGGGCGAATACTTATGTAGCAATTCTTTATAAACTTGCAAAATGTCTTGAAAGCCTTTCGGAAAAGGATGCTCTGGTGCTAAACTAAACTCTAAAAACAATGCTTGAACTCCTGCTTGGTGGGCTATGTGGGTAACTACATTCTTGTGGCTTTCGATAGAACCCATCACATTTGACCCTCCATGCAAATAAAAAATTACTTGCCGAGCAGTAGTTTGTGCTGTTTTTATCCAATAACAAGGTACTTCTCCAAACATTTCTTTCTCAATAGTTACCGGAATATCACAAATATGTTGGCTACATTGTTTAATCAGGTTACTCCTCAAATTACAAATTACTTTTTCAGAAATCATATACTTTAATTTGCGTATTTTAAACTATAACATTCCAGCTATCTTATCTTTTACGTTTTTGCCAAACAGAACGAAGTAATTTATACATCACCACTGTTCTCTCTAATGTATACTGATTTTCAACCTCTACAAAGCCCAATTTTTGTAAGTTTTTTGCAGATGCTACATTATTTAAATGACAATAGCCCAAGATCATATTGTTATTACTTTGCGAAAAAACATAATCGTACATACAAGCCGCGCTTTCAAAACCATAACCTTGCCTCCAGTAACGTGGCTTAACAGAGCCTGCACTCTCTACATAGTATTGCCCCCTAAACCTAGTAAGCTTAAAACCTCTGGTACCTATCAACCTGTTGCTTCGTTTATGAATCATTGCCAACTGCCCATACTCATTTTTTTCGTAACGCTCTATTTGTGTTGTTATCCAAGCTTTTGCCATTACCTTAGGCGTACGGTTCAAGTTGATACCCAAATACTTGAGACTGTCATTATTATAGTAAAACTCTAGCCAGTCATCTGCGTCTGCCAAGGTAAGTCTTCTGAAAGTCAACCGTTCAGAAGCAAGGCCTTCATAATAATTCTTTAAATTCATCTATTACAACCGTTAGCCGCCTACCAACATACTTATGTCTTTCAAATATCCTTGAGCTTCCATCCACTCGTCGTTTAATATTTTGCCAATATACCGACTGGCATGATCGTGAAACAAAACCACTACTACATCAGAAGGCTTCAGTTGTTTTTTTAGCTGAAGTAAGCCAGCTATTGCAGCACCAGCCGAATTGCCTGCCAAAATGGCTTCTTTTTGAAGAATGGCTCGCGTCATCAATGCAGCATCTTGACAAGAAACTTTCTCCAGATGGTCTATAATTTCAAAATCCATATTGGCTGGCACCATATCTTGTCCAATGCCTTCGGTTGTATACCCATAGCTTTGACTAACATCTACTTTACCAGTTTCATGAACACTCTTCAAAACCGACCCATAAGGTTCTACTCCCCAAATTTTCACCTGCGGATTTTGCTCTTTAAGGTACCGACCAATTCCTGAGATAGTGCCTCCTGTGCCTACTCCCACAATAAAATGCGTAACTCTCCCTTGGGTTTGTTGCCATATTTCGGGTCCAGTACTTTGGTAATGTGCCAGAGTATTAGAAGGATTATCGTATTGATTACACCAAAAAGAATTGGGCGTTTTATGATACAACTGCCGAGCAACTGAATAATAGGATTCCGGATGATCGGGATGTACGTTGCTTGGACAAATAATGACCGTGGCTCCCAGTGCCCTCAATAAATCTATTTTTTCTTTAGATTGCTTACTGGTAGCAGTGAAGATGCATCGATAGCCTTTGACTACTGCCGCAATTGCCAGTCCCATGCCAGTGTTGCCTGAGGTACACTCTATGATTACTCCTCCTGGCTTTAGCTCTCCCCTAGCCTCTGCATCCTCCACCATTTTCAATGCCATACGATCTTTTACACTGTTGCCAGGATTCGTAGTTTCTATCTTTGCCAAAACTGTGGCATCAATGTCTTTTACAACTTGATTTAACCTAATAAGTGGGGTATTGCCTATAGTCTCCAATACATTTTTGTAATAGTGCATGCTATAAAAATAAAAGTTTTTTAATGATACTAATTGCATTGTGTGTGTCATCACTAAAAACCTAAGCTGGTTGAATAACAATAAGCTTCATTTGAAAAATAACAGTGTTATATTAAGTCACCTAAGATATGACAATCCTATTGCTACCACAAAAGCATTTGTTCATTTTAATATTACATTTCTTTCAAACTTTTGTCGACGTATGCTTGCCATTGATAGTAAAAAAAGTGCTATCAATCTAAAAGCCATAACCTGTTTGGACAAAACGAGTATATAGAATTGCATAGCTGGTTGAAGGATCTTGGGAGTTAGCGACACTTGTGTGGCTTCTCTCAAGTTTTTTTTTGCTTTTTTTTAAAAAGGTAAAACCGTTTCGAAAGTTTTCAAAACGGTTTTTGTGCTAACCAATAGAAGATTAGCTGGGTATTATGGTTTATCGAGTTAAAGCAGTTGTATCAGTTTTTTATAGTACATTCATTATGCTATAAAAATGATAAGCACACTAAAAGTGTACTTATCAATACACTACGCTTTATTTGTACACTACTTTTTTTATTGTTACCTGCCCATTAGAGATATATTTCACCAAATAAATTCCCTTAGGACGCTTTGTTAAATCAACCGCGATTCTTTCCCCATTTCTCACGAGTTTTCTTAACACCAATGTACCTAACATAGTATACACCTCCAGTGATTGCCGCGCCTTATCAGCTCTGGTAGTTGTTACCACAGGTACTGCTATAGTAAAACTACCTCCAGTAGGGTTAGGGTACAATGACAACTCAGTGTTATCAATATCAGTGGTTGTGGCTGGCGCAAGTTGCCTTTTTACCAATTGGTTAGTAGTAGATGGCGCCATATCGTTACTACATGGGGCAATCACTAGCGTAGCATTGCTACCAGATTGAGCGAAAAACCCTGGTACAAGCAAAATAGCACTACCTGCCTGGTAATTTGCTACACCTCCGTTAAAAATTGTATTACTCGCCGTAATTGTATTACCTGCTTCTTGGGCATCGTTTTGCCCATTCAACACATTTTGAGTAATCACCAAGTCAGGCGTGCAATCAGTACAAGCGTCTACACAAGCTGCATTATTAATCATATTTTGCATCACGGCAGTGGGCTGGGCACCAAAACCCAGGTTGAAATCAATGCCCACACTGGTACGGTCGCAATAACTCATAATGGTGCCACCACCAGGTGGTAAACCCGGTACTGCACAACCTCCTTCGGTAAAACCAGCGCAACCATCAATGGCAGTATTGTTTCCGTTCCATACACAAGCATGGGTATGACGCGAGCCTAAATTATGCCCCATTTCATGGGTGACAACCTTCACCTGACGCGAAAAAGTAGGCACAGCTACAAATGCAGGGAATAAAACAGTGTGTGAGTGTGGACTTAAATTGCTATCTCCTGTCACACACAAACCACCAATTCCATTGGCTCTTCCTCCTGCATTTGAGAGATTGTTAGGGTTGTTGTCGCCATTTACGAACGATAACAAATGAGCCAAATCTCCATTGAATGTAGGACGGGCTGCTACAAAGTTGGTCAAACCAGTACTTATACTAGAGCTGTAACTATCGGCCACGTCCCATACAAATATTTCAGAAATTTCTATGTTGATTCCATCATTATCGTACAAAGTAGCCACCTCGTTGAACATTCCAGTAACAAAATTCTCTACATTTGCTACACTATTGCTTAGGTTTTGGTAAATACCAAAGTCGGTTTCAAAGTATACTTTTAGACATTTACCAGCAGATTTTACTCTGGCAGAAGCATTTTTGTTCAATCCAGAATAAATCTCGTCCAACATTTCATTTTGCTTGTCAGATACTGTCTCACACCCTAAGTCAGTAGTGTTGGTTTCAAATGCATCATCGTGGAACAAGGCGTGGTAATCTTGCCCTTTTAACTTAGCAATATTAATGGTTTTACTCCCTTCTATTGAGACAAACCCCATGACTTCTTCTCCAAAAACACTGAGTGCTACCAAACTTGAACCTTCTTTGCCTTGTACCACACCACGGTAGTGTACTTGCTTGGCGCTGGCTCGTTTAGGGTAAGTCTTGCCCGAAGCAGTTGTTACCTTATAGCTCATAAATGTTTCGGGTACTTTTTTAAGTTCGAGGGTCATTGCTGCACTTTGGGCAGATGCGGGAATCTCTAATGCTATATAAGCTGCCGCATTATTGATTACTTGCTCAGAGATACTTTTGTTAAAACTAAAGTAACGGGCATTTTTTAAGGATGTACGCAAATTTTTACCTGCGTTACTGGTTGCTGTAAACAAACCTGTAACCTTATCAAAAGCTCTATTTTCAGCTTTCGCTTCGGCTATTCTTTGCCCGTAGGCGTGGGGGCTTTGGCTATATGTTGTATGGGCTAAGCCCCACAACATCAGACTTATGCCTATATAAAATAAGACTTTATGCTTCATGATTTTCCATTTTTAATTTGTGTATTATACTATTTCACACCATTACAATGGTCAGAAAAAGACATGTTGATCTATTTCTGAATCTTAGCTTTTAAAGCCTTGTTTTCTTTTTTAAGGCGCTCTACTTCCTTCTTCATAGAAATCATATAAAGCGTCAATTCTTCAATTTTACGCAAAAGAGTTGCGTTCATTTCCCCTACAAAGATCCCGTTTTTCTCGACCTGCTTGGCAGAAGGAACATCAGGTAAGTGTCCATTTTTCTCGATATAAGCCTCTACTTCGTTCAAAGGACGCAACTTATACCCTTTTTCAAACACATAGTCTGCCCACCCTGTATATACTTTTACTTCGCTGGCACGTACTCGCCCGTTTACTGAAAGGGTGTAGTTGGTAGAACCATCGCTCAATTTATTGGTGTTGATGCCTACACCGTTGGTAGCAAAGTCGCCATAAATCAATGGAATAGTAGTACTTGAATTGTCTATGTATAGTTTGTTAGACCCTGTTTCGTTGTACCCAGCAAAGTACCCAATAAACACATTGCGAGAACCAGCAGCATTTTTATAACCAGCACGGGCGCCTAACAAAGTATTGCCAAACCCGGTAGTATTGGTATAACCTGTAGCCTCACCCAAGTATGCGTTGTAACGCCCTGTAGTGTTTTTGTAACCACTTTGTTGCCCCACAAAAGCATTGCGGTAACCAGTAGTATTTGAATAAGCCGATTGAAAACCCATGGCCACATTGCTGTAGCCTGTAGTGTTGGTGTAGCCACTCATGTAACCAAATAATGAATTTGAATGCCCGGTGGTGTTAAAACGTGCGGTACGATAACCCAAAGCAGCATTATTGCTTCCAGTAGTATTGCGGTTTCCACTCCAGTGTCCTATATAAGTATTATTGTTTCCAGTAGTATTGATATACCCTGAAGCTTGCCCTAAAAAGGTATTATATACACCTGTAGTATTATTGTATCCACTAGAGGCTCCTATAAAAGTATTAGAGGCTCCTGTAGATGAGGTACCTGCTCTGTAACCAAAGTAACTAGAGTTAGACCCTCCTGTACCAGAAGAGTTACCATAATTAGTGGTGGTTTGTGCCCATGTCAATTGACCAATCAGGCAGAAAACTGCAAGTAAAGTAAATCGTAAATTCTTCATAATAATGTAAGATTGATTATTAGTTATTAATGTGTAATTATATGTATTTGCTTGTTTGTTTGCGGTAAAGGCATAGCAGTGCCATAGTTGTTAGCGAACGACTTTTTGAGTCGAGTCAAAACATACGTCTCCTGTGTTTTTGAACAAATGGTTATTTCTTCAAAAAATAGGACTACTTCCAACAAGTGTTGTTTATAAGATTACCTTAGAAATGTTTGTTTGGTAAAAGTAAAATAGATACAATGGTAGCATAAACCACCAATTGGTATGGGCAGTTTTTGGGCTGCCTGGTGAGGGTATAATGTTTTCATATGTGTAATTAAGATGTTAGGTAGTTAGGTTGTTTTCTAATTTTGGGCGTAATCTACGATTTATTGATTAGATCTCCAATGAACTATTAAAAATCAAGTACTTTTTTACCCAATATTACTCATTATTACCCAATAAAAAGTGGCTATATAAAAAAACAGCCATTATGTGCAGTATTTATCTTGCAAATGGCTGTTTTGATATATGTAATAAATCGCTGAGATAACGACCTAAAGTAGTTTATGCATCGGCGCTTGCTTTGGGAGCGCCTGCCATAATTTCTTCGTTGGCAAAATCGGCATATTGGGCAAAGTTTTTAACAAACTCGCCGGCCAGGTGGTTTGCTTTAGCATCATACGCTTCTTTGTCTTCCCAGGTATTACGAGGGCTTAATACTTCATCTGGTACGTTGGGGCAAGTAGTTGGCATACTCACACCAAAAATATTGTGTTGCACATATTCTACATTATCCAACTCGCCGTTTAAGGCCGCAGTGATCATGGCACGGGTATAAGGCAACTTCATACGAGAACCCACGCCAAATGGTCCGCCAGTCCAACCAGTATTAATTAACCATACATTTACATTTTGCTCTTTCATTTTTTTACCTAACATTTCAGCATATTTGGTAGGATGCAATGGCAAAAATGCAGCACCAAAACAAGCAGAAAACGAAGGTACAGGGTCTTTGATGCCCACTTCAGTACCTGCTACTTTGGCTGTATAGCCAGAGATAAAGTGATACATTGCCTGTCCTGGAGTTAGTTTGGACACAGGAGGCAATACACCAAATGCATCAGCCGTAAGGAAGAAAATATTTTTTGGAGGCTCAGCAATAGACTGAGGCAAAGCATTGTCTATATGATGAATAGGATAAGATGTACGGGTATTTTGTGTAACACTCGCATCTTCATAGTTTACACTGCGGGAACCTTCCTGAAAACGGGTGTTTTCTACAATAGCTCCAAAGCGAATAGCATCATAAATTTGAGGCTCTTTTTCACGGGTAAGGTCAATTACTTTTGCATAACACCCACCTTCAAAGTTAAACACTTTATCATCAGACCATCCGTGCTCATCATCACCAATCAAACCACGGTTGGGGTCAGCCGAAAGCGTAGTTTTGCCAGTGCCTGAAAGTCCAAAGAATACCGCAGTATCGCCTTTTTCGCCTACATTGGCAGAGCAGTGCATAGACAACACATCTTCTTCATGTGGCAAGGTATAATTCAATACAGAGAAAATACCCTTTTTCATTTCACCAGCGTAACCAGTGCCACCAATCAAAATCATGCGCTTGGTAAAGTTAACAATGGTGAAGTTTTCCTGACGCGTACCATCTTTGGCAGGGTTTGCCTTAAACTCAGGAATGTTGATAATGGTAAAGTTGGGCTGAAAGTTTTTATACTCTTCTTCGGTGGGGCGCAAAAACATGTTGTAACAAAACATGTTATGCCATGCCTGAGTATTTACTACGCGCACATTTAAACGATATTTTGGGTGTGCACCAGCGTGCATATCACGCACATACACCTTTTTGTCTGCTAAAAAAGCCACCATTTTTTGATGAAGCGCATCAAAGTTTTCGCTTGAAATAGGAAAGTTAATGTCTCCCCACCAAACGGTGTCTTGAGTTTTTTCATCTTTTACAGTAAACTTGTCTTGAGGTGAACGTCCCGTAAATTCGCCAGTATCAGCCATCAAAGCTCCTGTATCGGTAATTGTACCCTCGCCGTTCTTTACAGCTTCTTCTGTCAGCTCTGCGGGAGATAAATTCCAGTGTGCTTCTTTTACCTGTTTTATACCTAAATCCTCGAGTCCACTTTTAGATGATTTCAATCCAAACTCTTGCATTATATTATCAATTTTTTTGAAAACGATGTGAGAAACCGTAAAATTAAGAAATTATTACCATCCCCTAAATTTGTTTGTTTATTTTTTGAGTTTTCCTACCTATTTTAATTCATTGAATAGTATCTAAAATACAAATGTTGATCATTCACTTTTTGCCCTGTCACAAGGTAAACACTCGCTCAGATCACTATCCCGATAAAGTAGTGTATACAATTATATTATCGCCAAATAACGCTCTAAAAAGGGTTTTTAACTATTGAGAGCTCCCCGTTATGCTTCACTAGATAGTAGCAGTCAAAGCACTGTTTTGACTATTTACAGGTTTACTTTAAATAATACCAAGCTTATTTATATATTTTCGCAAAATTTTGCCAAGTTCACAATTATTTTAACCTTTCCTGTTTTATTTTTCTATTGGACATTACCAATACTTGCGGCATGCCTGTAATTGTTTCCATATACCCAATACTAATCTCTCAGCACCTCATACCACTATTATTCGTGTTTTTCAGCCCAATTACTTACATACATCAATTGTTGTATTTTATATATTTTTTGATATTGCTGAAAGTTAAAGCCTACAGGTAGCCTTTATTTTTTATAAACTTTCCAATATATTTGTGGGATTTTCAAATTTGGAATCAATATAACTATTCTGGCATACTTGTAATGGTGCCATAAAATATACAGGTTAAGTAAAAAATCATGAGTAAATCTGCAGATAAAGCGTTTTTGGGACATCCGGTAGGGTTGGCTGTACTCTTCTTTACCGAGATGTGGGAGCGGTTCAGTTATTATGGAATGCGTGCAATTTTAGTTCTTTTTATTATTGCACCAGTTGAAAAAGGCGGCTTGGGTTGGTCTAATGTTGATGCACTTGCCCTATATGGTTGGTATACGATGATGGTGTACGTAATGGGAATTCCTGGGGGTATTATTGCCGACCGATGGCTGGGGCAAAAGAAAACTGTGCTCATTGGGGGATTGATTCTTTGCGCTGGACACGGGGTTCTTGCGATCCAAAATATTACCGCTTTTTATGCAGGCTTGGTACTCATAGTTATAGGTGTTGGTGGTTTAAAGCCTAACATTTCTACCATTGTAGGTGGGCTATACAAAGCTGGTGACCCACGTCGTGACCGAGGTTTTACATTGTTTTATATAGGCATCAACCTAGGGGCATTCCTTTCTTCGCTGATTGTACCTTTAGTAGCCAGCGAATATGGTTGGCATTATGGTTTTGGTTTGGCAGGCATAGGCATGTTGTTTGGGCAAATACTATTTGTATGGGGACAAAAATATCTAAAAGGAGTTGGTGATTACAAACCACCCGTAAAAGTAGAAGGTTCAAACCGTAACCAACCATTGACCAAGGTAGAGAAAGACCGTTTAGTGGTGTTATTCCTATCATTTATCATTATTATAGTATTCTGGGGTGCTTTTGAGCAAGCAGGTGGCTTAATGAATATTTATGCTCAAAACAAAATTGACCGGATGTTTTTTGGCTGGGAAATACCTGCTGGTGTATTTCAGGCTGCCAATTCATTCTTTATCATTACATTGGGAGTAGCAGTTGCCAGCTTTTGGGCAACCCGCCAACGCAAGGGCAAAGAATCGTCTTCATTGTTTAAAATGGCCATAGGAACCATTATCATGGGATTTGGCTTTTTTGCAATGGCAGCTGCTTCAGTACAAGCTGGTCAGGAACCATTTGGTAAAGGCGCCATGATTTGGTTAATTCTGGCATATTTACTTCATACCGTTGGAGAGTTGTCATCTTCTCCTGTATCTCTATCATTTATTACCAAACTTGCCCCAGCACGCTACGCTTCTATCATGATGGGGGTTTATTTTGCTTCTACAGGCTTTGGTAATAAGCTGGCCGGCTTGGTAGGTGAAGCCTCACAGGTAAAACCCATCAATATTGAATTAAAGGCATCACCCAGTGAGCTAAAACCTTACACTCGTATTACTGAATCGCTTGCAAAGGACAAAAATATCAACTTTAAGGGGCAAGTATACATGGAAAACAACCAGGTTGTGATGAAAAACCTTGAAGACAACAAAAAAGAGATTACTCCCCTCTTTGAGTTGGATAAAGAGAGTACAAATCGCCTGCGTGAAACCTTGAAAGAAGAAGAGGTAACCGCTAAAGAACCCATGCACTTTAAGATTAGTTTGTCGAAAAAAGACAAAGTAAAAGAGAGTGAATCACCTAAAGGCGATGGAAAAAATTATGAAGGCACAGTAATAATAGATGAGGTGCAAAATGCACTGGAGCTAAAAACCTTCCTGTACATCACTATATTTACTACCGTGTTTGGCTTATTGTTGATTATCTTCCTGAAAAAACTGAAGGCTTTGACCCACGGTGTAGAAGAAGAAGAAGCAAATCAAGCAAGAAAAAATGCTGACGAAAAAGAAATGTAACCTAGAAAATATAGATTTACTAATAAAAAAAGAGACCAGCAATTGGTCTCTTTTTTTATTAGGTACTTTTTTCAATAGTCCATAGTATTTAGTCGATAGTCCATAGCTGATTCGAGTAAATGTTTACCTTATTAAATGCTGTAAACCAGTGTTTTATATTAAGATTGCTTACTCACTTTATTTTTAAAAGCGTTTCGGTTTTAAGCCTAAACATCCAATTAAATAGTTTTTAAATCCATAAATAACTGATAACCAGCAACCAACTTTGACGAAAATCACTGCGGAGTATTGTTTTTAGAAAAGCATAAAAAAACAGAGAGCTAATACTAACCCTCTGATAAACAAGCTATTAATAATAAATATTCTCTAGTATGTTTTGCGCCCTTCAAACAAAACTAATCACATCTATGATACCTCTGTTTTTGATTTAAGCAGTTTTATTTGCTCTATCAAAGTATTGTTTTCGTTTTTCTGAGCAGAAATTGTTTCATCTTTAGCTGTGATCACAATTTCTTTGTTGCTGATATCTTTTTCCAGCATTCTAACCATCTCTTCCAGCCTTTTTACTTCTTTTTCGTTGTCGTCAGTAAATTCATCACTTTCGGGTAAAAGCATATTACCTTTACCAAAAAAAATATACAGAGGATTTACTTTAAAAGTGTGAAACAACTTATTAAGAAAGGTGATAGAGGTTTCTCTACGTCCGTTGAGTACTGCATTGAGCGTTTGTACGTGTTCATTCATCTGACGGGCAAACTCGCTCTTGTTTCTGTAGACCGGATTGATTTCCGCCAAATGATTATATACTTCAATAAACCGCAGCGTGATGTCTTTTTGACCAGAATCTTTCCCCATAGTTAAGCATTTCGTTTTTAAAAACTTTGATTATTATAAACATTTAGTTTAGATTTGTAATCATAACTATATACCATAGGGTAAAAACCTAAGATACACTTGTAAAAGATTACAATGCATAGAGATTGCTTATCGTGATGATAATACCTAAAGCAAAAAGTTTATAGACTTACACAGAACCTCGAAGGATTAGGCTAATGAGGAATGAACGCCATTTGCCTATACTAAAGAGGTTGATTTGGGATTGGGTTGTTAAAGAGTTGCACAGCAAAACCACCGGAAGTTTTAAAAAAGGGCAGAGCTTAATTCATTTTATGAACCTTTCAATAAGCTTTACCTGAGAGCTTCGAGCCCTTTTACTATGTTGCAAATAGTAAAGGGGTGGTGGTATTTTTTGAGTCAAAAACTCTAAAAACCTAATCAATTTCTAAATTAGGTAATTGTACTGAGTTTGCAAAAAAAGCTCTCACAATTTGCTTATAAGAAAAGCCCTTACTCAAGATGAATAGTTAATTTTATAAACAAACCCTGACAGGGTATAAAAATACCCCACAAAAAGCTTTGTGAGGTAGCAAAAAATCATCTTGGATGATTCCTTTTAATTATAAAAAAATATCGCTGACAGATTGAAGAGCGTGAGCGGTTAATTATATGACAAGCAATGATTTAACTTGGTTCATTTTTCTCTTCTTTCTGTTTTTTTTCTTGTTCAGCTTTCTCTTTTTTATGTTGTATCTGCTCTTCTTCTGCTTTATCGTACGCCTTGATAATATTTCTTACCAATTTGTGACGCACCACATCCGAAGCATCTAATTTTACAAACCCTATTCCCTTGACATCTCGCAAAATACTAATGGCTTCTATCAATCCTGACTTTTGCTTTTTAGGCAAGTCAACCTGCGAACGATCTCCGGTGATAATCACCTTGGAGTGAGGCCCCATACGTGTCAAAAACATTTTGATTTGCATGGGGGTAGTATTTTGGGCTTCATCTAACAAGATAAAAGCATTGTTAAGGGTACGCCCTCGCATATAAGCTAGAGGAGCAATCTCAACAATTCTATTTTCCTGGTAATACTTTAGTTTTTCTGACGGAATCATGTCGTCCAACGCATCATAAATGGGGCGCAGATAAGGGTCTACCTTGTCTTTGAGGTCACCCGGCAAAAAACCCAGGTTTTCACCCGCTTCTACCGCAGGGCGGGTAATAATGATCTTTTTTACATCCTTGTTTTTCAGCGCTTTTACTGCCAAAGCTACCGAAATATATGTTTTTCCGGTTCCAGCAGGACCAATGGCAAAAACCAGGTCATTGTCTTCAGCACTTTTCACCAATTCGCTTTGATGGGCAGTTTTTGGCTTAATTGCCACCCCTTTGGTGCCATAGATCAATACTGGCTCGCCTCCATCGTCTTGTTTGGGTGCTTGGGTATCTTCTCGCTGAAGATAAGTAGTAACGTTGTCGGTAGTTACTTTACCGTATTTGTGATAGTGTGCAAGCAGAGAGTTAATTATTTCATTGATTTTGATAATTTCAGGGGTGGTACCCTGAATACGAAGTTCGCTGCCTCTCGAAACGATTTTGCTTTTGGGAAAAGCAGCAGCCACTTCTTTGATGTTGTTGTTTTCTATGCCTAGAAAATCAACTAAAGATACATCTTCTAATTGGATTACTTTTTCTACCAAATGAATAAATTTAAGTGAGACATATTGATGTTTGGTTAAGTAAGTAATCATACCAAAATAATTTACTCCATTGAACTACACATCTTGCTGGTGGGTTTTAAAATCACCCTTCAACAAGATTTTTGTTAAAATCGGTATACCTTATTTTTTAATAATTACTAATTGCCCAAAATCTAGCAAAGTTTAAGCGAAAAACAAAAGGTTTCCTTAAACTCTATCTTATAAGACTCCCTACTACAAGGTTTTGTTGCTATTACTACCAAGTTATTCAAACAGAGAGAATCCTTTGATGAGTTTTTACTCAAAACCTGTTTTTGATAAATAATTAACATTTCGTTATCAAAAATTAACCTTAAAAATTCCTAATTTATCATCTCAGGCAAATAAGTAAGGCGTATACATTGATAAACTAACTCCTTCATGGATAAAAACTTTTACTACTACAGTTGGTGGCTACTATTGTTACCTATATTGGTACAAGCCCAAGCTCCCCAAAAAGATAACTACCAATTGCTGGCACGCAAAACCAGCAAAAAAATAACCCCTGACGGGAAACTCAATGAAGCAATATGGCAAACTGCACAAAAAGCCCGTGATTTTTACCAAAAATTCCCTTTTGACACCTCTTATGCCAAGGCAAAAACCGAGGTAATGGTGGCTTATGATGATCAGTTTTTTTATGTAGCCTTTGTCTGTGAAAACAAACAGCCGGGCGACTTTGTGGTAGAGTCGCTCAGGCGTGACTTCAATGGCGGGCGAAACGATTTTGTCACTTTTTATTTAGACCCTTTCGGAGATGGCACCAATGGGTTTACTTTTGGTATCACCCCACTAGGGGTAAAACGTGAAGCATTGATTACCAATGGAGAGGATTTAGACTCGTCATGGGACAATAAGTGGTATTCGGGAGTAAAACGCTATCCAGACAAGTGGATAGCAGAAATGGCGATTCCTTTCAAAACTTTGCGCTATAAAAGTGGAACAAGCCCCTGGAAAATAAACTTTGCCCGACTAGACTATAAAACCAATGAGCAATCGTCGTGGGTGCCCATACCTCGCAACTATAGGCTGACCTCGCTGGCGTTTACAGGCACCATCAATTGGGAAAGCCCCTTACCCAAATCGGGGGCTAATGTCGTATTGATTCCTTACATAACGGGTGGTTTTGTCAAAGAATTTGAACCTGATAACACGCCAGTGGCTTATACCCGTAATGCTGGTATGGACGCCAAGGTAGCCATTACTTCATCATTGAACCTTGACTTGACATTTAATCCTGATTTTTCGCAAGTAGAAGTAGACCAACAAGTGACCAACTTGAGCAGGTTTGAGCTATTCTTTCCTGAAAGGAGGCAGTTTTTTATAGAGAATAGTGATTTATTTTCCCGGTTTGGCTTTGGGCGAATGCGTCCGTTTTTTTCCAGAAGGATTGGTATTCAGACCGATACCGCGACTGGCGAAACGGTACAAGTACCCATTTTGTATGGCGCAAGGCTTAGCGGCAAGCTTAACCGCAACTGGCGGGTGGGATTACTCAATATGCAAACCGACCGTGATAGGGCGCGTAATTTACCTTCTAGTAACTATACAGTGGCAGTATTACAACGCAAGGTGTTTGCCCGCTCAAATGTAGGGTTGATATTTGTAAATCAACAAACTACCTCCGACTCGACCAATGATTATAGTTGGGGTATTAACGACTATGACCGGGTGATGGGTTTTGATTATAATATGGCATCGAAGGATAATAAATGGAATGGAAAGGTTTTATACCAACACCAGTTTACCCCTGAACAAAAAGCAGAGCCCTTTGCTCATGGCTCTGAGATTGGTTATAATACGCCTGAATGGAGGTTTTATTTCAGCCATGAAAGCGTAGGACGAGACTATGCACCCAGAGTAGGTTTTGCTCCTCGTCCGGGGTATTTTATGGTAGAAGGAAGCCTTAACCGGAGGTTTTACCCTACTATGGAAAAGCCCCTGGTAAACAACCACGGACCAGGGGTGTATGGCAATGTGTTTTGGGATATGGACTTTAATGTAACAGATAGGTTTGTAGAACTTCAATACATTATTAACTTTCAAGACAGGAGTAGTCTGGAGTTTTATCAAGGAAATTGGTATACCCGCCTTTTTGATGATTTTGATCCAACCAATACTGACGGAATACCTTTATTGGCTGGCACCGAGTACTTCTACTCCAACGTATTTGCCTTTTATAACTCCAACCCTGTCAAGCTGTTTAATATAAACGTGGGTGCTGGGTATTTTTTCAAGTATTTTAATGGCAGGCGTACTCGACTCACTGGTGAGGTAAGTTACCGGTTTCAACCTTATGGACGCATTGCCATAAGGGCTGACTATAACCAAATTACCTTACCTGCTCCTTACAATAGTGTAGATTTGCTCTTGTTGGCGCCTCGCTTCGAGTTTTCGTTTACCCGAAAATTGTTCTTTACAGTGTTTACCCAATACAACACTCAAACCAACCTGGTGAATGTAAACGCCCGTTTTCAGTGGAGGTTTAAGCCAGTGTCTGACTTGTTTATTGTGTATACTGACAATTATTTTTCGGATAATTTGCAGCCTATAGGACGCTCTTTGGTGGTAAAACTTACTTATTGGTTGAATTTGTAAATACATTAACTTATAAATGAGCATACTATACATTTATTCATCGAATGTGTAACAGAGCCCACTTACAGCACCAATATGTATCGGTCTCTAAGGACTTGTAACTTAAGGCGTCCCTATTGAGGGTTCTAAATAGCGTTAATTATTAATATCTGTAACTTTACTCTAATGGCAAGACTTTATAGGGTGTTGCCATTTTTTTGTTAACCTAATCTTAGAAAAACTACCAATCATGGACTACAAAAAAGCCACGTACTAATCAAAATAATGTTTAGTTTTGTCGAAACCTGGGGAATTAGTTAACCCCAGGACAAGTTTGGTAGTTGTATAGCAGCAACAACCAAAGAATAGTCAACAAGAGAAAAGAGTTGAATTATGAGTTCAAATAACTATCAATTAAAGGTAAAAGAAGTAGTCAACGAAACCAAAGATGCAGTAACCGTGGTGTTTGAAAACCCAGCGGAGGGAGCTTTGACTTATAAACCAGGGCAGTTTTTGACCTTGATTTTTTCGCTGGAGGGCGAGTCGGTTCGTCGTGCTTATTCGTTGTGCAGTGCACCTGGCATAGATGTTCAACCTGCTGTAACCGTAAAACGAGTGGAGGGTGGAAAGGTTTCTAATCATATAAACGACCACATAAAAGCAGGTGATACTATAGAGGTAATGGCACCTGCTGGAGTATTTACTGCTGACGTTAACAAAAAAAACAAACGTCATGTAGTATTATTTGCTGGCGGTAGTGGAATTACTCCTATGATGTCGATCATGCAAACAGTACTCAATACCGAATCAAGCGCGGTGGTGTCTTTGGTATATGCCAATCGCGATGAGGAGTCTATTATTTTTAAAGACAAAATTGATGGGCTAAAAGCCAAATATGGCAAACAGTTGAACATAGTACACGTACTAGAAAACCCTCCCGCCGGATGGAGTGGACATTCGGGTAGACTTACACCCGATTTGGTGCAAACCATCTTAAAAAGTTTACCCAAAAAACTATTCAAGCCTCGTGAGTATTTTATGTGTGGTCCTGCCGGAATGATGGAACAAATAGAGGTAGCCTTCCAAAAATACAAATTGCCTAAAGATAAACTACGCAAAGAGAGCTTTACGGCAAGCCTGGACGATGCCAAAAAGGGAGCAGCCAATGACGTAGAGGGCATTGTAGAACGCGAGGTTACCATTATTTATGGAGGCGATGAACACAAAGTTACGGTCAAGCCCAGTGAATCAATTCTGGATGCGGCACTGGACGCCAACATAGACTTACCCTTTTCTTGCCAAAGCGGTATTTGTACGTCTTGTATGGGGCGTTGTACTTCGGGTAAGGTGTATATGGACGAAGAGGACTCTCTATCGCCTAAAGAAATTGAACAAGGGCATGTGCTTACTTGTGTGGGGCATCCGCTTACTGCTGATGTGGTGATTGAGGTTGATTAGGCTACAATTACGACTCCGATTATATACTATTTTCAAAAGCCTGACTCAAATCAATGAATCAGGCTTTTGGTGTTTATTGGGCTTGTAATGTATCGTGCATTTCAAACTCATTGAGCAAACATTGCAAATCGAAAATGGTGGTTTGCAAATAGTTTTTAAGTTGTTCATTTTTTTGCTTCCGCAAATAGTCCAACGAAGCATCGGCCTTGAACACAAATGCCTCAAGCCGGGCACGTAAACTTAGGGCAAACAAGTCGAGTTGTTGGACTGGAATAAGGGCACCTTGTGCCTCTGGATTTAAATCTTTAAATTGCATACTATTAAATATTTATTATTTGATAAAAGCCCTTGAGGGAAGCGTTCCAAACTTAACCTCTTGGGCTATATTCTTACCATAAGAATATGTAACAAACATAGCTAAAAACCCCTCCTTTTGCAAGAAAAACTTAATTTAAATCACTGATAAACAACACATTACCTATCAACACTCGCTTGTATCAAAACCTGCCAGATAGAGTACAAGCATACCCTCTACATTTTCGCATTGCGTCAATTCGTAATTCATCTACTCTTAATTAAAAAATGTTTATTCTCCAAAGCACGCATCTACTTTACATTATTTGAGGCTGAAGTGTAAAAACTTAAGTCAGTAATGTTATATTAAGATAAATTACCTAATTAAAAACTTAGATAGTATATAACAATGAATAAAACCTTGCAATTTGAAGCACACCTTGAAAACAAGTACTGGCTCACCAGTCATATCAAAAAAGAGTTATTTGTATACTTAAGCATGAAGGGGGGTAAGGCTCCCGAAAAACAGGAGCGTATTCCTTTGAACATATCGCTGGTGGTAGACCGCAGTGGCTCTATGTCGGGCGACAAACTCAACTATGTAAAGAAAGCCGTTGACTTTGTCATAGACAATCTCAAAAGCGATGATGTGCTGTCGATAGTACAATATGACGATGAAATAGATGTGGTAGCAAGCTCGGCAAAGGTAACCAATAAAAAGGCTTTACACGAAAAAGTAAAGGGCATTCAGGCACGCAACATGACCAACCTAAGTGGTGGAATGATGGAAGGCTATGCTCAGGTAAAATCTTCCCAATCGAACGGCTATGTAAACCGGGTTTTGTTGCTGTCAGATGGTTTGGCAAATGCGGGAATTACTGCTCCAGAGCAACTACAGCAGATTGCCCAGAAGAAATTTCGCGAAGCTGGCATCGCCTTGTCTACTTTTGGGGTAGGTTCCGACTTTAACGAGGTACTGATGACCAACTTGTCGGAGTATGGAGGCGCTAATTATTATTTTATTGATATGCCTGACAAAATTCCTCAAATATTTGCCCAAGAGCTAGAGGGTTTACTCTCGGTGGTTGCCCAAAATACTACACTGGAACTAACTTTTCCTCAGAATTACCTCAAATGCGTTCAAGTATATGGCTTTCCGGCAAATATAAACCAGGACAAAGTAAGCGTGAACTTTAACGATGTGGTAGCAGAAGAAGAAAAAGCGGTATTGATTAAGTTTGAGGTAACCCGCACTCCTGACGAGCCTTTTGTCATGAAGGCACGCCTGCAATACGACGATGTGATAGACAAAATGGAACGCATTACTGATGAAGTAAACTTGCGTATAGAACCCACTACCGACGAGAATGCCTATCGTGCAGGGGTAAACGCTAAGGTACACGAGCAAACAGCTTTGTTTACAGCAAACGACTTGTTTGAACAGGCAATAAAGGTAGCCGATGGGCGTGACTTTGAAAAAGCCAAACAAATGATTGCTCAAGCAAAGGCCTCACTAGATGCTTATTTTAAATTAATGCCTCCCAGTGAGGAGTTGAAAAAACAGTATGATAGTATTGTAGCTTATGGCGAGAAACTCGACCAGATGAAGAACATGTCTAAAATGGATTATATGATGTCGCAAAAGATGAGTAGGAGCGCCAACTATATGGCACGTAAGAAGAAGTAAATATACAAATAAAACGACACAGCAAAACAGGGGTACACCATACAGGTGGCTCCTGTTTTTTTATGATGTAATTGAAAAAAGGCAAAAAAAAACTTGAGAGAAACAACACAAGTGTCGCTAACTCCCAAGATCCTTCAACCAGCTATGCAATACTATA
>NZ_CANLRP010000105.1 GCF_947493425.1 uncultured Microscilla sp. | reverse complement strand
TATTTCTTTTGTGACATATCCTTTTGGATGCTAATATAAAAACTATACCCTAATAACCAAAGTTGAAGTAACACTAGTACTAATGACATTAAAACTAGAGAAAAAGTATTGGATGCCATATACAACGAAATATCTACTAAGTATACCAAGGAAAAGATATATGGATTTAAAATGGAATTTGGTAGTTATAGCTCAAATGACGGTAAGAAAGATCATGCTAATTTTCAGAAGTTTATAAAACCTAATACAAATCCAGATAATAGTGAATTAAGAAATGCTGCAAAGAATTTAACATTTGCTAAATGGTTAGCTAAACGAAAGTTGGATAATGATTTTAAATATATTATTTCATACCACGACCCTGGATATGAAACTGAACTTAAATTTGTCAGAGTTTTTAAATTAAACCCTAATAATCAGTTTACAGCCATTAGAAACGGAAATCATGTACAAGTTACAGCAAAAACACCCGCAGGCTTTTTACCCTTTCCTATTACTAATGGAGGTGAATAATGAGTACTAAACATAAACTGAATATTTTTCTTTGCGCGCAACCGTTGTAACCATCTCAATTACAGTGTTTTGCGCGCTTTTTTGTTAAAAGCTCTCCAAAACATAAACGGATTTTTTTCTTTAATTCGCTTTAATTCAGCTTTAATTCTAGCACCAATACAGGATTAAAGTTTTAAGTTTTGTAGCTGAAAATTGAACTTTGGTTAATCTTAGGCTACAAATTAGCTATAAACTTGAGTTTGAGAGTTTGGTGTTTAAAAAATTCCGTTTTTGTTTTGAAGTCGTTATTTATTGTATTTTTCTAATAAAAACACCTAGCTGGTAGTTGCTAGGTGTTTTTATTAAATCTGGGTTATGAGTGTATCAAGTGTTTTCCTCTATTACATACCCTCTAAGGTCTTCGTCAAATATAAAATCAAATACTTTGTCTAATTGTCTGCTTATATAGCTTACTAAAGATTCTAAAAGAGTGAATTGCTCTACAGGATTGTCTAGGCTTGTAAGACTGAAATATGACGGTATTTCGTCGCCTTTTATTTTTACTGGTCCCACATGTGATATTTCAAAGTGCTGTAATACTCTTGTTATTGTGTCTGTAGCATCTTGATTTGTTGAGTATATTCTAAAATCGCTCATAAATACTGAAATTGAAAGAGTTACCTATTTGCTTAAAAGTTGAAAATACAATGCTTATGATTTTTTTCAAAAAAATTAACAACATCGCTCACACTTTTCTAAAAGTAGACTCTAACTATACGAACAACAACAAAACCGTAATAATTATGAGTACTACACTAACAGAAAACAAAGAAGTAAAGACTACCAATAATCCCTACGCAGCGCTGCAAGATATTACTGAGGTGCGCCCCTATGATGCCGAAAAGGATAAAGCATTATTTAATGATTTGCGCAAAGTGTTAGAAGCGCATGGGGCAAAGGATAGGTTTGGGGTTACTCTGCTCCATGACCACTTCGAGGTAAACGACGGTGAGCAAATGATTGAAACGCATGACCCTATTACGCGTGAGCTTACTATAAAACCTTACCGTACTGGCAGCATGAAACATGAGTTGCAAGCTACAAACTGGAAGTTTGATGGTGGTGAAGTAGTAGCGCTTCAGTTTTGTGTTCCGACTGGTCAGGGGCATATTGGAACAATACAAGATTAGCTTAGGCTTGTTTTGGTTTTAGGAAAGGAAATGATGAACTTTGGATATGAGGTTTGTTATTTCCTTTTTCTTTTTTTGTGCAGTAATTACGGCTAACGGGCAAGGCTTGAAGAGTGCAGAAACATTGCTTAAGACAGGTAATTTTACTGAAGCTAAAAGCATCTATGTAAATGCATTAAAGGGGCGTGAAAAATGCAAAGATAGCACATTGTTGATTGCTAAGCACTTGATAACCACAGAGCTTTTAATGGGTAATGTAGGTGATGCATTGAGGAAAGGTTTGTACTATGGTAAGTGTGCTGATGCTTTTGAGATTTACAATCTTCTTGGGGCTGTGTATAGTATAAGACGTGATATTGATTCTAGTTTGTATTACTATAAAAAGTCTGCAAAGGGTGTAAGCGATAAAGGCAAGGTATATAATAATATCGGTGTCTTGTATCAAACAAACATTGACTCTAGTTTGTATTACCACACTCTTGCACTTAAATATTATCAGCAAAAGCAGGATAGTATACATATTGCTCGTTCATTCAACAATTTAGCACACACATTACGTGTGAATAGTCCAGATAGTGCAATTATTTTATATCAACGATCACTTTTAGCGAATCAAGGCAATAATTTCTTGATGCTAGAGTCTTTTATATCTCTATCTGAACTCACAAAACAGGTTGTATATGTACATAAAGCTGATTCTTTAACCAGACACTTACAAGGCGATATTGTACGTAGAACTGACAAGTTAAGGTTACTAAACCAGTCTAAAAGGCTGTTCAAAACCGCCTTAAGTGTATATACTGACCTTTACCTGAAAACAAAAAAAAATAAATATTTTGAGCGTCTTTTTTATTTTTCTGAGCGTGAGAAGGGTAATATACTCCTCTCACAGCTAAAGCGGGATGTATTAGGTGTGAAGGTTGTACAGGAAAGATTAAAACCTAGAGAGGTGTTATTAGAGTACTTTCAGGCTAACAATAAGTTATTTTGTTTTGTAGTGAAGCGTAGTAATAAGCAATTGGTTAAGGTTGCTGATATTACTCAAGATAGCTTGAAGCGGGCTGTTCAGTTGTTTATTGCGGAGTGTAACACATTAGGTCTTCACGATTTTATGAAGTTATCGCCGAAACTATACAAGTTGCTACTGAACAATGTTCGAGGGTTGATGATTGATTGTGAATACGTTACTATTGTACCTACTTTACTGCTTTCAAACCTTCCATTTGAAGCCTTGATGAGCGAGCAGCAAACAATGAACATGCAAGGCTATCAAAAGGCTGATTACCTGCTTAAAAACTTCTCTATAAGTTACCATATTTCAGCTACATTGGCGGTTGTGAATGCAGGTTTACAGTATAAAGATGGGTTTGTAGGGATTTCACACAGTTTGTTTAAAAATGGCTTAAAACCGCTGCCTTATGGGGATGTGGAAGTGTCTGTGGCAGGTAGATACTTTAAGAGGGGTGTTTTAAAAAATGCTTACAACAGTAAAGAATTATTGAGAAGCGTGAATGCACAAGGTTTGCATATTGCTACACATGGTTACTATGATGAGCGTAATGCTGAGAGTGGTTTGTGGGTGAGTTCTGGTGGGCGAGATGTTGTTTTGACTGTAAGCGAAGTGCTTAAAATCAAGCCTCGTGCACAGTTAGTGATTTTATCCGGTTGTAGTACTGCAGATGGACGAGTAGTAGATGGTGAGGGTATTGTTAATCTTCCTTATGCGTTTGCATACGCAGGCTCGCGCTTTGTTATTAGCTCTCTCTGGGCTTTGCCAGACAAAACAACTTCCGAGTTCATGAAGTTGTTTTATCGTGATTTACGAACGATGTCTGTGCCGGAAGCGCTACGTTCAGCGAAAATTGAAATGATTAAAAGTACCCTACCTTTCTTTTGGACTAGTTTTGTGTTGCTGGGCAGGTAATTGTATAGTAAACTCTTTAGTATACACCAATTTCGCTTTATCCCTTAATTCCAGATAGTACAATCCTGCTGAAAAGTCCTTTCTGTACAATACTATACTTTCAAAATCGGTTAACTTTCTTTTGTGTATTGGTTTTTCAAATGGGTCGTTACTCCTGATGATCAAAGTCAAGGGTTGGTTGTGTTTTGCACTGTCTTTTCTTGTGAATGCTACCACAATAGCCTCTTTTATTGTGAAGTCTATAGGTGTGTGAAACTGAATACTATTTACACTTGTTTTACTATTGCGCGTGTTCTGAGATATTACACCTTTGATTAGTTTATTGGCTGTGAATCTCTCTTTTTTTGATGGACGCTTGGCTTGATGTGTGATAATTTTCTTAGGCTTTGCAGTATATTGCTTGTGAGCCTTTTCCTTTCTGACCTTTAGCAGTGGTGATATTAGGTTATAGTCATTGCCGGGTGATAGTTTGTTTGCTACAGGCATATTTATCTCTTGTTGCTTGCCCATATATAAGTATGTGGTATATGTGAACCAAGTCAAGCCTATCAGCAAGAATAGTATACTTCCTATAGATGTGAGCATTCTTTGCTTTCTCAGTCTTTTTACCTCACGATTGAGTTTATTGTTTCGGTTTGTGGCTCCTTTGAGTGCTTGAGTTGTGTTGGACAATTGCTCTCTCAAGAATTTATCCCCTATTTTCACCACATTTATTTGATCCTCATCTTTTTTATTCTCGCTTCGCTGCTGCTTTTCAGGTAACATTGCTTGTTGGGTTAGAAATTAAACATGTTGCTTCGCTAGAAAGTACAATGCTTTGAAAACGAAAAAATGACACCTAGGCTGTGTTTTTTTGTCTTCTACCTTTTTTTATAGGCTTGCTCGTGTCTACATCGGGGTCACTTTGGGACTTTAGTATGAATGCCAAATCTCTAGCATGCTCTTTTAGCCAATTTATTTCTTCATCCTTTTTTATTAGCTCGTCCTGCAATTTTTTCACCTTTTCAATAGCTGTAATACTGCTGTCTTGTTTTACCAACTCACTGCTTTCTCCAGTTACAAGGTAGCCTATCGACATGTTGAGCTTATCATGAAGTAGTGCTAGTATTGGTATAGTTAGTTTACGCAGACCTACCTCCATTTTTCCTACTTGTCCAGTGGTTAAACCTACAGCCTCCGCCACTTCCCTCTGCTTTAAACCTAATCTTGTTCTTTCGTTTGCTATACGCTCACCAATTGCCTTATCTAAATCCATGTTTTTACTCTATTTTTGGAATAATTATTCCGTTATATTTTTTTTACTCCAATATTAGAGTAAATTTGTACCATATTCAAGCGATTTACTCTAAATATATGCAAAATTACGCGAAACCTCAATATATAAAAAATCTCAAAGGTTTATTACCTCATGGAATGCAGTTGGTAATTGCGAGTGATTTGGGTATTAGTGTTGATTATGTTCGCTCGGTTTTGAGCGGTAATAGAGGTCGTGAACTTTCAAGTAGAAGAGCTATAAGAATACTTGAATATGTGGAGGATTATGTACTTGATGATGGTTTGAGTTATCTCAGTCCAACAGAGTATTTATCAAACGCTCTTAGTGTTTATGAAAGAAGGGGAGTGAAAAGGGGGTATTCCGTTATTATGAGCAAGATTTTTCCAGTTTACTATAGCCCTATAGTTGGTTTTGATCTACAAATTTTCCCTAACTAATGACTGAAAACCAAAAAAAATATCACCCACTACGCGACTACGCTAGCTTTTTCAGTCCTAAAAGATTGATCGACAGTGAGTCGGCAATGATTGAAAAGGTTCAAATCCTTGTCAAGCGGTACTACTACCAGGAGCAAGATTTTGACTTTTTCAGAAAGCGGGAAGTGGGCAATGCTGAGGCAAAAGACTTGCAGATGAGCGCAGCGGTATTCAGGTTTTTGAGTCTAAACAACACAAAGACCAAGATACGTGCTTTGGGCTTTGCTGGCATCGAAACTGCTACCTCGCTTGCTTCGCTTACTCAAAAAGCTTTTGATTATTTGAATCATGGCCTCAAAAAAGCAGGCAAAACACTTTCAATCAAGCAATTGCTTGTAAAAGCTAAAGCTTTTTTGAAAGAAAATTTTAGCCTTTCACGGCTCATTCACAAAAATAAGGGCAATGCCCACGCTGCTAAAGCCTGGACAAAAGAGGCTCAGGATGTGCTGTTAGGTTTGTATGCCAATCCTGAGAGCGACATCAAGTTATTAGAGTCGCAAGTATACGATGAATATAATAAAATCGCTCGTGGCGAACGTGAAATTGTGAACCCGCACACGGGCGAGCTGATTACCGCTGAAACCAAAAGCTTACCTGTAATCAAATCACGCTCAACGATTTGGAACTTCTTTCAAAACCCTTGGATACAGCGGGTTACCGCGAAATTACGCCACGGCTCAAAGTACTATAACGATCACTACAAACCTTATGTGAAAGGTGTCAAGCCTCGTTATGCGCTTTCGTTTGTGTCGTCAGACGGGCAGGTAATACCGTTTCGCCTCCGAAAAAACGGAGTAGACACTTACAAAAGAGCGCTTTGCTACTTTGTTTTTGATGTGGCCACTGGTGCTGTGATAGGCTACTCTATAGCGGAGAGCGAAACCAAGCAGGTAATGAGCGAGGCATTTGCTGATATGATGGTGAATACCAAAGGAGTGAAGCCGCACGAAGTGCAACTCGACAACTTTGGTAAATCATACCTTAAGGAGTTAGAGCAAATCTTCCCTCAGGTGAGTTTTTGTAAGCCGCTCAACCCTCAAAGCAAGTACGCTGAGCGTTTTATTGCTCACTTTGAGCAGCAATATTGCCGCAAACAAGAGGGTTGGACAGGTGCTAATATCACGGCACGAAACAAGCATAACGCGCACCGTCGCAATGCTGATATAGCACAAAAAACCTACTCGATGACCGAAATTAAGGCAATGTATAAGGGTTTGATTGCAGCTTACAACAAAGAAATCATACAAGAGGCAAGCGGGCAAACTCGCTGGGAGGTGCTGGAGAGCACTGTGAATCCTGGTTGTGAAAAAATCGCCGATACTACCCTGGCTTCGCTCTTTGCCAAATCCACTCTATCAAGTATTGATCGTGGCTATGTGCTTATCCAGATAAGCGGGCAAAAGCATTACTTCAGGGTACCTGAGGTAAACGCGGTAGGAGTGAAAATGGCAAATGGTAAGCGTGTAAGGGTAAGGTATTTACCGCACATGTTAGATACCAAAGTGTGGTTGTACAACTTTGACAAGCACGACCACACCAATACGGCCAATGATACCTACCTAAGCGAGGCAATTGCCCTGGAAGGTGCGCAACGCGCCAAAGCCGAACAAACCCTGGAGGATACTAAAAACCTGGGTAAGCTTGATCGCTGGGCAACTGATACCGAAAAAGCCGACGACGAAGCTGCTACTCAAATACAATCTTTTGAGCTGGCAAGCAATGACCCTGAGGCGGTGCTCAGTGCCGGGTATACTAATAAGAACCTAATGCAGGAAGCGGAAGAAAAAGCGGGTGAAGGCATTGTAAAGGCAGTAGAGAAAGCGAAAAAGGTAGAAGATCAGCGAAAAGAAGCTAAAAAACAGAAGAGAAAATCGGCGGTAAGTTTACGCCTCTAAGAGGGGTGTACGCTTGCTACAATCCATAAAAAAAAGGGCTGAGTCGCCACTCAAACCCCTTCAATTATTTCTGAACTAAACCTAAAAGTAAAGAAAATGAATGAAAATTCAAAAATTCAAATCCAAAAAGCTGTTTTAGGTTGGCTTAACCAATCTGAGGCTCATACTCAATCTGAGCTTGCAGCCAAAACAGGCGTATCAATTTCTTACATCAATCAAATTACCAATGGCAAATGGTCGCCTAAATACCCTTCGGCCGATGCCTGGCAAGCGGTGTTTCGTGTGTTGGACTGGCAACTGCACATTGACTCAAAAAACTACGAAACTATTACCAAGGTGCTTAGTAGGTCAATCAATGAACAAGCTCGCTTTGCTATTAATGGCGTGACCAGTGGCGAAGGTAAGACCTATAGTATACGCCGTTTTTGTGCAGTCACACCAGGCGCTTACCATGTGATTTGCCGCAAAAGCATGTCTAGTCGTGCCCTGCTCCAAGAGGTAGCGAAGACGTTGCAGGTAAAAAAAGCCGAAAGGTTGAGTAAGTTCCAGCTTGAGGATAAAATCGCTGAGGCGCTTACCCGCAAAGGTGGTATGCTTGTATTTGATGAGTGTGAGTATTTGCGCGGAAAAGACTCGCTAGATTCCATTAAAACCTTGTGCGACCTACTAGAAGGGCAGGCAGGTATTGTAATGTGTGGGCTTGACCTTAAAAATATGATTTCTCAACTCGCTAAAAGAAAAAATAACACAGGTATTCCACAGCTTCAAAGGCGTTTTGAGTGGAAGTGGTTCAATACACTGCCAATTGAGGCTGCGGACATTAAAGAAGCTTGTCAAATCAATGGTATCACCGATAAGTATGCAATTGCCTGGTTTGTTGATAAAGTAGATAACTACGATACGCTTACCATTCTTATAAAAGATGCTATCAGGGTGGCTACTGGTAGCGGGCAAAAAATTGATGTAGAATTTTTAAACACCGTGTTTGGTGATGATACCGAGTAGATTGTTCTATAAAACCGAACTTGGGTTACGCTTTAGGCGTGCTGCCAGGCGAGCCGAAAACGCGCTCACTTTTAGCGCGGTGTACTTGAAAATAATAGACCTGCATCTAGGCAGGTTTGAGCAAGAAGTAAATGATTAACAATAAAATATTGAGGGTATTTAAGTAATGGAAAACCAAAAAAAGAACATAAAAAACCAAAAGCTAAATAATTATCAAGTGGTACTTACTGGAATGTTTGAAACGGTAAGTATTAATATTCACTCAGCAAAAATGCTGAATAACTTAGAGCTGTTTCATCATCCTACTGTAGCTAATTACCGCAACAAGATTGCGCGCTATGCTGCGGTGATTGATCCGACTAATGCGTGGGTAAGTCCTGCTTTTTTTGAGAGTCATCCGATTGTTGCGGACGTGGATTGTAGCGAGAATGTAAATATAAAACAGGTGAGTTTTGAGTATGACGGCTTACTTGTTTTGAGTGATGAAGGGGTGAAGTTAAGGTAATATAATGCAAGGCTGGCATTTGCCAGTTTTTTATGACGGTGCGCGCTGGGCGCAAAACTAAGTTTATCGCAAATATTCTTAGCAGGTTCGATTCCTGTCACCGTCACTAACTAAATTTTTATAGCTATGGATTATGAGTATTGCTAAAGAAGAGTTGCAACGACAATTTGAGGCTGAAAACCCTCAAGGTACCACCAAGCCCGACAAGTTTTATTGTGGGGTTGATAAGTTTGTTACTATGCTCCGGCAGGTGGCGCTTATGCGCAAACTCCAAAAGGAGTACTTCAAAACGAAAAACAAAGAAGTGTTAAAGAAAGCAGTGGCTTTGGAAGCTAAAATAGACAAGGCGCTGGCTTTTTATCAGGAAAATGAGGGTAAGTTACATGATTGCCCGTTTGTTTAATTTAATGTTTAGAGATGACTAAAGAAGTAGCGGGTAATGACTTGACCGCTAAAAAACGAAAATTGAAAAGTAAGTTTACGGCTTACTGGAAGGCAAAAGACAAAGAGCGAATAGCAAAAGATGAAGCCAAGGCTTTAGAAGCTGAAATATTGGAAATAACAAAAGAATTTCCTATGAATGCCTGGGATGGTGGAACGCTTCGTAATGGTGCTGACTGTGTAAGAAGGTATAGTGAAGATAAGCTTAATTACCCTTCAAAGTTTGATAAAGATGCTTTTGTGGCATCTAATCAAGAGTATGCGATTACCACTAGTAAAGTGAATGAAAGTTTGATACTAGAGCGTATCCAGGCGGGTAATAAGTACTTGCAAAGCTTTGGGTTTGTTAAGGCTCAAAAAAGCACTATAAGACTTGAGAGGAGTTAAGCGTTAATGTTTGTTAGTATTTGTGTAAAGCCCTGTTGATGTAGATTTTCAGGGCTATTTTTTTTAATTAAAACTATTGTAACATGACTGAAAAACAATATACAAAAGCAATAGAGCTTCATAATAAGAAGCAAGAATTGCAATACTTGCTTAGTGAGATAGTGGATACTACTACCGTGAGGCTTGGTAATACAGTTGATTATGGACGGGTGGCAGTGAGCCTTGATGGTGAGTCGGAGCGGGATATTGACAACTATCTTTATAATGCTGCTGCACAGTTTAGGGATTATTGCGTAGAGATTGTGAATAAAAAAATTAACGAGTTGGAGAGGGAATTTGAAAGTCTATAACTATGAGAAAAATTAAATTAACCAGACTAGAGGCTAATGATATGAGGGTTATATCAGTACTGCTAAAAAAAGAAGTTGAGAATCCTATAAACATAGAGTTTAGTTTTATCTCTGACAAGTTCTTTGTGCTTGATTTTGTTATGAACCGCGTGCTTGTAAACTTGTTTCAAAGACGGTTTAACAAGGTTGTTTTTGAAGATAGAAAACATCAGGTAGTTCTAACTCAGATTGAGGCGATATGCTTACTTCAACTTATTCGGTTAGCTGAAAAGCAAACGATTGAGGCAAGTTACGAGAAGGTTTTGTACACTGATTTAAAAATATCTTTGTGTGATGGCTTGCTAAGTCTGCCGACTTACGAAAATTTACCGTTTTAATTGGTTTCAATATGAAAATATACAACGATACAATGAATATAAAGCAAGCTGTAGCAGCGATGCTTCAAATTCTACCCAAACAGGCTAAGCAAAAACTAAACACCGAAGGGTTAAAGGGGAGTTGGGTAAGTATTGTAGGGGAGTTTGCAGCAAAGAGAACTGTTAAGCTTGATATAAAAAACAGCACGCTTTTTTTGAAGTTTGACTCTCCGGCGCTTCGTGAAAATCTGAGTTACCGGAAAACTGAAATCCTGGAAAAGGTGCAAAGTGTTGATAAAGATGTAAAACGAATTTTTTGGTACTGAGTTATGAGAAAACACGATAAAATACTTAAGAGCGGTCATAAAGAGTTTATTGACCAGTCTCTCGCTAATGGTAAAAGCTGTAGGGTTATTAGTGGTGCATTGCTAGGTAAAGGGTTTAGTATAAGCCATACAGCTATCAGGAATTATAGTAATGATATATGGTTAAGGAGAGGTTTGGGTGATACAAGCTTACGGGGTCAGGACTTAAACAAGGCTGTAATTGAGGCTACTATTAAGGTTCTTGAGAAAAGACTAGAGTCCATGAATGATGTGGATAAGAATAAGCCTTACCTGGTAATACTTGGCGGCTGATAATTTACAGTTGTTGTTATAAAACAAAATAATATTTTAAGCAGCTTGCAAAAACAAGCTGCTTTTTCTTTGCCAGGCTAAAAGATTATTTGGTTTTTGTTTTTGCAAGGTTTATAATCTATACTTTACACTCTTATCAATCTTCACTCTCTCAATCTTTGTTTCTTGATGCTCCTTAAACTTACTGGTATCAGTATTTTTGAAAATACCCTCATATTCTAGTATGTGCACTGGATAGCCGTTGTGCTCCGTGTCCAGCTCCCTACCCACCGGGTATAAACCTAGAAAACCTCCACTCATTAAAATATGTATTGCATCTACCATTCTTAAAGGTAGCAAAGCTTTGGTTTGGTTTGCTCTGTTCATGGCGGTGCTTTCAAGTTTGGCTTGCTCAATGTGAAGTCTTATAGTCTCCGTGTTTTGCTGTACACCATTACCTTTTATTTTGCTGCTAGTCGTGTTGCTAAATTCAATAAATACCGCTGGTAGGTGGTACACCTCCTCTTTTTCTTCGCTGAGGTATTGCCCCTCGTATAGGTCAACATGGGCTATTGGGGGTAGTCCCATTTGCTCTAGTAGTTGCTTGGTGTTGTTGCTTAATAACCTGTTACCAAGTTCTAAATATATCTCTTCTAAATACATATCTTATCCTTTTATTTGTTTTTTTAGCATGTACTCCAGTTGCTTTTCTATCCTCTTGTTCAAGAACTCGCTTTTACCTAAAAACTGCCTTTTAGGTATGTTTTGTTTTATGGTTCTATTGAATCCTTTTACTTTATGCTCTCTTACAATGTGTTTACCTTTTTTCTTTCTATTACGCCTTTTGTGTCGTTTACGATGGTGGGCACTTACATTTTGACTTACTGAGCCGCTAAAGCCTTCATTGTGCATGCGGGCATATTCTACGTCGGTGCCTACAATCACACTGTTACTTGTTTTCTTCAGCACTCTGATACTTCGTTTCAGTCTCCCTGACTGAACCAGTACCGCACGTTTACCTCGTCGTTTTTCGTTGCGGTCACGCCTTTTGCGGGGTCGCCACTTTTGAAAGCTGTTACTTTCAATCCAACCACCTCTAACAAATCTATCTTTGTAAAATTTTGTTGAGATGGCGCCTGTAAGGGTTGGCGCGTTCTTGATGTGTCGCGCGATTACCTTGTGTAACACTTTAATTTCTTTATCATCTATACCCATGTTAGTATATTGCTTCTGTGTTTCTAATTGCTCTAATTAAAATCTCTTTTACTGCTGCTTCAATATCTTGCGCGCCCTCCTGCAAGTTGGTGGTTTGAATGGTGATATTTTCAACCAGCTTACCAATGTTAATAGTTAGGTTTTTGTTTTCTGTTTTGGCACCTCCACCTATTATATTGCCTGGCGAGGGTGGGGGCGCTCCTCCTGTTGGCCCGGCGTAATCTGGATTTTTCGGTGCCACTGGATTGGTGCTGTCAGGAGTCTTTTGACTGATAAGCTCTTTTACAGGTTTGCCCTTTATTCCTTGCGCGGCGTTGTTGAGCTTTTTACTTTTAGCATCCTCCAAAACCTTGTTGTAACCTGACTTAAAATCTTTAAGTGGGTTAATGTTTTTTATAGCGCTCCACGCTCCGCTTAACGCGTTTTTTATCTTTAGAGGGTTGAACTCTACAATTCCAGTAATCGCATTACCCAACTGTTTAAAGGGCTCTATGAGAGATTTTACTACTACCCAAATACCTGTAAGGCTTGCTCTCACGGTTACACTCTTTTTCCATAGTCTGGCAAAAAGCAAAGCCAGTGTTCCCAGTGGATTAATAAGCAGTCCAATTACCACAGTGGTAATCTTGAACACTCCTTGCAGAATTCCGGTATCCCACAAAAGACGCTTTAGGAGTCCTAGCAGCCAACGGATAGGTTGTAATACAAAGCCTATAACTTGTCCAAATCCGCGAATAACATTGATAACATCTATTACAAACGGTTTTGCGTCGCGTAACCTGGCGGCTACCCAATCAATACCATTTGCAAGTGCTTGCATGGGGTCAGTACCACTACCGCCAAACGCATCCCTTAAAATCTTCAGGCCACCGTTGATTACCTGGTAAAATAAAAGCCTTGCTTTTTGGGTTACTTCATCCCATCCGCGCTTAAGCTTGTTGAATGTAGGCGCAAACCCTTGCTGAACCGCCACTATTTTTTCTTCCATTCCCAAGCGTTTGTTTTGGCGCTTGATGTATGGGTCTTGAAGGTTTAGAAGTTTCTTCATGGATAGTTCGGTTTTACCCAGGCTAAGTAAAAATCTTTCTCCTGCATCTTCACCAGGTGAGCCAAAAATGTTTGCGGTAACCTCCTGACGATCTTTCACGTTGAGTTTTGCCATTGCGCGAGTAATGAATTGCACGCTTTTCATTACGTCAATTTCGCCTGCTTTAAGGCTGTTTTTGAGTCCTTGTACTGTGGAAATGGTAAGTTTTTTTCCTGTTTTGCTTGTTACCTGTAGTTTTTCAGAGAGCCTTCCATAAGAGTCTCCTAATTTATTTAGTGCGTCAGAGGTTGCTTTGGGCATTTCTTTAAGCCTGATGCCTGCCTCTTTGAACAGGTCGGCCCCTTTATCCTGGTATACCCCTTCCTGAAAACTCTTCACAACCAGTGCCATTGCTTGGTCGGCGGTGAAGCCAAGGTTTTTTAGTTGGGTGGAGTATTCTTTTAATTGATCAATATCAAGCTGGCCATTGGTAGCCTGTAAGCCTTGCTTGAGCAGCTTAAGTGCGCTTACACCTTTGATGCCAAACTCCCGGCTCATAGCTTTAGCGGCTCCTAATAGTTCATTTTGGTCTACATTTTCAAACTCTTTTTTAAGCGCGATTACCTTGCGGGCAAGCCCTGAAATTTCCTGCTGCGAATTAGCGCCAAAGCCAAATTTTACCGCGCGCTCCACGCTACTAATTTCCTGGGACACTTTAGTAAGGTGTGAGATTAATTTTACCGTCGCTACAATTGCCGCCGCCGCCGCAGCAGCAGCAAGTACATAAGGATTTTTTAGTAGGTGTGCAAAGCGACCAAGTGAGGGAAATTGTTCGGATATACCACTGAACAGCTCACTATTTTTTTTCCCAATGTTTGCTAAACCATCACGGGCTTTTTGGCTACCTCGTTTAAAGAAACCAAAAAACTTGCGAATAATACCGCCGCTTTTCATGCTCTTTTTTAGGTCTTTAGTTTCATCTGTTACCTTTTTTACTTTTAGGCTTACATTGCCTCTAAACTCATTAAAGAGTTTCTTGACATTGGGTGTAGTAGTGTTTACACTTTTCTTAAGGTTGATCACCTTTTTATTAGTGTTTTCAATCGTTTTTATTGGCTTTTGATTACTAATAGCTGTGTTAAGCTGTAGTACCTCCTTGTGGGTGTTTTGGATTACTCGTACAGGTTCTTTATCCTTTAGTGCAGCATTGAGCTGCAATACTTTTTTATTAATCCTTTGAATGGTTTGCGAACCTCCCTGAATCTCATCTTTTATTGATACAATTTTCACCAATTGCCGAACAGTGTTTTTTAGTTGGTTGTTGATGTTTTGGATTCCGTTTGCAATACCTTGTGTGCTGTTACCCACTGAGATTATTCCAGCTATTTGATTCTTTGTATTCTTTAGTTCGTTATTGACCTGTCGAGATTTAACTATTATCTCTGTCAGTTCGCCTCCAGCTAGATTCAACTTATGATTTACTTGGTTGAGCTCAGGTAGAATTGATTGAGTGATATTAAAACCTATACCTACACTTATCATGTTTTTTTCTTTTTGTTGGTTTTGGTAATCAAATCTTTTACAATCACCGCATATTCTTTTTTCTTTTTATCTGAAATCCCGCTCCAAAACGGGTGATCTTTCGTGAATACCTTCCCTGTTTCGCCGGGGTTGTTTTGAAATGTTAGCGGTATCTTTGGTAGCTCCTTAGGAGGTTTAAGGTCTTCATGTGTTTGTATCCATTCACACCTACACTTGTAGTCTAGTGGTGTATTATAGATTTTAAGCAGTGGGTCGTCAATACTTACCACCGCGCCTTCAAGTTTCTTATGTGAGTCCCTAACCCTGTCGTCGCCTATTGTCTGGAACTCCACGTTTGGGAGTATATCTTTGTTTTCTTGCCAGTCATGCCAACGGGCAGCACTTTGTGAGTTTGCAATCGTAGCTTGCCTATTGGTGTCCAACCAAGTTTTATTATACTGCTTATTTACCTTGGTAACTGCTTTATTGAATGTCGCTTTATCTTCGCTACTAGCTTTTAGTAATACCAAGTCTTGGATATTTTGGTGTACTTGAATTGCGGCAAATGTGTATACATTTTCTTGTAGCGCTGCAAGCGTTTTGTAACGTTTGCTGTTTACTGCCAAATCAGAAAATTTGTAACCATAGCTAGCTTTAACATGTGCCCATAACAAGTTAGCTATAAACTCAAACAGTTCATTATCAAAATCACCTGCTTTTATCTCGCCTTTAAAAATTTTCTCGGTCAGTCTATCAAGTATCTCTTGAAGTCTTTCAGGTATTTTAGTATTGGATGCTTGCGTATTTGATATATTTTTATTAATCGCGTGCGCACATGTATTACTATAGTGTATGCTTGCTTGGTTCATTACACTGGTAATTGGCAATGCATTACTTTCTTGCTCCTGCTCTTGCCCTGGTTCGCCTTTACTACCGCCGCCGCTTGGTGTTGGTAGTTTAATTCTTTCACCTATGACAGTACCGTATGTGTCACGTATATACTGAGGTTCTAATTCAAACAACCCTGCGAGCCACTTATCAATCTCTAGCTGATTGTCGGCAAGTGGTAGTTTTCTGCTTCTATTAAATCTAAACCGCTTGCCTTGTAATGGTACCCCCCATTTAATGAACTGTTTGAATATATTACCATTTACCTCCAGTTCAACTAATCTAATGTCGGCTTTTATCAGTTCATTTTTAGAGTTACCGTGTTCTTTGGCTTGACTGTGACTAGACCCGTCTTCGTTGGTCATTGTACCTCCTAAGAAAAGTTTTGACACTTCTTTGTTAGCTACATCAATACCTTTACTAAAGACATTGAACGCGTCTCTACTTACACTCTCTTTTATTTCTATCTCTGTACCTAGCGGCATTACTGCATACATAGCAGACCCCATGTTTTTTAGATTGTTTTCTATTTTGGCAAGAGTGGCTTTGTCGTTTGTGTTGCTTTTAGCAATACGCATGGGAATACCAAACAGTCTTTGGAACATTTGCCAGTGTGCAAGGCTATGTTTTTTAAAGATTGTAAATCTAGCGGCTTGTAGTAGTAAACCCATGCCCTCCGGTTCACCAATAAGTGTGTATAAATTATTATACCCTGGTGTGTCAAACCTTACCAACTCTTCCCCTTGTAAATCAGGTAGTATGCTGTTTTTTTCGGGGATTACATTTTCACGGGGTACTGTTTCAATGCCTGTTATAATACCTCTATCAAGTTTTAATTGCACTACACTGAATCCATAAGCTATACTCTCTAATATGGCTTTAAGGTATTTGTAAAACCATTTTGTAGTAAGTAGTCTTGTAGTATCCTCGTCTACCTCGTTTGTCTGCTCGTCTACTACTTCAAATGTAATATTGAGTACTGGTAGCATTCTGGACTCTATTACACTTTTGAGGTGGGTATCCAAGATAGCATCTTGGTAGACATCCATTAGTAAATCTCGCCTTGGCCGATAAGTGTTCAAGGCAACTTGGTGAGCGTTGCGCCAGTGAGCAATATCTATCTTATACAAAAACTTTGTATGCTCTACTAGTTTGATTACTTGACCTCTGTTTTTTTCGGGTGCATCATGTTTACTGGCGATGATGTGTGATTTTGCTACAATAGGTTGACCGAAACGATTTACTAAAGGTTTAAAATTGTTTTTCATTTTAAAGCGTTCTAAGGGGGTTTAAAGTTTTTTGGTATAATGGCAGCTCTCAAAATAGATCGTGGTTTTTGAAAGCTTTTAAAAGTGTTTTGAAAAGGATTTGAAATGTTTACTTGGTTAGCGCTTGATAAGACACTTTTTCTTAACAATTGCTAATAAAAAATTAGTACCCATCGGTCCCGCTTTCGGTAGTGTGCCCAAACCTTATGTGCTCACTCAGGCTTTCGCTTGAGTCTTGGGGTAGTAGTGGTAAGCCAATGGCGTTAACAACACCCTTACCTATATCATTAAAGAAATCTTTCGCCTCCTCATAATTTTCATAAATATCATCAGGTACTATTTTTTTTGCGCTCTTGCTATACAAGGTTTTAGCGGTATAGTATATAGTGTATTCTATTATGGTGTCGTCGCGCTCATTCCCTGTGGTACTAAATATGGCTTGCGTGTCATATCTTCCACCGATTTGATGTATTATTTTGCTTATGGCTGAGTTTTCAGCTTTCTTTCTAACGGCTTCATTTGATAGTCTACCTTCTTCGTCTGTAGTGATTACAGTTAACTCGTGGTGAGATATAAATCCTTTATAATCATCTTCTGTTAAAAAATTACTCATGCTGTTTGTTATGTTTTAATATCCGTCATAAATCTCGTCATTGTCTTGCCCTGTATATGTATCACAAGTTCCTGTACTCTCTCTGTTACCTATAATTACATCGTCTGGGTTTGTAGTGCCTAGCAGCTCATCAAGGATTGCGAATGCTTCAGCGTCTGCGTCGGGCGCGTCGTCGGGTGCGTTGCTACCTTTTTCAAATGCGGCAAGCTGGCTTAATTCTGTTGCTTCGTCGGTACTATCTTTAAACTCGCTGTTATACCACACGTCGCCACGTTCCCAGTAACCCACGATAGCTTCTATTTTATCAAACTTATTGCCCTCCATTTTTTTCTTGGCTACTATAGGTATATAGTAGCCTCGCTCTTTACCTTCTTTATTAAAGTCATTGACAAATCTGTTTTGGGCAAACGTACCATCAAATTTGTACGCGATATTGAAGTTTTTAAGGTTGTATTCTTCGTAGAGGTTGTATAACCATATAGCGCACTCTCGGCGTGACACTTGGCGAACAAATACAAAAATCCTGTGCTTCTCCTCTCCCTTGGCTCCCCAAAGCTTCATTGCTTTATGGTCACCTTGTACGGTATAGCTTAAATCACCATAAAACACCAAAGCGTCGTAAACGCTTAAATCTGTCATTGGCTTCCATTTATTGTATTTACTTTTGAATATCTTGCCTTCGTCAATAGGGTTATTCATGTATTCACGGCTAAACGAGCGAGTGCTTTTTTTCTTTTGTATCTTAGCCCAATACTCTTTGGTGTATCTGGCAAGCCAGGTAGGATTACCTTTTTTGTCCAGGGCATTTATTTTAAATACTTTAATTTCTGGCAAACTCTTGATAGTTTGAGCAAGTATAGAGCGTTTATGTATAAGGTTGTTTACTATAATAAATTGTCTTATATCTTTATCAAAGCACTCCATTAAATCGTCATTAATCCAATCTACTGCCTCGTCAATTAGGCGAGGGTTGTTGCATCTCTTTTTCGCGTCCAGGTCATCACATACAATTCGCGTCGGGCGTTGGTTCTTTTTTCGTATCCCGCGAGGGTTTTGCCCTAAACCGATAGCGGCAAAGTGAATACCTGTTTTGGTGGTGAACTCGCCTGTTGTCCAGTCTCCAGCTCCTACTAGCTTTCCATAATCATTAATTAGTCTTTGGTTAGATTGGAACTCTGCTTGAATGTCCGAAAGTAAGCGATTGGCTTTTTTTTCAGTCTCACCGCATAACAACATAAAAGGCATAATGCCAGCTAGCATGTCGCGAGCGGCAAACCCTACGTTTGCGTGGGTACTCTTGGCTGAGCCGCGATGCCCCATAAATGCTACCTCAGTCATGTCTTCACTCGTGAGTGCCTTATGTATCTCAAGATGATAGGGCGCGCAATCAATTAATTTACCTGTTTTTTTGTCTGTGCAATAATGCGGGAAGTAATACTGAAAGAACTTGTTGTAATTTTCAGGCTTCAAGAGTCGTTTCTTTCGTTCTTCCTTTTCCTGTCTGCTTTCTTTTGGTATATAAGCTGTTTGAGCTTCTATCTTATTACACCACCTATTAAAGTTCTCTAGGTCTTTTTTTGAGTAAGTGATATTACTTCCATGTAGAGTGACAACCGTTTTTCTTTTAATCTCATTCATAGTTTAAAAGTTAATCAGTGTCAATCAAATCTTGAATAAACTGTCTATAAAGCTTGGTAATGGTTTGAGCAAGTTCCAAGTTGGTAGGCTGTAGCCACTCTACAAATATTTTACAAGCTTGTATGTAGGTAGAAAGATTGGTAATGCGCTTCTCTTGCTTTTCGATAGCTCCAGCAATCATCGCTATGTCTTTAGCATAGTAATCACCCTCAAGGCTTTCTTTAGTGAGTTTTTCTAGTAGCTTGTAAAGGTTTGTAAGTACGATTTCTGGAGTTTTTGTAGTGGCATCCCTAAGTGTATCCCATTGAAACTTTTGCTTGTTGGATGTAAATGTGGGCTGGGTCCATCCAACAATCTCGCAAATTTCTTTCTGTGTATAATGAGTATGTAAATACAAGTCTAACGCAATCTCTTTTTTTTGAGTTCTAGTTAGTCCAGCTCTTTTCTTCAGGCTATCATCTTCTTTTGTATTCATGTTGGCTTCTCTTTTTCTTTTTTAGTTACACAATCGTTTAACTCTCTTATTTCAAAGCTTAATTGGAGTATCTTGTCTCTTGCCTCCAACCTTTCTTTCTTAAGTTGCAATACTTCTATTTCAACATCTAGGTTAGATGTTCTTCCTGATACTACATTTCTGATGATTTGCAATGTGACATACACCCCTTTTTTCTCGAGCCTAGCAAGGATTACCTTGCTATATCTTGATGGTAACCCTGTTACTTTTCGTGATGATCTCATTACTTGTTTACTCTCAAAAGTACTATTCATAATTTAAAAAATTTGCATTGCTAAACTGAATAGCAATGGTTTATAAATAACTGTTTGCTAGTGCACAGCATTGCACATTTATTTGTTTTTGTTTTGTAACTCTAATTCAAATTAGCAAAAAAATCTCGAAAAAGTGAAATATTATGTTTGAGGTTGTAGCAAAAAAAGGAGCGAAAACAAAAGAGGTTGATCTTGTTCTTTATGGGACAATTGGTCAATGGCGAAATGTAAGTGCAAACGACTTTATAAGAAGTATATCCAATCTTGTAGCGAAGGGCTATAAGGTAATCAACTGCCTGGTAAATAGTCCTGGTGGGGCTGTTTTTGAGGCTGACGCAGTAGGGGCTATTATTAATCGTTACCAGAAAAGAGGAGTCGTTTTTAAAGCTCATATTGATGGGCTTGCTGCAAGTGCCATGAGTTTTTTACTCTGTTATATGGATGAGGTTATTATGGCTAAAAACGCTAGAATAATGATCCATCAAGCAATGGCTAGTGCCGACCGTAAGCAGGCGCATGAATTGCGCAAACAAGCAGACTTGTTAGATAGCATAAACGATTCTATTGCTCAGACATATGCTGATAAGACAGGTAAGGAAAAGGATTGGATTCTTAAAAACTGGATGAAGCCAGGTGTCGACAAATGGTTTAATGCCAATGAAGCCTACAAGGTAGGGCTTTGTGATCAAATTTCTAATGCCAAGACTAATGCTAAAAACAATACTGAAAATCTGTCTCTGCCTGAGGTTGTAGCTCTTTACAATACAGATCTTAATAATACACTTCTTTCTTGTGTGACTGCTAATCTTGAAAATACTGACAACCCTAAAAGTGATGTTATGGATAGAACTCTTTTGGTTCAAGCCTGCACTAAAGCAGGTGTTTCGTTTGAAA
This sequence comes from uncultured Microscilla sp., assembly GCF_947493425.1. Classification (GTDB taxonomy): domain Bacteria; phylum Bacteroidota; class Bacteroidia; order Cytophagales; family Microscillaceae; genus Microscilla. Next base: position 10,463 of record NZ_CANLRP010000105.1, on the reverse strand, counting down.
ACTCTGCAAGCGATGAGGATTTAGTAAACACTCTTGCTGAAGGTCTGGTGAATGCTCAAAAGTTGTTAGCAGATCAAGCTAAGGAGCTTTCGGAGCTTAGGAATGCCTCAGGATTTAAAATTGTGGATGATGCGGTGAGCGCTCAGAAAATTACCGTTGAGCAAGCCAAGATTTACAAAAGCATGATCAAGAACGGGCAGGCTGAAAGTGTGAAAAACTTACTCGATGCAATTGAGCCTCCGCGCGATTTAGTAAAGGAGACCACTCAAAGTAAAGAGGGTGATGGTGCCAAGAAAAAGCAAGGTAACGAGGGTAGTGTAACCTTTGACACCTATGAGGATTATGTTAAAAATGATCCTAAGAAGCTTATTGAGCTGCAAAATTCTGACCCTGAAAAGTACGAGGAGATTGTAAACGCTCACTTGGATGCGGCTTTTGAGTAGTCAGGTAATGTGAATTATTGATTAATCTTAACAAGGAAAGAGTATGGCTCAACCAAGTAGTTTTACGGCTGCAAGAAAGTTGTTCTTAGCTACGTTTGTCAAGCATTTGTTTGATAACAACGAGTTTGTATTAGCGTCAAGGAATTGGAATAAATATGCTAATACGGGTAGTGTGGAATGGACTGAATCAGGTGCGCGCCCAAAGTCTCGTCGTAACGGTGAGAGAGGGGCGGCAACACCAAAGCAAGATATTAAGCGTAGCTATAGTATTGATGAATTTAAGACTGACCCAACAATTTTAACTTGGGTAGAAGAACTTGTTGTAAGTTATGCGAAGCGCGAAAATATCCTGGAAGAACATATTGAGCAGATTAGGGAGGATATTGTAATGCATATCCTCTACAAGTGGGTGAAAGGTAGTAAGGATGTGGTGATTGAAACTACAGGCGATACCAAAAAAGGTGTTGATGGTACTGATGCGCACGCTGTTACACCTGATGATTTTTTTGATTCTCAAACCGAGATGGACGAGCAAGGCGTGCCTGATGATGGTAGTCGTGTAGCAGTTGTACCTGCTTCAATGATGGGTGATTTACGCAAGTACAAGGATTTTCATGACAGGAATAAGTACCCTGGCATGGTACTTATGAATGGGGCTGTCGGGCAGATTGCAGGCTATAATATCTTTAAGCGTGCAAAAACATTGCTCTTTGATGTAGACGGTAATCCGATAGAGCGTAAGACTGAGGGTTCAGATCAGGAGTATCAGGCTCAGGCAGGTGACTCTCGTACTATTACACTTTGGCATCCTAAGTTTGTTACTCGTGCGATTAGTAGAAAATCAAAAATAAGCCTTATCGATGGACATGATGGGGTTGAGGTTTCAACTACTACTATTGCGGGTGGTGATGTGTACTACAGTGATGGTCGCGGTATTATTACTATTCGCGAGAAGAAAAAAGCGTCTTAATTGCTTGTTATTTTTTTCAACATTTTAATTTAAAAAAATTATGAGCATAAAAGGTGTAATCATAAGCAAAGCTACTCCACAACCAGGCGCAAAGCCTGTAAATGAAAGTACTAGCGGATTGATTGCTAACGGTGTAGCTGTAGCGAGTAAGCTTGAGTTAGATAAAACCTATGTCTTATACTCTAAAGCTGACGCTGAATTTCTAGGTGTTAACGAGGCTTATGATATTGCTAATAAGGTAATATTGTATCATCATATTTCAGAATTTTTTGAAGAGGCTGGGGAAGGGGTAAAGCTCTACCTTCGGGTAGTAGCGCAAAGCGTGGGCGTGACCGATATAGTAGATACTGAAAACAACCATGCGAAAGCTTTGATTGATGACGCTGAAGGTGAAGTTTTTCAATTGGCTGTAGCCTTTAATCCTGCTAGTGGTTATACTCCAGTGGTAGACGGGATTGACCAAGATGTGTTAAATGCTATACCGAAAGCTCAAGTTTTGTGTGATTGGGCTTTCTCCAAGATGTACCCAACCAGAGTAATTTTGGAGGGTAAGTATTATACCGGCCCTGCAAGCTCTGTTCCTGACTTGCGTTCCCTGGTGAATGTGGTAGCGCCCAATGTAAGTGTGGTGATCGGGCAAGATTTATTTTTTGCTCAAAAGCTTTCAGAGTATAATTCTTATGCTGCTGTGGGTACTTGCTTAGGTACTATTGGAAGGGCTGCGGTTAGTGAGAATATTGGTTGGGTTGAAAAGTTTAATCTCACGAATGCAAAGAAAGAGCGCTGGTTGTCTGCTGGTTTATCCGATCATAAATCGGTTACGGATGCTCAAAGTGAGTGGTCTATACTTGATCAAAAGGGGTATATTTTCCCAATCAAATACTCACGATTGGACGGGTTCAGATGGAATAACGACCATGTGTGTACTCCTGTTGTGATAGACAACGAAGGGAATATGAATGAGTCACAAATCCGATTTAGCAGAACAATCGATAAAGCGGCCTTGGCCGCCTATGGAGCCTTGTTGCCTTCGGTTAAGTCTCCACAGCCTGTAAACCCTTCAAATGGTAAAGTACCTCCTATTGTCATTCTCAACTTCAAGACTCTTGTTGAAAAGCAGATAGACAGTGATTTATCTGGGGAGATTTCGGGAAGGGTGGTAGTAATTGACAAGGATAGCAATCTACTGCCTCCCAACCCTGAGCTAAAAGTTGGGTTAAGTGTTGTACCGATGGGCAGTGCGGATACCATTAATGTCAAATTAAAACTTACCAATAAAGTAGAGTAGTTATGGCGCAAAAGAAAAGTTTTGGCTGGGTGGATGTGGATATTATGCTGTTTAATCAAATCTCTATAGAGATTTCAAAGATTGAGTACAAAACCAGTCAAGAGAAGAAAAATGGGTACGGCAGGGGAAGTAAGCCTACTCGTCGTACGCGTGGAAAAAAAGAGAGCACTCTGTCTATGAGTATTGCTATGGTGGAGGTTGTGCAAATTGAAAAAGCTGCACGAGTAAAGTATGGCGAAGGTGCGAATCTGTTAGATATTGAGCCATTTGACATACCTGTGGTGTATGATAACGGCGAGGAGCTTGTTGCCGATGTGATCAAAGATGTTGAGTTTACATCTACAGGTCGCTCAATCTCTGAGGGTGATATGGATGCCGTGCAGGATTTTGATTGTATTTGTTCTGATGTGTTGTATGCTCAACCTGTGTAATTAATATTAATCACTTAACATAAATAAAACCGATACAAATGAAAAGACTACGATTCTTATTGATTATGCTTTTTACCGCGTTGATCCTTCAGTCTTGTGTGACTGGTGCTAAAGTGACTGGTAAAGACAGGGGTTATGACTACAAGGCAGTGATTGCTAAGATTGCTATTGAGGAGTTGAAGCTCCGTTATCAAACCATTGAGTTTGATATACGCCTGGACTCTACCAAGCAAAAGGTGGTACAATACCTTGAGCAAGGTAGAAAACTGTTTACTGTTAAGGTTGATTCTTTAGCACATGATAGGCGTAGAATTATTGTCACCCCTGACTATAATAAGCTTGAGGAGCTTCTTTTGCAAAAGCAAAAAAAATACGAAAAACTTGTAAGAAGAAGGCGTTAAAACCTCTTTTAAATCTGATTTAAAAACTATTTAAAATATTTTTACAATGACTGAAGTTGAAAAAACAAAAAAAAACGAAGTTGCTAAAGGTGAAAGCTTTGTGTTGCCTGGCGGCGTAACCCAAACTCAAGTTAATGAGTGGAAAAAGAAGTATAGAAACGTGCATCAAATACAGGTGCCAACCGACGACACTTATGAAGATTGGTTAACAATTTACATCCGCGAGCCTAACCGTGAAGTGTTAAATGAGTACTTGCGAAAATCTGAGAAAGTGCCAATCGATGCGGCTTTAGCGCTTGTCAGAAACACTTTTTTGGGTGGCGATGAAGAGGTAAAAAAAGAGTCGAAGTTTGCGCTGGCTGCGGTGCAAAAAATTAGCTCTCTAATTATTGCAGGGGAAGCTCGCATAAAAAAGCTTTAGAGTCTACCAGGCTTACCTGGCTAGACGAATGGTCAGCGCTTATAGGTTACTTCTTGCATATTCCTTTTCCTGAAAAACTATCAGACACAGAGTATACATTAGCCATTAAAAAAGTACAATTCCTGATTGATAATAACTACACACACTTAACTAAAGAATCTGAATCTAGTGACTAAGTATAGTTTTGATATAAAAAAAAGATTTAACGCTGCTTTTCAGGATGCAAAGTATATTACTAGTGGGTTTACTGGTGATTTGCTTACTAAAACTAACGAAAAGTCTAATCCTTACAGCAACTCAGAAGCTTTGCGTATACGCACATTGGGCACTCCTGTTTTTGATCAGATTGATGTGGAGTCGGTTGGTAGTGGTCTAACCTATAGTTTCAAGTATGACCCGTTGGTGGATATAAATTACACTAAAGTGATTACTGAAACGAAAACCAGTAGCGGTCGTGCTGTGGTTGAGTATGCAGGAATTAGTCCTGCTAATATTAGTATCCGAGGTGTGTTGTGGGGGCAGGATGGGGTATACCCAAGCAAGGAGCTAGAAGAGCTTCTTGCTCTTTTTCGTGAGGAGTCAGTGCTTAATGTTAGCTCCAAATTGTTTTCGCTTCATCAAATTACTAGCATTTACATCAAGTCTTTAGCTACACCTTCTTTGGAGGGTTTTGAAGATACTCAACCTTTTACAATTCAAGCCAGGGGCATTGAGTCTGTGAGTTTAACTATCACTGAAAACGAGTTGCAGTAATGAAACCTATCTTGTACAAGTTAACGTGTGTGGTGGTTATTGGCAACCTTGAATTTAAAGAGATTGGTAGGGTATTGATTAAATCGACTTGGAAGCAGCTTACGGACACATGTGATATTAAGTTACCTAAAAACCTAAGACTAAAGGGTAAGGCGGTAAGTGAGTATATTAAGCGAGGCGACAAAGTGGTGGTAAAGCTGGGGTATAATGGTAACCTAAATACTGAGTTTGAAGGTTTTGTTCGTGAGGTTGAAACTGATGTGCCACTCAGAGTGCATTGTGAAGATTTTGCTTTTAAAACCAAATATTATAGGCCTAAAAACAAACTCTTTACTAATGCTAAGCTTGGGGATGTGGTAAGCCATGTGGTTGATGGTATTGAAGGGGTTAAGTTGAATGTTACGGGTGATGTTGGTCTGGGTAAACTCTTGATTGAGGATGCTACCACTGTTAAAGTGTTGGAGGTGCTTCGTCAAAACTATGGACTTGCAAGTTTTTTCAAGAGTGATACGCTTCATGTTGGGTTTCCCTATAAAAGCAAACCTACTGCAAATGCTTGTGTGTATGATTTTCAAAACAATGTTATACCAGGGCATTCGCTTAAATACCGAAAGTCTGAAAATGTGAAGGTCAAGATCAAAGCGATTGCCAACCTTGATTCAGGTAAAAAGCTTACCGTAGAAGTTGGCGAAGATGGGGGTAGTATTGTTACCAGAAACTTTCCTCATATAGGCAAGGGTGAGCTTGAGAAGCTTGCTAAGGAGGAGTTGAAAAAGTATAAAGTAGGTGGTTTTTCTGGCAGCCTTACAGGGTGGGGTGAGCCGTTTGTTAGTCACGGTGATTCGGTTGTGTTAACTGATAGCGAGCACCCAGATAGAAAAGGTAAGTATTTGGTTGATGCTACGGAGGTAAGTTTTACAAATACAGTGTTTAGGCGAAAGGTTTCAATTGGGCAAAAAGTAGGGTGATGGCAATAAGTAAAGATAGTAGTATAAAAGATTTAATACTGTTACTGGTAAAAGGTGGTGATGCTATTACTACTGGTATTACTGTTTTTGAGGCTGAAGTGATGAGCGTTAGTAAGGGTGATAATACTTGCGTGGTAAAAAAGATGAGTAGCGAGCTTGAGTTTGAAGGTATTCGTTTGGTTTCCAATACAGACAGTACTGAAGGTAACACAGTGTTTTACCCACAAGTGGGCAGTATAGTATCTATTGTTTTTGATACTGGTTCTCTTTCAGGGTTTGTTACCGCTACTAGTCAAACTGAAGAGGTTTTGTTGAATGGCGGGGAAAATGGTGGGCTTGTTATGGTTGAGATTTTGGTTAGTAAGTTGAATGTTATTGAGCAAAAGTTGAATGATTTTATCAGTGAATACAAAGATCATAATCATTTACACCCTCAGGGACCGACCACCGCATTTGTTAAACCTTCAACGCTTACGAGTTTGGATAAGACTAAGCAAGATGATTTAGAAAATAAAAAGGTTAAACATTAGTTAGCTTGATAAATGTTTGTAGTTGGAAAGGAAGTAAAAGTTTTCAAAGATAGTCTTGAGCATGTCTACCTTAAGGTGTATGTGTTTGAGTTTGCTCCTGGCAATGTGATTGTTTTGCGATGGGTAGGTGATGCCAGCGATGAGCAGATTAAGACCGCACATAATAACATACTGTCTATTATTAGCGCTCACGATGTAAGTTTTCTCTTGGGAGACCTCACATTCTTTAGTCGCTCGTTTTCATCTGAGTATTTGAGTAATTATTTCAAAAAAGTATTTACACCTAAAGCCATAGCTTTGGGTGTTGTATATGGTGCGGTGGTAGAGTTGCAAGCAAACCCTCTTGTTGCTGAAAGTTACTCTAAAATCAAAAAGGAGCTAGATAAGGGTGAGATCGTCCTTTACCAAAGATTCAACACGCTAAAAAAAGCTTTTGCTTGGTTTTGGGAGAAAGGTTTGGGGGCTGGAGTATTTGATAAAGATGTGGTTTACAGTGACGATACTACAGAGGAGTATTTGCAGACTCAAGCAGCGCAAATACAAGAGATGGAAAGTCAAAACAAACGTTTACATGATGAAAACAAAAGGTATAAACTTGAAAAAAGAAGAGAGGGAAAGTTTAAAAGGGTCATTAGAAATTTGGTTATTGCTTTTACTGTCCTCTCTTTTCTAAACAACGTATTTTGGCGTTACCTGGATTACCGGGAGGCCAAGCATTACAAGATGCAATCTATCAAAGTACTCAGAAAGATTAACACTAATCTCTATAAGTATGGAAAACAAAAAAAATATCAATCAGGAGCAGCAGAAAAACCTAAGTCTGCAAAATAACCTTCTTAAGGCTGGCTTGCTCTTAGGGGTGATTATAGTTTTAGGGTACTTGTTTTTAGGCTTCCTTGAGGGTTTTGAAACTCTAAAATTTAAGCCTAAAAAAGCTTTTAAAAATTCACTTGAGGGCGCTACATATTTTGTGTTAGGCGCAGTGTTTATGCCTGTTATAATCCTTATGGAACAACGATTAGGGATTTTAAAAGTCGTACTAGAGTTTGTTTTGAGCGTGTTCAGGTTAAGATTTGGGGGAGGTGGAAATGCTAAGAAATGACCTTATCTTGAGTCAAGGTAACGACCTTGTTTTTGAAAACGGCGACCTATCAGTAGGTGGTTCTGATGAGCAGCATATAAGTCATTTACTTTTAAGCTCTCCTTTAGACTGGCTACAACACCCACTCACTGGCGTGAATACTGTAGCCCAGGTAAACGGGAGTAATACTCAAAGACTGAAGCGAAATATCATAGAGCAACTAAAGCTAGATGGATACCTGGTGAAGCGCTTAAGCGTTGATGCTGATTTTTTAATTGATTTAGAGGTAGAGTGATAATGCAAGTAATTACAATCCAGGAAGGTGATACACTCACAGGTTTGGCAGTTATTTATTACGGTACTATAGAAGGGGTTGTGAGCCTTGCACGTGATAACAACCTGTCAATTACCAGTGAGTTAACGTTAGGCCAAAAATTATTGATTGATTCTAAAAAAATCATAAAACCTTTAACCGCGAAACAATTGCAATTATGGCTAGATCGGTAGGTGAGATACTCGGTGAAATGCTTGCTGAAAAAGCTAAAACACCTGAATTAGACAGTTTGAATAGTGATAGTAAAACTGCTGTTTGGCGATTGCTTTTTTATGTGTTTGCTGTTGCTATACACACCCTAGAAGTACTGCTGGATCATTTTAAGGGCGATGTATATACTGCAATAGAGAAAAATCAACCTGGTACATTACCTTGGTACACCAAAAAAGCTGAAGATTTTCAACTTAATGACTTGCTTAATGATAATCTTGGGTATAACTCCATAAATCCTGAGCTGCAAATTATCCGTTATGCCTCAGCAAAAGAAAATATTTTAGGTGGTGTGACTTTAAAAGTTGCCAAACAGGATGGTTTTCTAAATACTGAGGAGTTGAAGCAGTTTACTGCTTACATGGAGAGGGTAAAGTTTGCAGGTGTGCAAATTTCTTATATAAGCATGTTGGCAGATAATTTAACTGTAGACATGGAAGTGTTTTACAGTCCACTTATCAATGAAGCGGTCATTAGAAATTTGGTTAAAAACACTATAAGTGAGTACTTGGAAAATATAGGATTTGACGGAGTGCTAAGAGTAAATGATCTGATAGCAAGCTTAAGAAGTTTACATGAAGTCTTAGATGTTAAGTTGAATCAGGTTGAGTCAATGCAAGGTTTTAATGCTACGGTGGTGGATTTAGATCATATTGCAGTCAGTGGACGATTCGCCTTTGATGCTAACAATTCAATTATACAATTAACTGCCGTGCAATGAATTATAGTTTTGATATAGAGGTTTTATGTAATTCACTTTTACCTACTTTTTTAAGGTTTTCAGTTAGGTTAAAAAAAATTCTAAGAGCAGTCACGACTCCTCTGAAAACGCTTTATCTAAACTTTCTTCATGAGGGTGATGTAATGCTGTCTGAAGCCCGGATGACAGCGCAAGCTGGAAATTTGGAGTGGATGTTAAATAGTAAATTTGATTCTGAAAAAAGACGTATTAAAATTACACATGTCCAGGACTACGTAATACATCTAAACAACACAAGGTTTATTGTATTAAATAATGAAAATCCTGTTATTCTTCGAAATAACACTGCTAGTGAGGTGGATTTTTTTGTAAACATCCCTTTTGATTTTGCTCAAAACTATCAAGTCACGCTAATGCAAAGTAAGCCCTTGGTATTATCCAGCGCCAATCCAATAACGCTCCACGACATAAATAAAATTAATACCATCGATTTTATTAAAGCGAATGTTAGCAAGTATAAACTTGCTGGAAAAACTTTTCAAGTTAACTTATAACTCTATGGATAGATTAGATTTAAAAAATAACTTCCCTGCTTACTTGAATGATTGGAAGTTCCAGTTTGATCAACTCTTTAAGGCTATTGAGGAGCAATACAGCGATTCGAGGGCTTTTGTGGTTTCAGGTTGTCAGGTGTTAGGTAGTGATATAAGTGCAGGGTTAGTATCGATTGACGGTAAGATATTAGAGTTTAGCGGTGCTACTAACGTGCTATTCCCTGCTTATATTAAACAGGCTACACCAGTTCAGCACACAGAACGCTTTTTTGTCAATGAGAACACCAATAAAACAACTCGCATTAATTACCATGCTGAGTTAGTAAGTGTAAAACCTGTGACAGGTGAGTATATTGTTATTGACAACAACAAAACAATTGTTACAAGAGAGTTCTTAGCCTATAAAAACAACCATCAACCAGGGCAAAAAGCTTGGTTTGATACGTCTTATACAGGCGCGAAAACACTCATTGAAATGCAAAGGTTGGGGTGGTGTATTGAGGATGGAAGTACAACGGAGAGTCAGCTGGTTGATACCGGTTATTTTCCACCTGAAGAGCTGGCTATTGTGGGGGCAACTAAAAACCTTGTCGGGAAATTTGTCAGAGGTGGCAATGTGCCAGGCGTTGAGCAATCACCAACCGTAATTAGCAGAGTAATTAATACATCTGACTCTGGTGGAAGGTCTGCTATCCACACACCTACAAATCCGGATTCCGTGCATGATATATGGGCAGGACACTGGACGCTTGCTATAAACCAAGACAGTGGTGGTCCTACTACATACATTGATGGTGGATTCACGGCCCGTCCTGCTAATGTTTCTGCTTTGCCTTTGGTTTACGCTTTGAAATAGTAATTAAATTATTTCAAGAACTGGTAAAATTGTGATGTAAAAAAAATCCGTTTATGTTTTGGACTCCATATGAATTAGATAATGGAGAGCTGTATTTAGAAATAAATGTGAAGAAAGAACAGTATAACTGTATGTATGACTATGGTAGTGGTGGGATAATATTTGATAAAATTTTTGATGCTTTTGAAGGGAAAAAAAATGTAAAAGCAATATTAGGCACTTGGGTATATGGTAGTAATTTAGAGCAATTTAATAAATATTTGAAAAGCATAAAATCTCCTACACAACAGCAGTTGGAAGCAGCCGCATTATCCACTTTTACAGGAAAAAAAGCTATATCAAAGGGGTATACCAAGGCTACTATCAAGAGGGTTGAAAAAGACAAAAGTGGAAATGGATATAAAAGTGTTGAGGTTAAATTTTACTATTAACAAGAACATAATTATACCTTCTGTACAATATTAAGTGATGGTACTCCAGTATATCTCCCATTTCTGGTTTATCTCAAGTGATTTAAGGATAG
>NZ_CANLRP010000104.1 GCF_947493425.1 uncultured Microscilla sp. | reverse complement strand
CTTTTGTGACATATCCTTTTGGATGCTAATATAAAAACTATACCCTAATAACCAAAGTTGAAGTAACACTAGTACCTATTTGCACCTATCGATGGTTACTTAAGCCTAAAAACAAATTGTCCCCCTTCGTTGCCTACCCCTTTGAGCGGGTTGCCTATAGGGTTCTGTTCGGTATTGTCGGCCACTGCTACAGTTACATATTGAATAAGTTCTGATACAGCAAATTTGTCTTTTAAGTTGTCTTTCAAAAACTTGATCAGGTAAGAAGCAAATGGGCTATTTTTACCCTCCTTGCCGTCCGATACATACTCCAGGTTGCCCGAAGTAAGCCCCCAACGAGATTTTACCTGTTCTACTTTTTCTATATACCCCCGGTGTGCTTCCGAAAACAAAGCTCCTGAAAAACAGGCGTCAGCCACTAAAAATACATGGCGATGGTTCAACGCTTTGATGTATTGCTTGAGCTTAGTATTGGGTATATAAGTAGATGTTTGGTTGATCTTACCCTCTGAAGGTACCCAGTAACCTTCGTCAAACGAAGCGTCATAGTAGCCGTGTCCTGAGTAGTAAATAAACAGGTTGTCCATTCCGGTACCTTTTTCTTTCAGTTTAGTGAAGATTTTGCGTACTTTTTCGAGGTTTACATCTTCATTGTACAGCTCGTATACGTTTTCCTGAGCAAAACCATACCTTTTCATCAACACTGTTTTTACATCATTGGCGTCTTTGATTGGGTTTTTGAGCGACTTCCAATACTTGTATCTATCCACGGCAAGCACCAGCATAAAGTTTTTTCCGGTACCCCCTACGTCAAAATCCAGGTCATCACCTTCGTCGCTTTTACCCTTACGTAAATATTTCAGGTCAAAATTGTAAGTACGACTATTGGTGAGCGTTTTTTTTACTTTTTTCTTTTTATTGCCTCTTTCCTGAGCGTTGGCAGGTAGGATTGTTGCAAACAACCCTAAAATTGCCAGCGACCAGAGAATAAAATGTTTAGTTGTTTTCATTTTGCCTAACATATTTAGGTAATCAAAAGCCAGAGTTTAATGTGATGTGTTATTAAATAAACGAGTATGGCTGTAGGTAGTTTTACAAAGTATTTTAAAAGCTTGATTGTACTTAGTAAAATGGAAAAAATAAAGTAATCCAAAAGAAGGCAGTATCTGTTTGTTGGACGATGAAAAAAATCTTTGCGTAGCCTTAGCTACGGAACTATTTTTTGAAGAAGTACAACGGTCAGAGACGAAATTCAGTGGATTAGGTTATTTTTGTAGTTTTACTTATTCCAAAGATGAATCAAGGAATACAATAAAAATATCTTTTCGGTTGTTTTTTGTGCCAAAGCTTTCAGTAGAGCCAATCAAAACCAATCGGTTATTGTCGCCAGGGTTTATTGCCAATTTGTTGCCCTCGTCCTCTTCCTTTCCTCCAATGAGCTTTACTTGCTTTAAGTCTCCTTGTGCATTGTATTTGGCAATGATCATGTCTTTACTGGTAAGAATGTTTTCGTGGGTACCCAATACAATAATGTCTTTGTTGCTATCTTCTTCCACATCAGAAAAAGACTCTTTGCTCAACTCCATTGTTTTGAGCCAGATAAGTGTACCAGCTTGGTTTACCCTCGCCACAAAAGCGTGGGTAGTGTCTCCATCGGTGGTTTCACCCACAAAAATAAAATCCCGGTTATCGGATTGGGTCACTGCCTTGGCTTTCCCCTTGATACTCAGCGTTGTATTCCATTGTATTTTAAGACTGGGGTCAAACTTTACAATCAATGGGGCGTCATCTTCAAAGCCCACTACCACAAAGCCTCCATCTTGAGTAATCTCCAGAGATGATACAGTCCAGTTGGCACTGCTTATTTCTTGTTTGTCGAGCAGTATGCCATTTTGGGTGTCATATACCTCAAACTGAATAGACGATTGTCCGCCTACTACTTGTGATGAGCCTACTACTATCAGGTTTCCATTGAGGTCAACCACATCGTTAAAACTTTCATTTAGTTCAGTAGCTACTACTTTTTGCCACTGTAGCTCACCATCTTTATTTACTTTCAGCACAAAAGCGTCATTTTCGGTAGGACTGTCTTCTATATAGCCTACCACTACAAAGCCACCATCGTTGGTAGGGCTTATGCGTTGCCCATACACTTGCCCATCGGCAAGGTTATTAAAATCGCGTACCCAAAGTTCGTTCCCTGAATTGTCAATTTTGCGCAGTTGTAGTACGTTGACATTCTTTTTTGCCATTAGTATTGTGCCACTATTGTCTGTAGCAGGGGTAAAGTTAAAGCCCACTTCGTCATCAGACGCAAGCCCAAATGTAGCAGCTTCTTTGGGAGTTGCAGTGGCGGGCAATACTTTAATCGTTTGGGTGCTGCTGTCTTTGGTAATGCCATCAGGTTTGGTTGCAATGAGCTTGACAGTAAAATTGCCTATGCTGTCGTAAGTGTGCAAAGGCGATGGCTCGGTACTGGTTTTATTGTCGCCAAAATCCCAAAGAAACTGACTCGCCACCGTGCTTGAGTTTTGCGAAAATTTAACTGTATCACCCACTTGTACCGTGCTTTGCACAAACGAAAAACGAGACTGGAGTTCAATGAATGGGATTTCTTGAACTTGTAAACAGCCAACTAAACCCAGTAACAGTCCTCCAAACAATAATGAGAGAGTAGATCTATAGTTCATATACGTGTCTTTTGTTGATGGTATTTTTCACTGGTTAGAATCGCCAGATCAATGATATTTGACTACTGCCTGTATACTGGTTTACATTAGGAACAATTAAAGGCATTAAGAAAGCTGTTTTCTTTTGATTGTCTTCTTTTTTAGGAGCAAACTCTCGCTTATTTTTCAAACCCCTTAAATACACCCCTACTATGTCGGCGATCCAGACCGCCCCCCCTGCTATAAAAAAACCATAAGCCAAACGGCTAGACGTGCGTGCTTTATTGAAGAGTTGTTGGTGGTCAGACAAAGTATTGGGAACGCGGTTGTTGTAGTCGCTGAGTTCGTTATTGGCTTTGATATAAAACAGTGTGCCTGCTCCCAGCAGTGCAAAAGTAGTGGCAGTAATCCACTCGTAGTGATAACCATTGCGTACTTTTAGATCGCCCAAACCAGGTAATAACAAAGACCATAAGGCATTTTTGGGACCACCCTTGGCTATTTTAGGTATTTCTTCTGCCTCTATCCGAAACATAATATTTTTACCGTTAAAATAAGGGTTATCTTTCAGAAACGACCAACTTACCACTTTACTTTTTCCTACCCGAACGCTATCGCCAAAATCGCCAGAAAGCGAACGTAAAGGACCTTTGAAGGAGTTTCCTTTGTTATTAGAGTAGAGTAATTTCAGGTTGTAATAACGGTTTTTTGGGCCTTTTAAGTCGTATTTGATCTTTATACTATTGGTGGAGGTATCAAGTTGGGCATTTAAGAATTTAACCTTCAGGGGACGAGAGTAAAAGATTTGAGCCTGGGTAAGTTCAATGCCTGACATTAACAAGAGAAATGCGCCAATAAAAATTCGGGGTAAAAGTTGAGCCATGCCTTTAAGTTCTTTTTTATATACTATGCATTCTACACAAATATAACTTAAAATACGGCAAATAGCCTGAATGCGATTTACTTTTTAAGCCAAAGTAACCCCCAATTGACGGTTGTTTTGGTGTCATCGCTAGACCTTATATGCTAAGAAAGTAGTAAAACAAGTAGCCTCTTACGGTGATAATTATCTTGTGAGTTATGAAATAATAGTGGACTTTTTTGTGTATTTTAGGGTATCGGGCTCATTTTGCCGTAAAAATGCCTAAAGATGATTTACTTTTTAAGTTGGAATAGTATTAAATTTACAGCGATTTTGCACAGACATTGCTAGTCAGGCACTACTCAGTATGCAAAAAAGCATTGTGTAGCTAAATACACCACCAAAGTAACACAACATAGCTGACATTGCTATATCAATAAAAATAAACTATGAACATATACACTACCTCTCCTTTAAAATTATTTAGTACAAAAGCTGCTCTATGGACAATAACTCAGGCATTGAAGGGAGCTGCAAAGTTTAGTTTGGGGTGTTTTTTCTTGTGTTTGTTTGGCGTTCATACTTTTGCTCAACCCCCCGAAATAGATGTAAGGTTAGAGGCAAATAGTATTCCATCAGGTAATACAGTGGATGTAGGCATCGCAAGCATCGGAAGCCCTGTAACAGCCACATTTACTATCTTGAATATAGGAGGATCAGATTTAGTTTTAAGCGGTAACCCAAAAGTTTTGTTAGGAGGAGCTAACCAATCAGCATTCTCGATTATCCAACCTGTTTTAGGTACTATACCACAAACCCAGGCTGAAGATTTCGAAGTTACCTTTAGCCCAACTACAGCAGGGGTGCATACTGCTACCTTGACCATTTTAAACAATGACCCTAATGAAGGTACTTACTTGATTAATATTACGGCAGAAGCAAGTAGCTTGCCTGCTCCAACTTTAATTGATGTAGAAGCTGTAGATGGGGTGGTAGATATATTTTGGGAAGACAACAGTACTACTGAGCAAGGTTTTGAAATATACCGGGCTAAAGCGGTGGGCTCAAGCATACCTCCAGTACCTGGTCCTTTTGTAAAGATATTTGATGCCCAGGCCAATGTTGATTTTCATACAGACATAGGAGTACAAGAAAAGAAAATGTATATATACAAAGTGTTGGCAGTCGCTCCACCAGGACAAACTAATTCAGGGTTTTCTGATACTTTAGCAGTATTTATACCAGGGCAAGCGCCAGTGTCACCCAGTAGCTTGAACGCAGTAGCACTTTCTCAAACCGAAATACAACTAGAATGGAAAGACAACGCTACCAACGAAAGTGGCTATGCAATTTCCCGTTCAGAAACAGGGATACCCGGTTCATTTTCAATAATTAATACTACCGGAGCAGATATGGAAAGCTATATAGACAATGCTGGTCTTGAATCAAACACTACCTATTATTATAAAGTAAGAGCTGCATCAACGGAAGGTTTTTCACCATTTACCACTACAGTATTTGCTACTACCTTATCTAATGCTCCTGCATCACCTACCAACTTATCTGTTACCCCAATATCAGGTACCGAATTGTTTTTGGAGTGGGACGATGAGTCTAACAATGAGGCTGGCTTTATTATATCACGTACTACCAGTCAGTTGGGTACTTTTACTGCCATTGACACGGTGCCCGCCAATGTAACGACTTACCAGAATGTGGGCTTGACCAATAATAAATCGTATTTTTATTATGTACAGGCATTCAACGAAGATGGTTTGTCGGAAACACATACAAATATTGCTACAGAAAAAACTGCCGATGTGCCTGTTATCCCAACAAATGTACAATTGACGGTGAAAGACTTCAAAACCATTGCTGTTTCCTGGGAGGTAAGCGCTGCTCCGTCTACTTCGCGTGAAGCTACTGGTTACAGTGTAGAGCTTGCCAATATTTTAGGCATTAAGCCACCCGATGCACGCACTACTGGTGGACGTAATGGGTTGCGTACCAACAGTGAAGAAGATTTAACGTTTTTTCCTGTGAGGGAAGTAGATGCCAATACACGCTCAGTTGAAATTACTAATTTGATTCCCAATCAAAAGTATACTTTTAGGGTAGGGGCTTTTAACGACAATGGTAATTCCCCTTATTCGGTCGAGGTCTCTGCGGTTACCCTGCCCGACTTGTCTATTGCTGTACCCAATGCTCCTACCAACCTGATTGCTGAAGCAGTGTCGCATAACGAAATAGACATCACCTGGAGCGATAACTCAAGCAATGAAAGAGTTTTTAAGATAGAACGTAAGCTGAGTAGTGCTACCATCTGGACAGAAATAGGGCAGGTAATTGGAGGAACTACCAGCTTTAGCAGCCTTGGGTTAAAGGAAGATAGCACTTATCACTATCGGGTGCGCGCCAGCAATGATGGAGGAGAGTCAGCTTATTCCAATGTTGATTCTTCTAAGACGGAATGTAACCTGATTGTATTGGTTACCAATAATTCGGGAGGAGTAAATATTTGTTCAGGCAAAACCTCCTTGTTAAGGGTAAATACCAATGTAACCGATGCGGTGTATCAATGGAAAAGGAATGGAATAAATATTCCTAATGCCAACTTACCTGTGTATAATGCCGACCGTACCGGAGAATACGATTGTCAAATAATAGCAGGAGATTGTCGTAAACAATCGAGTGTTCCAGTGGTGGTCATTGTCTCCTCTGGTTTCGACGTAAACATACGTACTACTGACAGCCTTACCCAATCCATGACCACAAGTATACAAGGAGCACAAAGTTATCAATGGTACCACGATTATCAGCCACTAAAGGATGCCATAGCGAGCACTTACCAACCTACTCAAGACGGCTCTTACTTTGTGGTGGTTACCAACAACGATTGTTCGGTTACCTCTAACCTGATTACTGTTGCCATGACTGCCACTGGACTGAGTAAAAACAAACTTTCTAACAGCATGAAGTTGTCGCCTAATCCTGCCGTGAGCCAATCGATGCTGGAAGTAGAGAACAATATATATGGTAAGTACACCATTACCATTACCGACTTGCAGGGGCGAGTGTGCATGGTGTTAGAGGGTAAAAAGACCCAGACTTTGCTTCATAGAGAGTTGCCTGTACAAAAATTGCCGCAAGGGGTGTATTTGGTGAGGTTAAAAATGAAAGATATGGAAGGAGTACAAAAACTGGTGAGGTAGGTTCTTCATTATATACCAACACCCTTGCACTCTCCACATAATAACGATGAATATATCCCATTAAAATTGGTTGGATAGGTGAGTAAAAAGGTGAGTAAATGATTATTACAGCTTGTAAGTTATTGAAAAACAATCGAATAAAAAAAGGCGGACAGCTCATACCCATCTGTCCGCCTTATAAGGTTCCTAATCTTAAGTCAGGTGCGTCTACCAATTTCGCCACTCGCCCAAGTAATACCTGCTTTATCAGTGATAAGCATTGTGGGCGAGGAGGGATTCGAACCACTCAATACCGAAATAATATTCATAAAACTTTCACCACGGATTTTATAACTTATAACCGCTGCTCTACCTCTGAGCTACCCCGAATGATTGCTGAACCATTTTCGATGATCTGAAAACATAGACTCGGGGAAAGGATTCGAACCTTTGTCCAACGGTGTTCTATCTGCGAGAAGTTCTATAAATATCTTTTAAACTAAAACTATGAAGCTGTACACTGTAACTAATCGGCTACCAAACGGTGATTTCGCGTTGAGCGCACCAAGCGGGTTGGGTGTTTGGTTGCGTCAACCTACGTCTTTGTGTTCAGTGCCTTATTAAACTAAAACTAAGACTGATACTAGGCTTCATAAGACCTTCTTACGGGTTTATAATATCTTTGTTTATAAACTCGAACAATTTTGTGGCAAGCTCGCTTTGCACTGCCTCTGCTTCATTGGCTTTAGAGCGAGTGGTTTTCACGGCTTCCAGTACTGTATCTATGCGCTTCAGCAGTTCTGCCTTGTCACGGGTAGATATTTTGGTACTGGTATATACAGTTTCGTACTTACCCACCTGAGCATCGGTGCTTGATTCGCGAATCTCGGCAGGAAAATGCTCAGTAGGAGGATGTACTACAATATGTTTGGTACGTTTTTCGGTTTTGTACTTGTGCTCAGGATCGGTTTTTTTATACCCTCTACTTTTACCCTCATCGTCTTTCCAGTCTTTAGTAGGGTCAAGCGTAGGAATAGCCTCATAAAAACGGCGCACCTTGGCAAGGTAGTTTTCCAGGGCAAGCAACGAAGTAGCACTTACATCGCCATAACTTTTGCCTTCTATCATCAATTCGGCACGTGCCGCCCCCGATGAGTTGGTTTCTTCTTTGGTGAGCGTAGTATTGAGGTATTTACATACAATATCCGACGCATAAGCCACATTTTCAATGACTGTATAATTGATAATTTTATTATCAGTAGTCATTCGTTCTCCCTCACCTTCCATTGGAATCAATACCCTGGTCAACCCATCAAAGCGGGTATCGTTTTTGGTGAAGTTGGCAGTTTGCTCATTCAGAATTTTTTCAGATTGAGCTTTATTGGTTGCTTCTACAGCAAGTACTGCGTGGAGTTTGTTTTTGTTTTTTTTATTGTCTTTACTCATCTCTTGATTAGTTTTTTCAACAGTTTCTTTGGTGTGTAGATTTACCTATACGCAGAGGTGTGTAAATAGATGCAAAATTTGAATGCTTACTGCCTAAGAAAGAGGCAAACGTCACTACTAATACACTTCTTCATCTTTTTGAGTGAGCATACGCATAATGGTATCTTTGAGTGGGTCAAGCCCTTTTTGAGTAACCGAAGAAAAAATAAGCGTGGGTATATCGCCTGGAATTTCGTTGTCTAAAATTTTCTGCACCTCTTGCTCAAGCTCTTCGTCGAGCATATCAGCTTTAGACACCGCCAAAATCCTTTTCTTGTCCAAGAGTTCGGGGTTGTACTTGCGTAATTCGCCCAGCAAAGTTTCGTACTCTTCTTTGATATTGACGTTTTCGGCAGATACTAAAAACAGCAAGAGAGAATTGCGTTCAATGTGGCGTAAAAATCTCAACCCCAAGCCTTTACCTTCGGCTGCGCCTTCTATAATTCCTGGAATATCAGCCATCACAAACGATTTATAATCGCGGTAAGCTACCACGCCCAGATTGGGCACCAAGGTTGTAAAAGCGTAATTGGCTATTTCGGGCTTGGCAGCAGACACTACCGATAGCAAAGTAGACTTGCCTGCATTGGGGAAACCTACCAAACCTACATCGGCCAATATTTTAAGTTCCAATACCACCCATTCTTCCACGCCTTTTTCGCCAGGTTGGGCATAGTGCGGGCTTTGGTTGGTCGATGATTTAAAGTTGCGATTACCTAAACCACCTCTTCCACCTGGGGTTAAAATCACCTCTTGTCCATCTTCGGTCACTTCAAGTTTTACCTCACCAGTTTCAGCGTTTTTTGCCACCGTGCCAATGGGTACTTCCAGTATAATATCTTTGCCTTGGGCTCCAGTGCGTCCGGCACCCTCGCCAGGGTTGCCTTGCCCGGCAGTGATGTGTTTTTGGTATTTCAGGTGCAGCAAAGTCCATAACTGAGCATTGCCCCGTAAAATAATGTGTCCACCTCTTCCGCCATCGCCTCCGTCGGGTCCTCCAAGTGGCACGTGTTTTTCGCGGCGAAAATGCGACGAACCTGCTCCACCATGTCCCGAACGACATTGCACTTTTACGTAATCTATAAAGTTAGAATTTGCCAAACCTGTTTGTATTTTAAGAGTTGTAAATTATATTTTTATCAGCCTGTACTGCTACTAAAAAAGGCTATCTGTTACACTCACTAGTATAGACCTATACCTGCCAGGTTTTGGAAACCTGGCAGGTATAAAACGCTTTTTATTAAAAAACTAATGGCTACACTAACACTACTAAGTAACAGATAACCTTTTGAGCAATGCCTTGTATTTAGGCAAGAGCATCTATTTTGCCGCAAAGCGTCTCAAAAATTTCATCAATAGAGCCTACCCCTTCAATGGCTACATATTTATCTTGTGCCTTGTAATGGTCGGCTACTGGAGCAGTTTCGTTTTTGTATACATCCAATCGGCTTTGGATCAAAATCTCCTTTTGGTCATCAGGACGACCAGAAGTTTTGCCACGCTCCAGAATACGTTTCATCAATTCATCATCACCTACTTTAAGCTCAATCATTTGAGAAATGCTTTGCCCGTTGTCAGCCAGTAGTTTGTCAAGTGCCTCAGCTTGTGCCACCGTGCGTGGAAAACCGTCAAACACGAAACCATTGGCCTCTTTATTTTCTTTAAACTTGTTGTCAATCATTCCTATCACTATTTCATCAGGAACCAATTGACCCTTGCTCATCAAGTCGCGGGCTTTGAGACCAAGAGGAGTAGAAGCGGCCACTTCACCACGCAAAATGTCTCCGGTTGATAAGTGAATAAGTTCGTACTTTTCTATCAGTTTTTTACTTTGTGTTCCCTTTCCGGCACCTGGGGGGCCAAACAATATTAAATTAAGCATACTAGAGTATATTTTTAGTTTAAAAACGTTTGCCTTTTTTGTTGGGGTTTACCATCATCCAAGGCACAGATAACACATTTAATGTGAATTGAGTACCTGCCTGAAGTTTTTACTGTAAGGTTTCAAACAGGTGATACACCACTCATTGGGTTTTGAGCAAACAAACACCGTTATGCAGTGGTGAAACAGGAAAGCCTGTAAAATTTATTAGAGTATGTTTAAAGTGTGTCTTCGGAATTAAAAATGACGGATTTTTTGTGCTGACGAAGTATATTTTAGAAGGAATAGCCAAAGCTATTGCTTAAAACCGATAGCTGCAGCTTTGCTGCGCTGAGCTCTGCCAACGGCTAAAATCACTAAAGTCAGCGCGTAAAAGCTACTTTTTTAGTCCAGATTATAATTTTAAACATGCGCTTATTTGATAGCATAAATTGCATTCAGTGTTCTACCTTCCTGGTCGTAGTCAAGCCCATAGCCCACCACAAACTTGTCAGGAATCTCTATTCCTACATATTTAGGGTATACCTCTGCCTTAAGACATTCGGGCTTGGTAAGCAAAGTAGCTATTTCAAGCGATGCCGGCGACTGGGCTTCAAACTGTTTCAGAAGCTTTTCCATCGTAAACCCTGTGTCCACAATGTCTTCAACAATGACCACATGTTTGTCTTTCAACGACACATCCAACCCCATTACTTCGGTGAGTTGCCCAGTGCTTGCCACTCCACTGTACGAGGCTACTTTGATAAAAGCAATTTCGGCAGGAGTTTTCATGTGGGTAATCAAGTCACCCATAAACCTAAAGGCTCCATTGAGTACTGCAACAAAAAGCAAAGGCTGTTTTTGTGCATAATCCTTATCTATTTCGGAAGCAATGCGTTGAACTTCTTTTTGAATCGACTCGCTGCTAAGGTAGAGGTCGAAAGTTTTGTCTTTTAACTGGACACTATGCACTATAAAATTGTAGATTTGTAGCTAAAACAATGATTTGAACTGATTGAAAAAACTTCATCAGCTTTTGTAAACATACCTTTGCCAAACGTTGGGGCAAAAATGCCTGATCAAGGCATTATAGTATTTTACAAAGGTTCAAATTTAGGAAGAAAATCTATTCGAAATAAAAATTAACTCAAAAAAGATGGGAGAGTTTTGTCAGACTTTATCGTTTTTGAGGTAAACCTGGATATTTTGGACGTTGGGTACGTAGGTTTTTCTGCGAAAGCAACCCCAAATATACACCTCTGCTCAAACTTCCCCCCTCAGTCTGTCGTTTTGTAACCAAGCCCACTATTGTACATTTTTGGGTGATGGTTTTGTCCTTTTTCATCACGTTTGATGTGGGCAAACACACAAAAACACTTTAAACAATATCATACACTATATGTATTTTTTACGCACCAAAATTTACGCCTGGCTACTCATCATTACTTGCCTTAGCTTGCCAGCCTTGGGGCAAACCGAACACTCCGACAATAGCAAAGGTGGCAAGAAGGTTTTACTGCTCGATATGCAAACTCAGATTGATATAGCGCATGCTATCAATGCGATGTATAATTTTAAGTTTGATGTTGCTGAAAATAATTTCGAGTTTTTTCGCGAGAAGCACCCCCACCATCCTATGCCTTATTTTTTGTTTGGCTTAAGCCAATGGTGGAAAATAATGCCCAATCAGGATATAAAAACCTACGACCAAAAGTTTTTGCAGTACATGAACAAAGTTACCGACCTTGCCAAAGGTATGTACCGTAAAAACCGCAAAGATATAGAAGCGTCATTTTTTCTATCAGCAGGTTATGGGCTCAAGGCTACTTTTTATGCCTACCGCAAAAAGTGGCGAAAATCGTTGGTAGCCGCCAAAGCCTCGCTCAAATACTTGCGTCGAAGCAAAAAATTGAATCAGATGAGTCCTGAGCTCATGTTTGGCGATGCCATCTATAACTATTATACGGCGCAATTGCGCAAAGAAAAACCTATTTTAAGACCTTTGCTTGCCCTGTTTCCGCGAGGCAATAAAGCGAAAGGGGTCAAGCAGCTCACCAAGGTAGCCTACAATGCTTTTTATACCCGTACCGAGGCGCAATATCACTTAATGGAGATTTATAGATATTATGAAAAAGACCGCACCAAGGCATTGCACTTTGCCCGTTATTTATACCGTACCTTTCCTGACAACCCCTACTTTGAGCGAAGTTATGCCAGCCTTGCGTTTACCTCTGGTTGGTTTTCTGAACTTACGCTGGTGTCTAAAAGTATTTTGAATAAAATAGCGGCGGGCAAAACAGGTTATGAAGCAGTAAGTGGTCGTTATGCCAGTTATTTTTTGGGGTATACTTACTTGTACCGTTACCACAACAAAGCCGAAGCAAAAAAATACTTTCAACAAACGGTAAGGTTTGCCGAACAAACAAAAAGTATAGGGTCGGGCTATTACCAATCGGCGATGGTAAAGCTGGCTCGAATTGCCCGTGATGAAAAGAAAATACGCCTGGCAAAGCTCTATTACCGCAAGGTAAGAAAGTATGCCAAGCGCCGGAGCAAGCGTTATAAAGAAGCCCGTGCATTTTTGCGTAAATACCGACGGTTTAGGTAAGTTTGGTCAGCACATCAGGTATATTGAGAATTGGCCATTTGGTGCAACTTGGTGGAGTTGATAAGGGTAATGGCTTTGTTTTCTATCAAAATCAATTTTTCTTCCCTAAACTCTTTGAGCAACCTACCCAGGCTTTCGCGGGCGGTGCCTACTATATTGGCGAGGTCTTCGCGGGGAAGTACAATTTTGCCAGGTTTGCCTGGTGTATCACTGTATTTTTGCTCTAGCAATAACAGAAACAACGCCAGGCGTTCTCGCAAAGGTTTTTGTGCCAACACCGTAATCGTGTTGACCATTACCCCAAACTCGTGACTCATATTTTGAATAAGCAATGCTTGTAAGTGGGGTATTTGTACCAACAGTTGCTCAAACTTTAGTTGATTGATAAACAGCATCTGACAATCTTCTAAAGCCTCGCAAGAGTCGGCATACTTTTCGTTGCAAAGCAGTGCGTGGTAGCCTAACAAATCGCCTTGTTTATAAATATAAAAAATCTGGTCTTTGCCATCCAGCCCTGTTTTAAAAATCTTAGCCCGTCCACTTTCAATAATAAACACCCCAGTAGGAATGCCCTCTTCATAAAACACCAGTTTCCCTTTTTTGAAAGCAAGCGGATAAGCCACGCTTAAAAACATGGTGCGTTCTTCGGGCGATAGCGAAGATAGAATTTTATCGCTTTGGAAATTAAATTTTTCAACGTCTACCTTCATAATGTATTGCTATGAGTATTAAGAGTCGAGAGCACCCCTAAGCCTTTTTAGCCTAGCCCAGTTTTGTAACTATCCAATCGGCTACAAACTGAAGTACTTCGTCTTTTTTTATTTCATTATGTGTTTCGTGCCGCAAGCCCTCCCATAACTGCAAGGTAGCCTTATCGCCCGCTTTTTGGGCAAACTTTTTAGAGGCTTCATGTGAAGTGATTTTGTCGGCGGTGCCGTGCATGATCAATGTGTCAACGGTGAGCTTCGAAGCATTCTCTAAAGCCCAATTGCCCCCATTATGTGCACCAAAAAATGTAGCCACCGATACTTGCCCATGTACCAAAGGGTCAGCATCATACGCTTTGCCCACCTCTTGGTCGTTAGACAGCTCCGCAGAGTCCAGGTTGTTGGGTTGGGTCATGCCTGGCAAAAACTTACCTACCAACTTGCCTAACATCACCTGGAGCTTGGGTGGCTCAAAAGCAAGGCGCAACCAAGGCGATGATAATACTACTCCAGCCAGTGGTAACACTTCTTTTTTTAATATATAATTACTGACCGTGTTTCCTCCCCAGCTGTGCCCATACAAAATAATAGGTACGCCCGGAAACCTGTTCTTTGTCTCCTGGAGCAAACGATCCACATCATTTAATAAATGTTCGTAAGGGTGCACATGTCCTCTTTTACCATTGGTTTTCCCGTGGCCACGTTGGTCGTAGCCAATAAGGGCAATGTCGCGGGTGTTAAAATATTCGGCTACATGTTGGTAGCGTTCTATGTGTTCGCCAAAGCCGTGCACCAAAGCTACCACACCCTTGGGTGGGTGGTCGGTTTTCCATACCTTGCCTTCGATAGTGGTTTTGTCAAGATTCCAACTGAAATTTTGTATTTCCATGAGGATAAGTTTTTTCAAGCATCAATAATATACGCTACTCAACTTCTTGTGAAGTTTTACTGAGGAGAGGCTGACGCCACCTGGTAAGTGTTGCGCCAAAAGCCAAGTAGGGTAAAACAAACAGTAAAACTATACTAAAATTTTGATCTGAATATCAACCCACTTGCTTTTTTTTAATAAAACCCAGGTCAACTTTAGGTTGATTCGGTGGGCAGGGTCTGTAATAGAATGTTGACTGGCAGGGCAAGTATTTTGATTTTAGAACTATCAATGTTTATTGAGTGGAACTATTTGAATTTCTTTGTACATTGAAACAAGAAAACCAATGGATTAAAAGAAAAACATACTCTACCCTACTATTTTTCGCCCTGATTTGTGTCTTCACAAATCACCTCACCCACAAGCTTAAAAATGGCTTATTTTAGGGTTTCGATCGCTCCCGCATGGCGGGATTTATCAATTGATGAAGACACGCAACCTCCGAGGACAAGCTCGGAGCAGGCAAGGTGAGGAAGCTACTTTTAAAAAAAAGCTGGGTAGAGTAAGAAAAACACACACTCAATAAAATAGATTATGGCATTATTATTCGAAAATTTTGAGAGCTGGAGACAATACTGTAAAGAAAAAAACTTGCCTTTGTACAAGCCGGTACTAGAGTATGAAACAGAGCAAAAAGGACGAGACGAGCAAACCATACAGGAGGGCTTGCTCAAGGCATACCAAGTGATGAAAGAGGCGGTTAAGACTGGCTTGAACAGCGATATGAAGTCGCGCTCAGGAATGATTGACAATGGAGCAAAAAAAGTATACAACCACCCTGTAACTGTGCTATCGCGTGAATTTACTGAAGTTATTTCCAGTGCATTGGCTGCCAAAGAAGTAAACTCTTGTATGGGACGGGTAGTGGCAGCACCTACCGCAGGGGCATCGGGCATATTGCCGGGGGTGCTTACCAACTTGCAGAGTTTGCACGGCTTGTCTGACGAAAAAATATGCGAAGGCTTGCTGGTAGCCGCAGGCATTGCCTTAATCATAGAGCGCAACGCCAGTCTTGCCGGGGCGGTAGGGGGGTGCCAGGCAGAAACTGGTTCCGCCGCCGCCATGGGATCGGGCGCTATAGTCTATTGTTTGGGGGGCACCGTAGACCAAGCCTTCAATGCGGTAGCCATTACTATTCAGTGTATGCTGGGGTTGGTGTGCGACCCGGTAGCGGGTTTGGTAGAAGTACCTTGCGTAGTACGCAATGCCAGCGCCGCAGCCATTGCCTTTTCGTCGGCACAAATTGCCATTGCTGACGTAAACGCGGTGATTCCGGTAGACGAATGTGTAGCAGCCATGGGAGAGATAGGGCAAAGCATGGAAACCCGTTACAAGGAAACTGCCCTGGGTGGCTTGGCGGCTACCCTTACGGGAAAAGGCATTGCCAAAAAGGTGTTAATTCAAGATATTGAGATTTTACCTGATGAAGATACTGAGTGATTAGGTACAAGTGTTGCCTCCAAAAGAAAAGGGTGTACATAACTGGAGCCAAGGGAAGCAGTTTGACCAATAAGTAAACTCATTTTTTGGAGAATTTTGCAAATCCGGAAGAAAACCAAGATGAGTTAAAATATATAGTACAATGAATAGCGATGCAGTAGATAATAGTTTTATTCAGAATCTTAATACCCTGAGTGACCTTGTTACTCAACATGTGACAGGGTACCTGGAGGCCAAAGCCAATGAAGTAGAGGGCAAAGGTTCAAGTCTAGAGAAAATTGTAGAAAAAGGTGCCAACATAAGCAAAGCCGTTATCGATAATATGGCGGCACGTTTTGTGGCAAAACGCCTGGGGGTAGACAAATTGGAAGCCGCAGGAATGAAGGCATTGCAAGAAGTGGGAATAAGATTGGATAGTGAACTTATGAAACACGTATTGGGCGATGAAGCTATAGGCGATCAACTTCAGCAAACAGTAGATGACTATGCCAGTGCTGAAAACTTACCCAAGAAGTTTAAATACAAAAGGTCGGAAATGTTTTACCCGGTGGTAAAAGCCCACAATGACGGGGACTTACACCCACCCGAAAGTGTAAAAGGCAAGGCAATGCAGGTAAGCCGCAAAATTGCCGGAGGAGGCATAAAGGTTTGGCAGTCGATGCGAAAAGGCAAAGTACTAGGGGCGGCGGCTTCTATACTCAACAGTGGTACCGATGTGCTCAAAACTACCTTGGGGCGCGATACTCCAGAATCGAGGCTGCGTTTGCTGTTATTGACCGGAATAAGCGAATATTGTAAACGAAAAGAGAAGTGACTTTTTACAAACTTTTGGCAACCGATAATCGGTGAAAAAACCCCAACTTAATACCCTTGAGTTGGGGTTTTTGTTCGAGTTTTGAACCCTTGGAGCACACCTTGCTTTTTAGGCATAAAAAAAACGCTTCAGGAAAAAGTGATTTTTTGTAGTAAAATATTTATTAACTGATGTTACGCAGTAATAGCAAACGATCAAGTAACTTCAGTTAGGTACTTCCCTTACTGATAAAGAAGGATAACGCCTCCCATTTGCTAAAAACGTTTTCCGTTTCATAGTCCTCTGAGCTGGAAAAGCCCTTGGAAGCAGAGTTGTCATACCAATTGGGAGAAGGAAAAATAATTAGCGTATGTTTAAAAATTAGTTTGAGGCTAATTTTCAAAGGTGAAACAGCGCTCCGAATCAAGTTCGGTTTACAACTCCGAACTTGATTCGGAGAATTTAGAAACCCGCTAAAGCTACTGATGACAACTTGAGGAATTTGTAGCTGCGGTACCTGAAATAAGTAAGTGTATCCAGAGAGTAAAATACCGTCAGATTCTTCCTATCGTCAGAATGACACGTAATTCGTGTTTCGAATTGTCATCTCGAGTTGTTATTTCGATTTGTGTTTCCTGGAGCCAGGAAATTAGGACTCGGTTTGACGCATCTAATCCGAAAGCTCATTATAAAACCTCATAATGACCGAAAATTTAAACAAGCACTTAATCAGCACACATATAAACTTATTTGAGTAGTCTATAAGTAAGAAAGTTTGGATATTTCTGGATAAAGGGTATATTTTTTACTAATTTGTGGTCAATACCAAGAAAGTGGAAGTTCAACTCAAAAATCCATGCATCTTATCTGTATGATTTTGATGGTAGGTATTAATCAAATGACAGCACCTCTTTTACCAAATACTTAGGTAAGTTACATAAATTATTGAAAATCAGTATATCATATTTCAATCTGATTGTTTACTACCTATAGTCTCTTTATTTACTAATAACTATTTTAAAGCCTTTTTTGAGCAATTGAAGCTATTTTTTAAAGGGTGTTTTTTTACAAAAAAAGCTTTAAAACGTCCCTTTATGAGATAAAATAAAACTTTTTTTAATTTTTATATCTCTGTAAGAAATAATAAAAAAAGACCAAACTGGAGTTTGAACCTTCGCTTGTCAAACTGATCACACATCAAAATAATTATAAACAAAACATATCACATATTAATGTCTCTAAAATCTGATAAATCTAAGGCCTTGCTTGAAAGGCGGAAAAATGTAGTGGCTAACGGTGTAGGTGTATTTAACACAGCTACAGTGCAAGAAGCCAAAGGTGCCATCATCATGGACGAAGATGGCAATGAATTAATCGACTTTGCTGGTGGTATAGGAGTAGTCAATGCCGGGCATTGCCCTGACCCAGTTGTAAAGGCTGTTAAGGAACAAGCCGATAAATACCTGCATACAAGTTTCAATGTTGTGACCTATGAGCCTTACATTAAATTATGTGAAGAACTGTGCGAAATACTGCCACATGGCGAAGCCACTAAGGTAATGCTTGTCAGTACAGGAGCCGAGGCAGTAGAAAATGCCATTAAGATTGCGCGTCAGGCAACTAAAAGGCAAGGGGTTTTATGTTTTACAGAGGCCTATCATGGGCGAACCCTCATGGCTATGAGCCTTACCAGTAAGGTCGACTATAAGTTTGATTGCGGTCCGTTTGCTCCTGAAGTATATCGTATCCCTTTCCCTAACTTTTATCGCGATGCTAAAGGCAGGTCATTAGACGAGTTTGTAAAAGACAGTCTCGAAACCTTGCATGGCTCTGGTAAAAACCTGGTTGATCCCAAAAGCCTGGCAGCAGTCATTATTGAACCCATTCAGGGGGAAGGTGGATTTAATTCGGTGCCCCAAAAGTATTTTGAAGGTCTTCGTGAATTTTGCGACCAACACGGTATCATGCTCATTGCAGATGAGATACAAAGTGGCTTTGCCAGAACAGGACATTGGGCAAGTTGGCAACACTACAAAGTACAACCAGATATCAGCACTTATGCCAAATCTATGGGTTCTGGATTACCCATTGCGGCAGTCGTGGGAAAAACGAAGGTAATGGACGCAGCAGCACCAGGTACCATTGGTGGTACTTATATAGGTAGTCCAATTGCTTGTGTAGCGTCACTGGCAACGATCCAACACATGAAAGATATTAAGCTCAACGATCGGGGTAAAGAGGTGGGTAAAATTGTCATGAGTCGATTTGAAAAAATCAAAAAAGAATGCCCGGAAGTTGGAGACGTGAGGGGGTTGGGGGCTATGAACATCATTGAATTTGTAAAAAATGGAGACCCACAGCAGCCTGACGGGGCATTGTGTAGTGCCATAGTCAAAGGTTGTGCAGAAAATGGGCTTATTGTAATAAGTGCGGGTGCTTACAAAAATATGATACGTATACTTTCTCCTTTGGTTATTACCAATGAACAACTAAATAAAGGGCTTGATATACTCGAACAACAAATAAAAACTAAAATTAAAAACTAAACTATGAAGCCATTCGCAATTGCAGGAATACAAATGAAGGTATCGGCGGTTCATTCCAATGTGGAAATGATGAAGTTGAAACTAGATATTACAATGAACCTCTACCCTTGGGTAGAAATGGTCGTTTTTAGCGAGTTGTGTGGCTTTGGTCCATTGCTTCATACCGCTAAGGAAGTACCAGGGCTATTTGAGCAGGAAATGCAAAAGATGGCCAAAAAGTATGGCATTTGGCTGGTTCCCGGCTCTGTCTTCGAAAAAAGAGAAAACCTTATTTACAATACAGCCTCTGTCATCAATCCACAAGGTGAGGTAGTGACCAGATACAGCAAAATGTTCCCGTTCTACCCTTATGAAGTAGGAGTAACACCCGGAAATCAGTTTTGTGTCTTTGATGTACCTAATGTGGGCAAGTTTGGTATTTCGATATGCTATGACATGTGGTTTCCTGAGACCGTCAGAACATTGACTGTAATGGGAGCAGAAGTGATTTTGCACCCTACCATGACTGGTACTATAGATAGAGATATAGAACTCTCTATAGCAAGAGCCATGGCAAGTGTCAACCAGTGCTTTTTGTTTGATGTGAACGGATTGGATACCGGAGGAAGTGGTTGTTCTATTGTTTGCGGACCAGATGGTAGGGTGATATACCAGGCTGGCAGTACTGAGGAAATAATCCCTATAGAATTGAACATAGAGCGGGTAAGGCGAAGTAGAGAACTTGGGATATTACGCTTGGGGCAGCCGCTTAAAAGTTTTCGGGACCACATAGGCGTGTTTAGTATTTATCAAGAGGGTAAACCATTGCCCTATTTAGACTCTCTTGGTCCACTCATTAAGCCTACTAAACTTGATAAACTAGCCAAACTACGCCAGAAAGAAAGTGAATTTATTGAAAACCCGTCTGCCGCTACCTACAAAGACGAGTTTAATTAATAAACTGAAGTTGCGAGGTACAAGCGACAAGTCTTGAGATGCCGATGTATATCGGTGCTTCAAGTGCCAGTTATATTCGTACCTGAAATATATAAATAACTGGAAGTTAAGCTTTTGCATTTTATATGCTGCAACTTGGGTTAATAAGTACCAGTAAGTAATTAGCCATAAGCCCTTAGATACTGATGTATACTGGGGCTACAGGTAAGAACAGCTTGCTCATCATAAGGTAGTTATGCCTACTCATTAGGTGTGTTTAATGCTGCCTTGGTACTTACCAGGAAAGTGTTCAGAATAACCGTTCCGGTATTTTTTCGGAATGACTCGCAAAATCAACATCACGGAACAGCATTCAGTTAATTTTGAACATCGTTTAGCCACTATTACTTAACTAAAACAAACAATATGGGACTACCATCAATAAGAAAAAAAAATGCCAAGTTAAGACATTATGTAAGTTGGTTTGAAATACCAGCATTGAACCTGCTAAGAGCCGTAGGTTTCTACAATTTTATTTACGACATAGAAATGGAGACCACCGAATCGGGCGGTTATGCCATGGCTCTTTTTCCTGCCGACAATGGTATAGGGGGGGCAATAGTAGTAGGGGAAGGAAGCATACCCAGTGAATCTGGTCCCTTGGTTTATTTAAATGCAGGAGCGGATTTAGCGCCCGTTTTGGGAAGGGTAGAGGAAGCCGGAGGACGTATCGTGATGGAGAAGACGCTTATCAGTAAGGATGATGGGTATTTTGCCTTATTTATCGATACTGAAGGAAACAGACTAGCTCTCCACTCTAAATCATAACTTTATGTCGAGTCGAAAAAAAACACTAAGTGCACAATATTACAGCATAGGTCAACTTCGGATCAATCGTTGGGATGAACTTAAGACTAAAACTGAAGAATTATCTCATTGTAATGAAGGATCTGCCAGTGAAATTAAGTACAAAAAAGAGGTCGAGCAATTGCTTAATGATTTAGCGTCAGTCGAACAATATTTTGTCATGCCTGGCAAGACTGTGATTGATAAATTAACCAAATCATTAGAAAAAAGGGCGTATGGAGTTTTGGCACACATTGTCAAGAACACTACACGCCAGCTCATCCATGATGTATACAGTGGCAGTACCGAAGATGACAAGGAGTCTCTGGAAACAGATTTGGGTCATGATATGCAACAAACTTCTAAAAAGAATTATTTTGAAGTGCTTGTGCTGGATAACCTGAATTCTGTAGATGAAACAGCTTTACACCAAAAGATTTCTGAGTTGCATGATCCAGGCGATCAGTTTATCTACAATGTGATTGTACAGCGTTCCTTTCAGGATGCACTGATTACTCTTTTTTTTAACCCTAATATCCAAGCCGTTGTTATTCACTATGCGCCACCATACCGCTCAACGAATATCACCCCATTGATAAGACCGTACATTCAAAACGTACTCAAGTTTAATCTTGAGGCTGTTCCAGAAGCCCAATTGGGTCCACGTACAGGGAAACTGATCAATCAATTCAGACCAGAACTTGATGTCTATTATGTCACAGATACCGCACTGGGAGATTTGAAAAACAGTACACTCAATACCTTCAGAAGGATTTATTATCGCAAAGAAGATTTGCAAGAATTGCACTTGGCGATTATTAGAGGCATCAGAGAAAGGTATCATACGCCGTTTTTCAGTGCTCTGAAGGAATACAGCCAAAAACCGACAAGCATCTTTCATGCCATGCCCATATCCCGGGGAAACTCCGTTTTCAAGTCTAAATGGGTCAAAGATTTTGGCGATTTCTATGGAAGAAATATGTTTTTGGCAGAAACATCCTCTACAACCGGAGGCATGGATTCTTTGTTGCAACCAACCGGACCGCTAAAGAAAGCCCAGGAAATGGCTTCAGAAGCTTACGGTTCTCAACGTACATTTTTTGTAACAAATGGTACTTCCACTGCCAATAAGATAGTACTGCAAGCATTGGTAGAGCCAGGCGATTTGGTGCTCATCGATAGAGATTGCCATAAATCGCATCATTATGGGCTGGTGCTTTCTGGTGCTTACCCTGTGTACCTGGATTCTTACCCCGTTGAAAAATATTCTATCTATGGGGCAGTGCCTTTAGAACAAATCCTGGAAAAACTATTGGTATTGAAGAAAGCGGGGCGATTGGATAAAGTAAAAATGCTTTTGCTTACGAATTGTACTTTTGATGGGATAGTGTACAATGTACAACGTGTCATGGAAAGAGTGCTGGCTATAAAACCAGACATGGTTTTTCTTTGGGACGAAGCCTGGTTTGCATTTGCCGGATTTACCTATAATTACAAACAAAGAACAGGTATGTTCAGCGCAAATAAGCTGTACCGAAAATATCAATCTGACACCTATCGGAAACAGTACCTTGAACATGTACAAGGACTAGAAGAAGGAGAAGAGCCAACCCTCCCTGACCCGGACAAAGTACGTATTCGGGTATATTCTACCCAAAGTACACACAAAACATTGAGCAGTTTTCGACAGGGTTCAATGATCCATATTTGGGATGAAAGTTTTCGGAAAAAGACAGAGAATACATTTTTGGAAGCCTATATGACCCACACCTCTACTTCGCCAAACTATCAGATGCTTGCTTCTCTCGATATAGGAAGGCGACAAGTACAGTTTGAAGGCTATGAAATGGTAGAGCGAAGCATCGAACTGGCGATGGTTTTTCGAGCCAAAGTGAATGATACCCCCTTGCTGAGTAAATACTTTGATGTGCTCACTGTACAAGATTTTATTCCAGATGAATTTAGGGAAAGTGGGTTAAGTGAGTTTTATGACCCTGAAACAGGTTGGAACCGCCTGGAAGATGCCTGGGAGAATGATGAGTTTATGCTTGACCCAACAAAAATCACTTTGTTTATAGGAAAGACAGGTATAGATGGTGATACTTTCAAAAACAAGTATCTGATGGATCAATACAACATCCAGATCAATAAAACTTCCAGGAATACGGTCTTATTTATGACCAATATCGGGACTACCAGAAGTAGTGTCGCCTATCTTACCAAAATATTAATAAAAATTGCAAAACAGTTGGATGAGCATTTTAATTCGCTGAACACCCGTGAAAGAGAAATAGCCGATGCGCGTGTACAGTCACTAACGCTGGATGTACCACCATTACCAGATTTTAGCAAGTTTCACTCTTCATTTTTGGCGGTGCCAGGTGTGCCAGGAGGAAACCTAAGGGCGGCTTATTTTCTTGCGTATAGCGAAGAAAACTGTGAATATATCTCGATGCTTGAATGTAAAGCAGCTGTAGAACAAGGGAGGGAGATGGTTGCTTCTTCTTTTGTCATTCCATACCCTCCCGGATTTCCCATACTTGTACCTGGGCAGGTAGTGAGTAAAGAGATTATTTCTTTTATGTTGGCATTAGATGTCTCTGAAATTCATGGGTATCGTGCCGACCTTGGTCTTCGGATATTCCGTGACTCCGTGCTGAATCGTCAAAAAACAGGGACAGCGATGGGAGCTATGGGACAAGTAAAAAAAATAAAAATAAAAATTTAAATAAAAATTATGAGCAAAGTAGACAAACCTGAAAATCCTATTACGAGCAAAGCAGATAAACCTGAAAATCCTACTGCGAGCAAAGTAGATAAACCTGAAAATCCTACTGCGAACAAAGTAGACAAACCTAAAAATCCTACTGCGAACAAAGTAGGCAAACCTGAAAATCCTACTGCGAACAAAGTAGACAAACCTGAAAATCCTACTGCGAACAAAGTAGACAAAACTAAAAAGCCTATTAAGAGCAAAGTAGAAAAGCCCAAAAACTCTAAATTAAAGGGTATTTCTGATATCAGACGATTTTTCTTTAAAAATGAAGAACCTATCTACTTTATCAGTGCTACCAACTTTAATCTATTGGGTGCCGATGAATGGATTAAGGGGTTCAAGTTTATATGCCACATTGAGTGTTTTGATTCGTTACATCCAAACGTTTTTTCTCCTAAAGAAGAAATGCCACATGATGAGTTCGAGAGCATTGAAGACATCAATAACTATCTTTTGCAACATCCTGAAGTACAGGCCTATATCCGATCAAGAAAGGTGAGAGGCAAGGCAGGTAAAGTCATGTTTTTGATGTTTAATGAAAAAACGGAAAAACTAGCGAAGAAACTAGGGCTGGAAGTTATTTTCCCAAGTGCCAAGATGCGTAATTTATTGGACAACAAGGTGAACACCAATAGAATAGCTGAGAAGGCTGGAGTTCCTTGTGTACCCTATGTGCTGTCGCCTGTGAAAGATTACAAACACCTTGGCGAAGTTTCTGAAAAAGCCTTGGGGACTGATTTGGTGATTCAGACACCATTTGGTGATTCGGGACACACCACTTTTTTTATTTCAAATGAAGAGGAATACTTAAAACATGCAGAAGAAATAGAGCAGGAAGATGAGGTAAAAGTAATGAAGCGGATCAACTGCCGTGGTTCAGCCATCGAAGCTTGTGTAACCAAAAATGGAACAATCGTGGCTCCTTTGATGACCGAACTGGTTGGATTTAAAGAACTTACGCCCTATAAAGGTGGTTGGTGTGGCAATGAGGTGTATCCTGATGCATTTACACCAGGCATAAGACAAAAAACAAGGAAATACACCAAACTATTTGGTGATCAATTAAAGAAAGAGGGATATAAAGGATATTTCGAGTTAGACTTCTTAATTGATCAGGACAATGGGGAAGTGTATCTGGGCGAACTAAACCCAAGGGTAACCGGGGCAAGTTCTATTACCAATCACGCTTTATTTGCCCTGGCAGATGCCCCTCTGTATCTTTTTCATATCCTGGAATGGATGAATCATGAGTATGAATTTAGTGTGAATGCCCTCAACGATCGCTGGGCAAAGCAAGAGTATATTGATGGCTGGAGCCAGATGGTAGTAAAGCATACAGAAGATACTGTGGAGTATGTACATGCCGCCCCCCGGTCTGGAATCTGGCGTATGTTTGACAACGGACATATCCAGTTTAACAGAATGGATACGCACCGAAGAGCAGTAGAAAGTGACAATGAAGCCTTTTTTCTGCGAATTACCAAAAAGGGAGATTATCTCTATGAAGGTGCCGATATGGGAAT
Organism: uncultured Microscilla sp.; assembly: GCF_947493425.1. GTDB lineage: Bacteria > Bacteroidota > Bacteroidia > Cytophagales > Microscillaceae > Microscilla. Next base: position 6,175 of record NZ_CANLRP010000104.1, on the reverse strand, counting down.
TTTGGTATCAAGGGGGCGCATGATGACCAATGACTTCAAGCTTACACCAAAGGCTAAAGGTTGGATCAACGCCATTAAATCTCAGTATTCTGCTGAAATGGTTGAAGATAAACGAGTACCTGTAATGCTTGCGGGAAGTTTGACCAAATGATATGCAGAACACTGATAAGCGTTGCTTTTTTTCAACAATGGGCAGGGCAAGCTCATTGTTGAAAAAAATATTGGTTCCTTAGTACATTGTAAACTGAATATCTTATGCTTTTTTCGGCTTCCTTTGCCCCCTGACTTCTGATCAAAATTTGGTTCCGATATGAATCGCATTGGTCAGGGCTTAAAATTCCGCCTGTAAAAACCAGCTTCAAGTTGTGTTGAATCACAATTTTTATGGAATCGTTCAAAACTCTTTGCTCGTTTTTATGCCACTTATTACGAATATTAGCCCCAGTGGGGAGAAACCTTGGTAGAAAAAATAAACGAAACGGGACACGGCTCCGTAGGAGTTGCGCCTAAAAGAGTCGTTTTTGATGATTTTGACGGTATTTTAAGTATTCGTAAAATTAAGCTTTGACGCATGCGATATGAATCGGAATTGTAAACTAACTCTGCTAGTTCCCTGCGGGATAAATTTTGATCATCGTCAGAAACCAAATGAACCTCGAACCAAACAACAACTTATTTAAGTTACAATGTACTTAGGACTGCCGGGCAACACTTGTCAGAATCCTTCAGGCTATCTCAAATATAATAGTCAATTATTGTTCTCCATAGCTATACCAATGCTATGATGTCCTGGAGCTCACTTAATTATCATTACAAGTATCAATTCAATTTGAATTGTTAAAATATATGGAACGTCTTTTTACCTCCATTAGTGAGCCAATAGCTGACTTCAAGTGGAAAAAAATATTTAACGAACGGTGGCCTGCGTATGAGGCATGGCTAACAGCCCATGGCTCGGTCTATAATTCCAAAATGTCGTTGGCAGCATTGCAGAAGTATATGCCTGAAATGGTAGGCACCCACGAGCACCTTTGTCACCTGGTGAATGCCAACGAGGCAGCGGTATGCTTTCTTACGGGCTTTCAACCACCAGCATACAATAGTGCCTGCTCTCAGGCGGTTTCTATTCAGGATACTATACAGTTGATTCGTAACTACGATTATCATCCTGATCGTTTTGAAGGGCTACTATTGATGACTGCCTGGAATGGAAAGAAGGTAATTGCCAGCAGTGATTGCCTGGTGGGTGTGTTGGATGGCATGAACGAAGATGGATTAGCACTGTCTCTTACTTTTGGCGGACGTGAAATCGTTGGTTTTGGTTTTGGTTTACCTTTCATTTTAAGGTACATACTGGAGTTTTGCAGTAATGTGGCAGAGGCTGTAAACGTGTTGCTAAATGTACCATCACACATGGCTTATAATGTAACCATTACCGATAAAACGGGTATAGTCAATACCATTCAAATAGCTCCAGATCGCAGTGCTGTGGTCACAAATGCTGCCTTTACCACCAATCATCAGGGACCAATAGAGTGGGCCGAAAATGCTGGCTTTAATAAAACTGCCCAAAGAGCTACTTTTTTGGAGAATTTATTATTTAGAGGGGTAAGTGGGGATAATTTAATCCATTCTTTTCTACAACCTCCACTTTACAACACAAAGTATTTTCAGGGTTTAGGCACACTTTATACCGCAGTATATAATCCGATAGAAAGAACGATGCAACTGCGCTGGCCAAATGATCTTATGGTTCAGTCGTTTGATATTTTTACAGAAGAAAAGAAGCTTATAAAATACAATCATCACTAAATTTCCCTTTTAATAACCCATGGAATTTAATAGTATAAACCCATACAATGACCAAGTAGTTGGGCAACACACTGCCCAAACCGAATCTGAAGTAGCTACTGTTCTCAAAAAAGCAGGAGATGCATTTAAGTCCTGGAAAAACGTACCCATAGCTACACGTGCCTCTTTGATGGAAAAAGCAGGAAATGTACTGCGTGATAATATAGAAGAATATGCACGTATGATTACCCTGGAGATGGGTAAACCAATAGAAGAATCCCGATCGGAAATCAATAAATGTGCTTGGGTGTGTGATTATTATGCCACCCATGCAGCACAGTTTCTTAAGGATGAAACCATAGAAACAGATGCCCAAAAAAGCTTGGTAAAACATGAGCCTATCGGTTGTGTATTGGCAATTATGCCTTGGAACTTCCCGTTTTGGCAGGTTTTTCGTTTTGCTGCTCCTACACTCATGGCAGGCAACACGGGTTTGCTCAAGCACGCCCCCAATGTATTTGGGTGTGCCAAACAAATAGAAGAAGTATTCATCCAGGCAGGGTTCCCCTCAGGGGTCTTTCAAAACCTGATTGTACACCATGATCAAACAGAAAACATCATAGCGCATGAAACCATCAAGGCAGTTACGCTTACCGGAAGCGAGCGGGCGGGTGCTGCTGTAGCAGAAATGGCAGGAAGGCATATCAAAAAATCATTATTGGAATTAGGTGGCAACAACGCTTTTATTGTATGGGAAGACGCAGACATTGACCAGGCAGTGAAAACAGCAGTTGGCGCGCGTATGCTCAACGCCGGGCAAAGTTGTATTGCTGCCAAGCGCTTTATTCTGGTAGAAAGTATTTACGATGAATTTGTTTCTAAATTTACTACTGCTGTTCAAAACCTAAAATCTGGCGACCCTGTAGATGAGCAGACCGAAGTAGGGCCATTGGCTCGAAAAGACTTAGCAGACCAATTGCAGGCACAAGTACAGAAGTCGATCCAATCGGGTGCCCAATTATTGCTTGGAGGAGATCAAAAGAATTGCTATCACGCGCCCACTATTCTGGGCGGTGTCAAGCCTGGAATGCCCGCTTTCGATGAGGAAACTTTTGGTCCGCTGGCTGCTATGATCAAGGTAAAAGATGCAAAAGAGGCATTCAAACTATCTGAACAGTCAAAATATGGATTGGGCGTGACAGTGTTTACCCGCAACGTAGAGAAAGCCTTGTCTATGTCTGATCAAGTGAGCGATGGTGCCTACTTTATCAATCAATTAGTAAAATCTGATCCAAGATTACCTTTTGGTGGAACGAAACACTCTGGCTATGGGCGTGAACTCGCCAAAGATGGAATCATGGAGTTCATCAACCGTAAGACTATTTATGTAGGGTAGTGCAGGGAGCATAGGGGCTATGCGATAACCATCATTAAGTTGGCACAAGCCCTGCTTAGATTTAATGATGGAATATGGTACAACACCCCAGAATCAAGACTGCAATTACTGTTATTGACCTGGCATAAGCAAATAAACAAAAAGAGAAGCGAAACCCCCGACTCAACCCCCTTGAGTTGGGGGTTTTGGTTTGATTGAGTCTTGAACCCTTGGAGCACGCCTTGTTTTTTAGGCATAAAAAAACCCCGCTTCAGGGAAAAGCGGGGGGCTAGTTTACCAATAAAATGTTGTAGTATGTGGAGAAGTGCGATGTTGCTTATTGTTCGTCTTGAGTAAATCGGTTTAAGTGTACAAGCCATCAAGTATGTAGTCAGCAATTTGCCCGTTGCAGGTTTGGGTGCCTTTATGCCCCACGCCAGGACTTACACATATATTAAAATTACTGATCAAAACAAACCATTTTTAGTTGTACCCGATCATTTCAAAGGCGATCATTTTACCCTTTTAGACAGGTCATCTTTCGCTTTCTTCTATCTTTAACCAAACACCTTAAATGATAAATGTCTTTGTTTTAATATCTTGGTTACAAAGTTATATGTTTTAATTTAAAATGCAAATTTTTATTGAAAAAATTACAAGTGTTTTGTTTTAATAAAATATGCTTATGAAATATTTAAAAATATTTTACTGTAAAAAAGAGATATTTTATTTGGTTAAAATCATATTCTACTGAATTAATTTCAATTGAGGTAACTTTATTTTTCTTAGATTTTTTTTCAGTTTTTTATTTACCTTATCCCGAAAACCCAACGTCTCTTGGTTGACCAAATAAGGGTAGTCTTCCAGCATTTGATGCATTTTAGCCCTCAGATTGGTGTAGTCGTTCATCAAGCCCAGTTCTTCCTGAATTAACTTATAATTTTTTACCTTGGCTGCAATGGTTTTGGTGACCGTCTTATGCAGCGCAAAGTCAAGGTAAGTATAGGCATAACGTAGGTTTTTGGTTACAAGACGCACCTCGTGCAATGCCTCAAATGTACGGGGATGGGTAGCTCCAAGAATGTCGCGCTGGGTGAGGTAATTCAAATACCTGCGGTCAAACTTTTTGTGCAACTTCTTAAAATGGCGTTTGGTTTTGAGGTGTGGCACATGCAAGGGCAGGTATAACTCCAAAAACGTTTGCCAAAGTTCAAAAAAACTCTTGTTGAGGTATTTGGGCAAGTGCAGCACCAGCTCTATACGCGCTATTTTGCGCTCTAGCCTGAGGGCTTGCATCAATGTATGCAACTGAAAACTCCCCGCGTTTATTTTGTCTACATGCCCTATCATTACATCAAAGTCACGTATTTTGCCCAGCGATTTGAGTATTAGCCGAGACTGCAGGTGAACTTGATTCAACAGTTTTGGGTCTACACTTTTGTGAGGCGATGACTTCAGAAAACCAGTCAGCGTAGTAATGGTGCGTAAAGCAACCCTTGCCTGGTGCACATCTTCTTCGTCTTCAAACGCATATATTTTAGCCGCGTATTGCTCAAAGGTAGCGAGTATGTCTTGAAAGTGTTGGTGCCATAGCACCAAGGTATCATTTGTTGAGGGTGGATTCATACAAAATATTTACTTGATAATTTGGGTACTTTAATATCAACAGTCTGCCATATACAGGCTCTATGGTGATTTGCTGTTGCCTATCAATATACAAAAATACAAGCCAAGAGTGCAACTTGAAAAAGGCGAAAGTGGAAGCTTTGGCCAATTAAGTGCTACCAGAAAAGCCTTGCCCCACCCAGGAACAAGGCTTGCCAATATACCAAAACTTTTTGTTTAAAACTTAATCTCGGTATTGGGTAATAGTTTTTTGATCCGTGCTTTTTCTTCAGGGGGGAATTTATTCATTTCTAGATTAAGGAGTTTGAGGTTTTTAAGCTTTTTTATTTCTTCTGGTACAGTGGTTAGTTGCCCTTGTATATATAAGGTTTTAAGCTGTTTTAACTCTCCTACTTGCTTAGGTAAAACAGAAAAATATCGTCCTCTAATTCTTAAAAGCTCCAAGGAAGTCACATTTTTTGAATTGATAAATATCTTCTCTTGCTCCTCTTCACTAGATTTATCCATAAAAAGAATTAAGGTTTTAAGTTTCGTAAGTTTAGATACCTCACTAGGTATGGATGTAACCTGATCTAAATATAAAAACTCTAAACTTGGTAATACTCCTAAAGTAGTAAGCACTTGCTTCAAATCCAGTTTATCACCTCCCAAGTGCAGTTTTTTAACCTTACTAAACCCTTCTTTTTTAAGAGGTAAAGATTTTACATTACTTCCATAAAAAACTACTTCTTCGAGGTTAGGCAATTGAGCCAATACATCCCAAGCTTGTTGAGAATCAATATCAGGATTAAAGTTTAAAAATATTTTTTTAAGGCTCGACAACTCTCCAAACTGGCTTGGTAAAGTCGTTACTTGTGCATTTTGCAACACTAACTCTTGCAATTTTTTTAGTTGCCCAAACTCTTTAGGATAAGATTTTACTTGACTATTTGTAAGACCTAAGTATTCAAGTTTAGATAATTTCCTAAACTCTGCTGGTAACTCTGTAAAAGAGTTACCTCCTATTTCCAGTTTTCGTAATTCGGTAAGTTTAGCTATCGCTTTAGGTATTTCATCTAACTTATTTTCCCTAATATTTAACCATTGTAAATGAGGCATTTCAAAAACCTCATCAGGTATTTTGTTTAATCCACAACTTTCTAACGAAAGATACTGCAAGTTTTTAAATTGCCCTAAATTCTTGATATGTTGATTACCTACTCCCCCCGTCAAATCCAGCTTGATTGCTTCTTCGGGACTTTCTAATGCCTTTTCAGGCGCTAGAGCCTCCATTTTTTCTAACGCTTTCATACTCAATAGTTTCTTTGCGTTTTGCTTGTTTTGGGCGCAACTGGTCAAAGTAAACAAAAGCAGGAAACTAACTAACCCAATATATTTTTTCAT
>NZ_CANLRP010000103.1 GCF_947493425.1 uncultured Microscilla sp. | reverse complement strand
GGCCACTTTGCTCCCACAGCTCTATCAAACCAAACATTTTCTTTTCTTTATTCATATCTTTTTGATGCAAAGGTAAGTAAGCAAATAGCAGATGTAAACATGTACTTACTGGGAGGGATACATTTAAAGAATTAAAAGTAGCCTTAAAATACTTACTTGAGGCAAAGGACTCCTCTGTTTGGGATAATTTTATCTACAACTGGGATGATGATTTTGAGGAAGATACAATTAAACAAGTCTTGCATTTTGCTTTACAAACCGATTGGGGTAATGTCGGAGAATTATCAGATGATACTCATCAGAATATTCAATTTGTAGAGATGCATCCATTACAATGGAAAGAAAAGAAAAGTTGAAACAGCTTGATACACATAAAAAAATCATGTACATTATAAATGAGCCTACTAATGATTAATATAAACCAACCCACCATTGAAAAATGTTTTTGTGGTATGTCAAAACTGTATAGAGACCTATCCGGTATTGACATTCGGAAAAGAGAAACAAGCAAAGGAGCGAGGTAGTAAAGAGTAGAACACTTAGTTAGAATAGGCAAAAGATTTAGGACATTTTTCTAAAAACACCAAACCTTCACAAAAGTAGTAGGGTCGATTAAAGAAAACCAAGCAATCACTGTGTTATCAAAGCTATCCCCTAATGATTACAATCAATAAATTCACAATCAAAGGTCATTTAGCATACCTATTTGCCATATATCAAGATAGAGTAGAACAGTTTCCTTAATTAACTCTTGAGGCACAAATGCCTAATATTGAAACAATGAAGGGTTATGCCAAACACGCAAATGAATTGAAAGAGTTGAAGGTTACACTTAAGTACTTGTTAGAAGAAAAAGATGATACTGTTGTAAATGAATTTGTCTCTAATTGGGATGATGACTTTGAGGTACACGAAATAAAACAAGTGCTAAAGTTTGCCCTACAAACCGATTGGAGCGAAGTAGGTGCACTGCCTGATGATATACAAATTACATTTGTAAACGAGCCAACCTAATGATTAACACAAACCAACTAAACAATAAAACATGTTCAGGTTAGTGGTTCTTGGGTTGTTCAGCCTAACCCTACTATCACACCCTCAAACTTATATATATTACCTTAAAGATCAATTATATGAATGAAAATTAATAAAACATCTATTGTCTATTTTTTAAGTTATATCTTTTCTATGTATGACGATAGGTTTGATCAAATGCCTGAGCTTACTTCAGAAGGGTTTGCAAGTGATATAGAGAACATGAAAAGCCATGCAAAAAACTCTGGCGAGCTACTCGAACTCAGACTAATGTTAGATTACATAAAACAATTAGACTATGAAGCCATGCAAGGCTTTTTACCTGCAAATGAAAATTTTGAGGATGACGAGGAAAATACGCGCCTGTTGTTACATCTGGCACTTGAAAGCGACTGGCAAGAACTAGGTGATATAGCTGAATATCAGTTAAATAATATTACATTTATTGATGTGCCACTCCAAGAGTGGCGTCCTCAAAAAATAAAAGAGAAACAAGCAAAGGAGCGAGGTAGTAAAGAGTAGAACACTTAGCCAGAATAAGCAAAAAGGTTAGAACATTTTTAAGGTAAGTGAGTGTAGATGAAATACATAAATTGACAGATTAACCAAGATAAAATGACCACCCATAGCCAAATCAGTCACCTATTACATCGGCATAGTAATGTGTACAAAGTTGGTGAACAAATGTCAAAAGACTCTAAGTATATAACATTAATTGATGAGTTGCTTTGGGATGCTTTTTTAGCCTATAAATCGTATGCAAGAACGCCTTTTGAGATAGAGATTATAGGTGGTAGCAATGAGGGTACAAATCACTTAACTACTGGAACATTTACAGGTGGCATAAGTGGTCAAATCATTGCAAAATTAAAAATAGAAGTAACGCAAGTAATAGGCTTGGGAAACTGGTTCTTGTTCGAACCTGATGACATCTCACGTTTTTTTAATAAAAGTACAGAGTTCAAAGCATTGGCTTATACTCTGCAAGGAATCAATGACTTTTTTACAACCTACCAAATACAAAACACTCAAATTACCCTCAAAACCTTTTACCATGACGATCACGCACGGAATACTGTTTTTTATCAGGCTGTGAATAGGCTAATTGAGCCGTTGGTGGTCAAAAAAACTACTTGATAAGGTTCAAATCTGCTGGAATCTCCCTGCTCTTGCAAATTGTAGGCGCCATATTCACGGGCATTGGTATCTTAGACATGGCGAAACACTTTGGTAAATACTTGAGCCAAGCCTTTCCGGATAAAACTATAGCAGGTGGCGCCAAAAGCCTGGCGCGTGGCTTGGCGGCACTCACCATTGAGCTTATTTTCTCGCTACTCTTTGGCGGCAAAGCATTGCTCAAGAGCGCCAAGAAGGGCATTAAAACGGTGGCAAAAGGGGGCGTAAAAGCAGGGGTGAAAGCGGGCGCCAAAGCCGCTCGCAAAAGTGCGGTGAAAGGCATCAAAAACACCGCCCAAAACTTTAAAGATTTGGGTGGTGTGGCACGCGATGGTTGGGGCACCTTGATGAAAAACGGGAAGATGATCTTCAAAGGCGCCAAGCGTGGGGTCATCTGAAAAACACCCTAAAAAAACACCCCGATACCTAGCCTATGTATCGGGGCAATGCTTCGGCAGGACTCGAACCTGCACGTTCGTTGAACAACTGCGCCTCAAACGGTCGCGTCTACCAATTCCGCCACGAAGCGTTCGCTTACGCGAAAAAAATAGCTTGCTTTCAAACCCGCCAATCACATTTACCAGAGACCCTTGCTCTGCCACTGAGCTACGCCCCAGTATTTGAACTATATTTATTTGGCTGGGGCGAGGGGAATCGAACCCCTGCACTAGGCTTTATGATTTGCACGTTATCAGAAGCCGATTAAAGCTTACACTATGAAGCGATAAGCTAAGGCTGATTTGCCAAACTACTTCTGATCCTTACCAGGCGTTTGAGCACTGTAACAATTAACTTAAGGCTGAGTCTGGCTTCATAAAGCAAGCTTACGTATTTTGGAATGAAATGACAAGAAATATTTCTGGAAAAATAACCGCTAAAATTTCTGACAACTAAAACAACTTTAGATGGGTAAAATAAAGCGCTTAACCGCAAAAAAACTTACGCAATCCGTATGTTTAATACAATTAAAAATATGTTAAATACAACAAAAGTTAAATTATATTTAAATATTAATATTTCGGTATAACCTTTTGCAAGCATTGCCGTTTGCTATTAAAAAATGTATTTTTTATGTAATTAGCCCTGATTTATTGGCCGTCTGCTAAAATCGAAAATATGTAATAATATTACAAATACACAAAATAATTATATTATTTAGGCTAATTTTACAATGAAATTTAACACTTAATCAAACAAGAAATAGAACACGTTTTTTATATCAGGAAAATAACCTAAATGTCTATGAAATACGAGATAAGAATTTTCGCTAAAGATCGTAACAAAATCATTCAGTTTGCCGATCAAAACGGTAACGCAAACCTGATGTTTACGCCTACCGAGTGGGAAGATTTGTATTATGCCATGGGTGCAGTAATAGATGATGAAGCAATGAAACAAGAAGACACCGATAAGGTGGTTGCCATCATCACAGTAAAAGAAATTGAATTTGAAGAAGTGATGGATCGAATGGTAGATGATTTGACTCCCACGCTTACCCAAGTATTAGATAGTACACAAGAACAAACCGTGTTTCGTATTGCTGCCTAATGATGCTATTGAAATAGATTATTCACCAATAAAAATATATAGAGGATGCTTCACAGCAACCTCTTTTTTTATGCCCTTTTCAAGCCTGTATAAATTTCTTGGTGTTAATAGATAATGCCTAAATTTCAGTGTTGTTGATTCAAATTTTAAAGTGTCTTGCAGGAATTGAATTTTACATTATATAAGTCTCATCAAACATCGTTACTATGATTTACTTACTGCCAGTTGAATGTTGCTTGATGAACGTGTAAGTTTTAGTTCCTTTATTCCATTGTTCATAACTTTGGGTATGCATTTCTGTGAGTATGAGTGTATCCTGCCTAAACTCCCAACTGTATACTACAGAGTTGTGCATAGGTCTGTTATTGTTTAGTTGGATAGTAGTATCCTCAAAAATAATGGCATCCTCAGGGCGGTAGGGGTGATGTGTCAGGAAGTAGCTATGTATATAATACTTATTATACTTCTTAAAACCGTGCACTTTGCCCGTAGTATCAAGTGTCATGAGAGGAGCTTGCCTATCTTTATTTAAGGCTTTATATTTTCCGCTGATTAATTGTTCAATAAAAAAAGGAGGAAAGGTTTTAATCGGATGCCAGGACTTATCTTCTATGCCTTTTACCAGCTTGCGTTCATTCTTTCTAATGCGACGAAACGTGTACTTGATGCTATCTGTTGCATTCATTTTACCAGCCACAAATATTCCTCTGATTTTATCATTTGCTCTATCATAGCTTAGTTGGTAGTGATGCCAGCGTTTTATAGTGATAAGGCTATCATAATCGGGGTGGAGCTTTTCTTTTTGATACGGGCTGATTGAGCCATAATAGAAAATGCTATCTAAAGAAACGGTCAGTACAATGGCAGAGAAACTTAATGGATCTTTTGTGTGTTTCTCAATGGCTTTGCTTCTAACTACGCTTTTTATAAGTTGCTAAAAATCAACGTGATATAAAAGTGTGGTTACTTGTGGAACAAGGTATACCTAGAACCTTGCACCTAGTCCCTAGAACCTTGTCGGGGCTCTGTACTATACTATCGAGGTAGTTTGTCAATACCCAATACCCTTGCAATGGTTTGAGGTCATCTTGACGAATATTCTTTTTAGAGCTACAGCATACACATAGCAATGCCAACAGTATGCAAAGGTATTTGTTCAGCCTCATTTTACGTTAAATAAACTTAATTTTACGGGCAGCAAACCATACCATCTTAAGCAACAGAAAACCCTGCGACCATCGTTTGATGTTGGTTTTGCCGTAAGTGCGTGCTTTGTAGCTAACGGGGATTTCTACAATTTTGAGCCCCAGGCGTGCTGCTCCAAACAGTAAATCGAAATCCCCGAAAGGGTCAAAATCCCCAAAAAAATTGCGGTTTTGTGCCAGTCTCAGGTAGTTGTGCCGCGAGATCACCTTGGTGCCACAAAGCGTGTCTTTGAAACGTTGATTGAGTAAAAACGAAAAAGCCTTGGCAAAAGCCTTGTTACCCAGCAGGTTAAAAAAACGCATTGCTTTGTTTTCCATAGGGTATACCAGCCTACTACCGTTGATGAACTCTCCTTTGTTGTGTAACATTGCCTGATAAAACTTAGGCAGGTCTTCGGGAGAAACGGTTAAATCGGCATCTAAGATCATGAGAATATCTTGAGTGGCAAGCGCAAACCCTGTCCTTATTGCATCGCCTTTTCCTTTGCCGGGTTGTTGAGCAATTTTAATATTTATCTTGCCCTTGTAGGTTGCTTGTACCTGTTTTATCTCCTCCCAGGTATCATCTTCAGAGTTACCTTCTACCAATATCAGTTCGTCATTGATACCCATTTTAGGCAAACGTTTTACTATATTTTCTATGTTGCCAGCTTCGTTGCGGGCAGCCACTACTATCGATACCGATGGTTGTGTCCAGTGGTTGGCTTGCAATGGGCGCAATACGGCAATGCGCACCAAAGTAAACCACCTGAAAAATGGCAGAGGAGCCAGCCAACGGTTAAGAAAGTAACTTACCAATGGAATATACACCGGGCAAAGTATTCTTTGCTGTTCGCTCACTATTTCGTAGTCAGCCAGTAGACTGAAGTTTTTTAGGTCAGAAGCCGAAAACCAGTTTTGTTCGGGCAAGTGGTTGCGAAATCCCCAACGGGTAGCAAGGTAGGTAAGAGGACGCCACAGGGCATTATAATAACACACCATTACCCTGGTTTGGGCGGTGCAAAGCTGTTGTAGTTGTATTAAAAAAGCTTGAATATCACGCTCGTAGTGTAGGTTGCCGTTCAGTACTACATAAGCTGTTTTTTTAGCCGGGGGCTGGTCTTGTGCCAAAGGCAAATGGGCAATACTGTGTGTCAATGGATGCCCCAGGTATTGCAACAACCACTTGTTTTTGGGGCTTACTTCAGTTACCTCATCGCTGGAGCGAATATAAAAGGCCAGGTATTTGGCCAGCAGACGGTAAAAGTACTTTTTCATTGAGTAACCATTGTTTTTTTGCAAAAAATAACCCTTACAATTCCTGAAAATTATAAGGGTTCAATTATTAAAACTTTACACTGTTGGGTGTGTATGTCTACACCGTAGTGCTTGATGCGCTGCTTTCTATCAGCTCATCATAATTGGTTGTATCTTCTGTATCAGGTTTGTAGCGCTTAAGAATACGTCGTAATACATCTCCTACCTTGGTCAGCGTTTTTTGTTCAGTTTCTGACAGCTCCTGGCTGGCATCGGCTAATTTATTTTTTAGTTGATTGAACTGAATAAGGAAGGGAAAAAACTCATCGCGTAGATTTTTGTAACGGTTTGTCTTTTCTACAGTTTCCAAAAACTGCTTGATCGCCTCAGGCAACTGTCCACTTTCGATCAAGTGAATCAAGTATTCGCGGTGTGTGGCTGGTGGCTTTTCACGTTCGGTATAACTACGCTCTATAGCATCTTTGAGCATATTGAGGTCTGCCTCGTGACGCAATACGCTTACGCGTGAAAACAGTGCCCTGAAGTTGTTATTTTCTATCAGTAACCAGTTGTCCAATATGGTGTGTGCAGTATTTACTACTTCTTCTGCCTCCTTGATAAGTGCTTCTATTTTTGGCTTATTGGCAGTGTTGTTAGCTTCCAGTGCCTCTATCACCGACTGGGTATGGGTACGGCTGTTTTGTCGCCTTCTTATTGCCTCTTGAGTACGTTTGGCACGCTTGTCTGCCTGCTCGTGGTCAAGCACTGTAGTAGTAGCATTTTCTATTTTACTAAAATCATCGCGGGCTATAGGTGCTTTTGCCAAAGAATCTAACTGGCTGCCATTTACCCCGTCGCTTTTCAACAAGTTAATGGCTTGCGCCTGAATAGCTTCTAATGCTGTATAATGCTCCAACAAGTTAAAACGCATATTCAATACTTGCGACAGATTACGTCTGCCTGACTCGTCTAAATCTTCGTGAGGTTGCAGCACTTCTTCTAAACGGGCAAGCTCTGTAGTTGCTTCCTCTTTTTTGCCTTGCTTTTGCAAAACCTGCACAAACAAAATTCCTGAAACAAAGTCTTGGTTGTTGATCTCCAGACTTTGGCGGCTCAATGCTTCTGCTTCATCCAGCTTTCCGTTTTTAAACAAATAGTCGGCATAAGCATTGCGAATAAACATATCATTGCTGTAAATTTCCAAGGCTTTGGCAAACAAGTCTTCCGGATTACCTTGTCCTGACTTAACTGCGCTCTTTAAAAACGACGACATGTTGCGATTATCCAGCAGTTGGGCATTGTGCTGAAACACTCCATTGAAATAATAAAAAGCATCTTCCAATTGGGCTTGTTTGTAGCTGCTTACTGCTTTTTGCAAGTAGCGTTGAGGAGCCTTTTGAATAAACTCTTTTTCACGCTCATAGTTTTGTGCCTGCTCAAAGTGATACAAAGCTGCCTGGTAAGCTTCGGCACTACCCAAACTCCCTTGGTTGGCTTTTGTCCAGTAGGTTTCACCAATGCGGTTGTGCAACTCACGGTACAAAGTATTTTCTTCTTGCTTCAGCAAATCGTTTACATAACGGCGAATATGTACCGGAATGTAATAGAAGCCCACTTTGTCTTCGTCTACATCAGCCAGCAAGTGCTTTTGCAAATAGTCAATAGCCTCGGCTGGGTTAGCACTTAAGTTTTGCTCTTTGAGCCATTCTTGCGAAAAACTTTCTCTAAACAGCGCCAAAGGCATCATTACTGGAGTTTCTACTTTATCAAATGTTGCCTGGCGCATCAGGTGTTTTACCTTGTCGCGGGTATCAGACAGCTTACCAAGTTGTTCATTATTAATAATAGCAGCAGCGTCGGTACGGGCAGCGGCTCTGGCAAAGAGTTGAATTAACTGAGGGTTGCCTCCCAGTGTTTTGGCAAAACCAAAATCATCCAGTCCGTCTACTTGTCCGGCTTTATCTTCAGCACCCAGTTGGGTAAGGCTATGCTTGGCAAGCGCTTTGGCTTCGGGTACCGACAATGGTCGCAAGTCTATCAACTGAGCAAAATCATCGTCATCTACATAGTCAAAATCAAAGTCTTGAGTAGATACAAAATATACTTTGTTTTGGTTAGTAGCATATCCGTCGCGTTGCAGCAATAAATGGAAAAACTCACCAATTTCATCGTTATTTATCTGAAACAAGCGCCCTCTTTTGGGTTTGTTGAGCACCATCTCTACATTGTAAAACACAATGCGGGCATTGGTGAGCTTGTCAAATGTGGCAAACAATTGCTCAATGGCTTTGGGTAGAGCGGCTTCTTCATCTTTGTTGTTCAGATCAAGCCTGAAGTTTTTAACATCGTCATCGCTTAGCCCCAGTTCAATGCCTTTTTCTACAAACTGTGGGTACAGCGTGTTGAGTATATAGTTGGCGTTAGCCTCTTTGTCTTTAAAGGTAACTACAAAAGTATGCGCCTCCTGACGGTAATACTGACGCGTTATTTCATTGAGCAACGCTTTTTTACCAATGCCGTGTCCTCCAATTATTTTGCAGGCACTGGTGTCATAGTTGCGCATAAAATCTTCGTGTAACTGTAGCTCACGCGTTCTGCCTATAAAGTCGGCAGATTGGGTAGGGGGAGTATTGGTGGCTGCCTCAGTTTCTTCTTCCTTGGCAGGACTGGCTAGTTGTTTGACATAAGCAGTAAGCGACGATTCTATAATCGTAACATTGTCTTTTTCCCAGAGGTGCTTAAAAAACCCAATAGATTCAAAAAACACCAAGGCTTTTTTTGAGTGGGTTTTAAGTTTGGCTAAAAAAGTCTTGGATGTAGGGTCTATACCACAGGCAATTACATTGTAATTGTTAAAATCGGCAATGTCCAGTTCATCCTGAATAGCCACAAAGTCATCTATCTGACGGTCGAGGCCTATGTTATAGAAATGAGCAATTTTTTTGTGTAAAGAGCTAACTGTTGCTAAGATATCTTTTGACAGAACCTCTTCGGTTCCATATATAAAAATTGTGGGTTGTTGTATGATTTCCTTAAATAAGGGAATGTTAGTTAAATCCATTGCGCCTCCGGTTTCATTCGTATAAAATGTGTTTCTAATAGTAAGTAGTAGCAAGTGATTAGCCACAAGCGATAAATGCCTGTAAACTGTTGGCACTTGTCAATGTAAAACTAATGCTATCTTAATACTTGTGTATTTTTCAATCCCTTTCAATTACATTGAGTAGATGCTCGGCAAAGCAGAACACTTTCTACTTGGTGGGGATTATTCTCCCTGGTATTTGGGGAGCATCCAGTACCTGATTTTATCGTTTGATGATTAAAACCTAACTGGACGTTTTATAAATTTTAGCGAAATTATGCTATTTTGATGAGAGTGCAAAGGAAAACAGCTGTATTCATCGTCTAAAACCTTTCACCCAGTAGTCAAAGCATTGTTTTTGCTTGCGGCCTTTGCTTGTTTTTGTTAGCATACTTTCAAGTAATCCAATACAGGTAATACAAGCTTGGGTAAGGTGTTAAAAAAGTACGGTTTGTCTTTGCTTTATAGGTAGAAACACGTGTTTTTACAGATGAAATGTCACATAGTTTGTGGGTTAGGGGTACTTGTGTTAACTTAGGACAGGGTTCTCACAACCAACCATTGAAGTAATTACTTATTTTTACCACTATACATGATATCCTTGCAAAAACCACAAAAAAAGTATGCACAGGGCTCCAGGTGGAGCACTGTCGTTACGCTTCTGGCTGTAGAGGTTGCCAAGTGGCAAAAACCTACAATACTGCCGTTATTTACTTTCTGTCAAATACCTTTATCAATAGCCATTTACTTGCCCTTTAAATCTCCCTGAATTTACTTATAAGAATAAAAAAAGGTATTATCCAACATACCAAGTTCATTGCCAGCGCAATGAAACCAAACCACTGTTCATTAAAAACTATTCAGCTTTACAATCCTATAAACGCTAACATCTATGATAAAAATAGCCCTTGCTTACGGCGAGAAATTGTTTACTCAGTTATTAGAAAGTTTTTTAATAAAAGAGTCTAACATTCAATGCTTATTCACAGCCCTTAGTGGCAAGGAGTTTTTGCGTCAGATAAAAAAAACTCCAGAACCGCCCCAAGTGGTGCTGCTTGACCTTAAGATGACTGATATGGAGGGAACCGAGTTGATCAAAAAGCTCAAAGCAACACACGCTGACATGAAGTATATTTTGATGTCGTCATACTACAAAAAAACTTTTACCGGATACGCCCTCAAAACGGGCGCAAATGCTTTAGTACCTAAAGAAATTTCGCCCGAATACTTGCTTAAAATAATAGCCTTGGTGCATACCAAGGGCTATTACTTTATGGAAGAACAAATAGAAGTGCTACGTTCACAGATCAAACCTCGCCCTCCTCGTCCTAAGTTTATAAATGAAGGTGAGTTTACCGATCGCGAAATGGAAGTGTTGCGGTTGTTGTGCGAGCAATATACTGCCCAAGAGATAGCCGATAAGCTGTTTATTTCGCGACGCACTGTAGAGGGGCACAAAGACAACCTCTTTGTCAAAACCGGAGCGCGCAATTTGGCTGGTTTGGTGATTTACGCCTTGCAAAACCAGTTGGTAAGCCAAGACAACCTATCGACTTTTTGATCTTGACCTCTAAATTTTGGCAATTGATAGATTGTCGTGTCTTTGCTATTTTCAAAAAATCACTCAGGTGTTATTCACAAAACGACTCCGTTCAGGGTCGTTTTTTTTATGCCCTGAGTCCATTGCACTTTTTACCCATTCTTTGTTTTCCTTGTCAAACGGGTATTATTACCCCTATATATCAGGTATAATTGTGGCAACTTTGTAACATCAAAACGAAAAAATATTTATCAATCAATAAACTTAACCAAACAAAATAATGGAAGTTAATATCGTATTAGTTGTAGACGTAGCAGATTTTATATCTTCAGGTGGTGACGCTCAGTACATCCACATGATTGACAATGTAAAAGGTAGTACTGGTGAAGGTGGACACGAGCTTGCTTCTAATGTAGTAGCTGGTGACAACGTAAGATGGAGCATTGTAGCAGTAAGCCCAAGCGATCAGATCGATATTACTGGCTTTACTTGCTTACAACACCCAAATGGCCCTGATGGAAAGTCATGCGAAGGTGCTTTCGGTCGTAATGGTATCATGAACACTCCTCGCCAAAATGCTGGTACCAACCGTGTATACTGGGAGTCTAGTGTTCAGTCTCGTGATTTCCAGGATGATCACTACTTCCAATATTCTGTAAGCTTTAGGGCTAATGGACACACTTATACTTATGATCCATTCTTGAAAGTGGTACGTCAGCACGAATTGGTAGCATAAGTTTACCATAGTTTTACCATAAGGGGTGTATATAGCAATTTATATACACCCTTTTTGTTTTACCAGACCTCATACCATACAACTTATGTCAAATATTCATTTCTACACCGAACAAAACGCAGGCAAATCTTTTGAGCTCAACAAAGGCGATGTAATCATTATTTCGCTGGAAGATAACCTGGCTTTGGGGCAAACCTGGGTCAATGCCCATCAACCAACCCAAGGCATCAAGTATGTACAGTCGAGTCAGGCAGTATTACCTCTGTTGCCCAAAATGCCCGATTTATCGCTGGAAGTACAGGTAGGGCTCAAAATATTTGTTTACCAATTTGAACATGAGGGCACCGTTACGCTCCATCAGGTAACAGCAGGACAAACGACCAAAACTATTACTTATACTTTTAGAGGCGAAACCCCACCACCACCACCCAAAAAGCCTATCAGTGTGTTGGTAATGGCAGATGTAGCCAACTATTTGAGCGAAAAAGACGAAAAATATATTTATTTGTTTGATACCTCTAAAAGCAAACATGGGCGTCATACTACCCAGTGTTCTCCTGAAGATAGCTTGTTGTGGCGAGTACAAACGGTAAGCCCAAGCGATTTGGTAGAAGTTACTGGAATAGCTGGATCGGCAGTTAATCAAGGGATCATTACACCACCCAAACAGCACGAAAACTTGTGGCAGGCTACTGTCAAAACAGCTACATCGGGTACTTATACATATCAGTTACACCTATTACTCAACCATCAAACGGTTGTTGTAGACTTGTTGCTCGAAGTAAACGGAGACATGAAGTCGACTCAGTTGCAAACAAATGGACACTCTATAAGTATTTGATGAATGGGTGGTATGATTGAAAAGTCATTGTTGGGCAGGCAATGGCTTTTCCACCATAAAATACTATTCCTTGTTTCTTGCTTTACCAAAAAAAGGGTTAACTTAGAAGTTGAACCTAATAACTCTTGTAATGAAACAAAGCCCGGAAGCTAAAATTTATGCTCTAGAGATCAAGATTAAAAACATGGAAGCTCAAGCAGCCGTGTTCGAGCGTGACTTAGTAGTGCTACGGGAAGAGCTTGACCAACTTAAGGCAGCCACTGGTTATAGCGAAACAGCCGCAAAACAGGCTTTGCAGCGAGAGTTTGAAGAAGAGGAGCAGGAGCAAGAAACGCCCACCGAAAACCCAAAGCCGATAAAGTTTCCGATATTTGACAACCTACCTAAAGAAGAAGTTTCACCAACTGAAGGCTTTGTAGAGAATAAACCAAGCAAAGAAGAAACCCTGAAGCCTGAACCTATAGCTGCCTTTCATGCTGCTGATAAAACCAAGCGTGCGGCAACTCCACCCAAACCTGAAAAAGAACCCTTTAATATAGAAAATTTCATTGGAGGCAATGTACTCAGCAAGTTGGGGATACTTATCTTGATTATAGGGGTAGGGGTGTTCCTTAAGTATGCCATTGATCGTAACCTTATCAGCCCTTTGGGCAGGCTCATACTTGCTTATACTGCGGGAGCTGGGCTTATCGGGTTGTCTTATTACCTTAAGGCAAAATACCACGCCTACAGTGCAGTATTGTTTAGTGGAGGCACGGCCACTGTTTATTTTACTACTTATATAGGTTATGTCTTTTTGCAGGTATTGCCCCAAGGGGTGGCGTTTCCGCTCATGCTACTTGCCACTGTGTATACCGTGTACCAAAGTACCCGTTTCGACGAAGAAATTATTGGCATTATAGGGTTGGTAGGTGCCTACGCCATTCCTCCGCTTATTGGCAACGGTGGGGGCAATGCAGCCGTGTTTTTTAGTTATATTTGTATCATTAACATAGGCGTCCTGGTATTGGCTTTTCGCAAAAACTGGTACCGGGTCGACCTCACTGCCTTTGTAGTTTCCTGGCTTATCTTCATTGTTTGGGTAAGTCACGCGTATAATGCGCCATTGCAACCCATTGCCCTTATTTTTAGCTTTGCTTTTTTTATTACTTTTCAGGTAACTCTGGTGGTGCACTATACCCGCCAAAAAGATCAGCACCCCGAAATAAAAAGACTGTTGCTCCTACTCAATGCCGTAGTTTTCTATATGGTAGGTACTACCATACTCCAATACAATAATATGCTTTTTGTCCAAAACCATTTGCTTGAAGGGTATCAACGAATGTTACCAGGGCAAGGGTTGTTTACCTTGGCTTACAGTGTTTTGTGTTTGGCTACAGGTGTGTATGTAGCCAACACCAACCAAGAGGGCAGCAGTTCAGTGTACTTGCCATTTATGAATATAGGCGTCTATATGCTTAGTTTTGCTGCATATTTGGGGTTCAAGGGGGTGTGGATACCCATTACCTGGGCAGGGCAAGCAACAATACTATTTACTCTTTGGCTCAAACCTGCATTAAAAAACAGTTCTTTGGAGTATGCCATCAAAATTATTCCTTTAGGAGTTGTCCTGCTTACCCCGTTTGTGCTCGAAGAACGGGCTACTTTCATTGCCTGGGCAATAGAAGCCGCCGTGTTGTTTGCTGCATCGCGTCAATGGCAAGTAGAAGCATATAATGCTATTACTTTGCTTACGCTTACCCTGATTGCCTTGTATTTACCATTCGAGTTTAGCAATGCCTGGCTTTTGTTTTGGTGGAGCATAGAGGTTGCTGTAGCATATAGTATTGCGCGTATCTGGCAAGATCAACAGTACGACTACCTGGCAATAGGTCTATTTGTATTGCTTGCTATAGGGATTGGGTTGATATACCAAGATGGAACTATACCTATAGCCTGGGCTATAGAGGCCGCAGTGATTTTTGCGCTTTCGCGGATATTTTCCGGGCAATCGCATTTGTATGAAAACCTCAGCGCGGGGCTATCCCTGTTGTTGGCTTATGGCATATTTATGGAAACCGAAGGGCAAGCCCGTATTTGGTGGTGGTTGCTAGAGTCGGTAGTAGTATTTGCCTTGGGGCATTTCTTTAGTTCGACTTACCTCAAGTATGTCAACCATCTGGTGTTGATGTTTTCTATATATGACACTGTACTACTTTGGCTGGTGGTATACCTTAAGTCCAGTCAATCTATTCCATTTGTTTTCAACCATACTTTTTTTGTGTCAATATCACTCATTGCCGAAATATTGGGTTTGGGCTACATATACAACCGTTATACCCATACTAACAAAGATCAGTTGCTTGAAATACTGCAATACCTGTTTGACTTTGTAGGAGTAGGTCTGCTTTATTTATTACTTTTTAGCGAAATAACACACTATTATCTTGCCCAAAACCCTACCAACTATCACTTGATGATCATAGTGTTGTTGATGTATTCGTATGCATACATCACCGCTTTAGCTGCTGCTGCCCGTTGGTGGTTGCCGCTCAAATCGTTTGGTTATGGGTTGGTTTTTTTCAGTGTGTTGTGCGTCATTTTATTAGTAAGTGTAGGATTTTGGCATTTGCAGGCTCTTCACCTAAATCAGAGTTATGGCTGGTTGCGCTGGGGAGTATATGCGCTCATAACTCTTATGCTATGGGCAGTATACCGTGTCATGTGTTACCATCAATTGCTCACCTATCGACAAATGCAACTATGGTTTATTATGTTACACGTGTTGGCAGTGGTTACACTAAGCTTTGAACTAGTTGCTTTGTCTATACTTTACGGGGGGCTCACTATCACACAAGCGCGTCAGTCGGTGTTCAAGCTTGGCTTTACCTTGGTTTGGGGTATTTATTCGGTAGTAATTATAGCTTATGGCATTGCCAAAAGGCTCAAGTATCTGCGACTTACGGGTTTTGCCTTTTTATCAATTACTTTGTTAAAACTATTTGCCAATGATATTAACTATAACTCTACCCTCAATGTCATACTAGCTTTTATTAGTATAGGTACTTTGTTATTGGTTACAGCATTTCTGTACCAGAAATACAAGCATGTTATTTTGGCAGCCGACGAGGAGGACACAAAGGAATGATTACTAAAGAAGTATGAGATAGCAGAGCGTCATTGTCTTGTTTTTTGTTGACAACTTACTTAGCTTGTGATTAGTTACGGTTTTGGCAAACCATAAGCGAGCACTTGTCTTTAGACAAATGGCCTGTACACACTGCATTGATGGGTTGGTAAAGTTTGCCCAAAACTTATTTTAAAATTTGTTAAATATGGAACAGTATATGAACATACACAGGCAAAAGTTCATCGTATACCAAGGTTTAATATTGCTGATATGCAATTGCAGAGTATAAAATCGAAATTATTATTGTCATTTGCCGGATTCGTGCTATTGGTAGCATCTATCATTGCTACTTTTTTGTGGTCACAGTACCGCAATCAACGCATTACTAAAGTGACTCAGGCAGTGGCAGACATTAACCTACTTGCCAAAGATATACACCTCCTCGAAAAAGACTTTTTTCATTTTGATGTAACCAATCCTGTGTTTTTTAAAACAGGTAAAAGTCAGTTTGTAGATGCCCACCTGACCGATGTAAATAAACTCAAACAAAAATTTCAAGACTTGCACCAAATCAAAGAAATACAATCGACCCTGCTCAACAAAGAAATTGACGAGATTATTGGGTTGATTGACGCTTCTGAGAAAGCGTTTGAAGAAGCAGTGAAAAAAGTGCGTAAAAAAGGGTTCGAAGATTATGGCTTGATCGGTGACATGCGCCAGCACATACACCAGATAGAAGCCGCTACCCAACGTTATAATCTCGACTTTGCCAAACTGCTCATGATACGTCGCCATGAAAAAGATTTTCTTTTAAGAAAAGATACCGTTTATCAGCAAAAAGTAAAGGGAGCAGTGAAGGAATTTAGAGAAGACATTGCAACTAAAATTTTTAATCCGCTAACCAAAGACTCAGTAAACCAGTTGCTTACCCGTTACGAACAGTTGTTTAATGAAGTGGTAATGCTAGACCAGGAACTAGGGCAAGAAAGTAAACAGGGGCATAAGCATGAACTGGCTGGTATCATGAAAAAACTGAGCGATAATATTCAAAAAATATCTCAAGAGCTGGTAACCGTGTCTGCGCGAATGGCAGGCAAAATACGAATGAGTTTACTTAGCATTACACTGGTGTTCTTGGTGTTTATTATCATCCTCATGTATGTAATCATTGCTCGGTTGGGGCGCCCTATTCAGCAATTATCACAGTCGATTAACTGGGTGATTGCCCACAATTTTGAAGAAGATATAGAAATAGCAGCAATTAACAGCAAAGACGAAATAGGCAAGCTTTCCCATGATTTTCAGTTGATGCTTGACAAGGTACGGGAGCGTACCGACGAAGTAACCCGGCAATATGAAAATATCCGATTGTTGACCGATATAGGCAAAGAGATCACCTCTAACCTGTTGATAGAGCAAATTGTAGAAGTAGTGCATAGCAATATCAATCCATTGTTAGACGCCCCTATTCTGTCTATAGGTGTGTTTGATGAAGCTGCTCAAAAGCTAGACTTTATAGGTAAGCATGAGGCTAAAATTGTATTGGGGTACGATTCGCTTGACGATGATACCAAACTTTCGGTATGGTGTTTTCAAAACAAAGAAGTAGTTTTTATCAATGATTTTACTGAGGAAGCTTCCAGATATGTCAATGGTGTATCCTTATCAGAAGGGTACGACAAAGAGCCCGAATCGGCCATTTATATACCGCTTATTGTCAAAGAGCAGGTAGTAGGGGTCATTACCGCTAAGAGTTACCGCAAAAATGCCTATACCGACTATCATCTTAATATTATGCAAAACTTTGCGGTGTACACTGCCATAGCTTTGTATAATGCCAGGGTATACCTACATATAGAGCGCCAAAACCAACACCTGAAAATGTCGGAAGAACGCATTAGACAAACTGCTGAAGAATTGAAAACTGCCAACGAAGAGCTGGAAAATAAGCGTACCGAATTGATAGGGCAGGTTTCGGCCACCAAACGTACTTTGGCAGTGGCAGAGTTTGACCCGCAAGGCAATATTATAGAGGCCAATACCTTGTTTTTGAACGAGCTGGGCTACGAACGCGCCGACTTGTTAGGTAAACATTATACAGTGTTATTGAACGAGACCACACCAAAGTCGGAAAAATATACCCAACTTTGGGCTAAACTCTTGCAAGGAACCCCACAAAAAAGCCGTCTGGAGTATTGTACCCGCTTCAATAAAACTATTACCCTCAACTCGACCTACACCCCAGTGCTTGACCATAATCAACAACTTAAGAAAATTATCAAGTTATCGACTGTAGTCGAGTTGCCCACTATTACTCCCCAACCCACAGTTAGTTTTGTTAAACATTAAAAAATAAATTGTAGGGTTTATTTAATGGCTTAAATCGTTATATTTGTTTATATAGTAACCAATATTACACAATTACTTACCATCAATAAGAAACAATAGGCAGCAATACAGCGTTTGTCATGAGCAGTAACACTGCTTGCCGAAGTTTGAGGAGACAACGGCTAAATAGTGTAGAGCATGCCTTTCTTTGGAGTTCAAAATCTCTTTTATTTGTCTCGATTACAACTTACTTTTGAACAAGCACTGTTAATTGTTTGATATTCTTTTGATGCATTTTAGATACAAGTAGTACTACGTACACGGGGAGTTGTTGAATAAAAACATTATGAAAGAGATCAGGTTTTTTGGCATCTTTTTACTCATCTTGACTTTATATTCCTGTCAGTCAAAACGACCAGCAAAAATACCTGCCGTGATAAACGGAGTGATTGATTTGCAAAATTGGGACTTTGAAAAATATGGGTCAATCAAACTCGATGGTGCCTGGGAGTTTTACTGGAAACATCATTTGGTATCGCAAGATTTTACTTTCCCAAAAAACATTCCTGCGCCACACTTCATAACAGTACCCAATAATTGGTACAATATCTCTATCAAAAAAAGGAAAGTGCCATTGCAAGGTTTTGCTACCTATAGGGTTAAAATACGCTTACCCAAAAAGCGACCTGGCACCTTAGGTCTCAAGTTTCCTGTTTTTCGTACCAGTGGTAGGGTATTTATTGACTCAAAATTGATACTGGAAGCAGGTACAGCCGCCAAAAGCAAAGAGCACAGCCGCCCTGAGTACAAGCCTTGTGTAGTAGAGGTAGCGCCCGACTGGTCAGAGCTACAGCTCATTATTCAAGTGTCCAATTTTCACTACCGTAAGTCAGGCATTATTAACTCCATTGTACTGGGGCAAAGCAAACAATTGGCACAAGCACGTTTGCGAAAAATTATGTTTGACATGCTATTGGCAGGCATGATATTTTTTGTGGGCATTTACCACATAAGCATTTACTGGCTGCGTCGTAAAAGCAAAGAAGCACTTTACTTTGGAGTATTTTGCTTATTGGTATGTTTTCGTATCCTGTCGGTAGGCGAGCGCCCCTTACTTGAGTTTGTAAACGTACCTTGGTTTTTGCTTGTCAAAATGGAGTTTTTCGGTTTTTACTCTGCGGTAGGTATTTTCACCCTTTTTTGTTACTCGGTTTTTCCACAGGTAATACACCGTATCGTAGTACGTATCAATATGACGGTAGCCACTATAGCATCATTGCTGGTCGTATTCACTCCCCCTCTGTGGTTTTCGTTTCTTACAGAAGTTTTTCAGGTAATGGCGATTGTGTCTGGAGTATATATCATTTATGCTTTGATCAAGTCTGAAATCTTCAAACAGAGATACACCCGTATTTTCCTGTTGGGTTGGGTGGTATTTTTTACCGCTGTTGTCCATGATATATTATTTGCAAACGGTTATATAAAAGACGGAGGATACGTTTTCGATCTAGGCTTTTTGTTCTTTATCTTGTGCCAAACCTATGTACTTACCTTGCGTTTTTCTTTAGCGTTTACCCGTGCCGAGCTACTTACCGATCAACTTGATATCACCAACAAAAATCTTGAAAAAGTTGTAGCCGAAAAAACAGAATCTTTGGTATTGGCAAATCAACATTTGTCGGATCGGCAAAAAACCATGCGGGAGCACCTTGATAAGATCAGAACCATTAACGATCAATTGACAGAAAGTAGCCTGGAGCTTAGAGGACAACTATCTGCCATTAACCGTACTTTGGGTTTTGTAGAAATTAGCCCTAAGGGTAAAATTCTTGAAGTAAACTCTATTTTTTGTTATGTAACTGGGTACGAACGAGAAGCTTTGATTGGGCGAGACCATCAAACCCTGATTAGTACAGAAGAATATGATCAGGCAAAGTATGAAAAATTTTGGAGTGACTTAGTTAAAGGCATTCCAGCCTCTGGAGAATCTAAGTTTATTGCCCAAAACAAAACAGAGTTGTGGTTTTCTACCAGTTATACCCCCATTATAGACCAGCAAGGTTTAATTAGCAAAATTATATTACTTACCAATGACATTACAGCGCAGAAACTGCAAAACCTGGAGTTTGAAACCCAATATAAGGCAGTAAACCAACTCAATGCTACTATTGAGCTTGACCTAAATGGACGTGTAATCAAGGCAAATGACTTATTTTTGAATCTTATTGGCTACAGTGCTGATGAAATACAAGGACTAAAACACCATCACTTGTTAGTATCGGAGATATATACCGAAGGTGAAATACAGGGTTTTTGGCAAGAGTTACTAGCCCAGGAGTCTAAACAGGGAGAGTTTTTGTTGCGTACCAAAAATGGTGACAACATCTGGTTGGCAGGCGCCTACAACGTAGTAAAAAACCTAAATGGAGAGCCTCAAAAAATTCTCACTTTTGCGCGTGATGTGAGCCGAACCAAGCGAATAGCACAAGAATACAAGCAGTTGTCACTGGTGGCGAGCAAAACCAGCAATGCTGTAATGATTGCCAACGAGCGGGGCGTACTACAATGGGTAAATCAAGGCTTTATTCAAATGTCGGGTTACTCGTTTGATGAGGCAGTTGGCAAAACCCCCGGAGAGTTGATGCATGGTGAAGATACCAATGAGACAACAGTAGCTTACCTGATAGAAAGAATGGGGGAAGGTAAGGAAGCGTCTACTGATATTGTAGCATATAAAAAAAATGGTGAAAAGTATTGGGTAAATTTAAGCGTGGCACCTGTATATGATGACTATGGCCAGTTGATAAACTTTGTGTCTATAGAAGTTGACATTACCGAAAGGAAAGCTTTGGAAGAAGAAATGTTGAGGGCTAAGGAGCGTACCGAAACGATGTATTCGATTACTTCTGACATTTCGGGCAACCTTGAAGAGCAACTCAGCCAAGTACTAGAGTTTGCCACTCGTTTGTTAGGACTGGAAGTAGGCATTATTAGTAAAGTAACTGAAAATGAGTATCAAGTATACAGTGTTTATCCATTGGATGATACCATTACTGTAGGGCAGTTTTTCCCTCTGGACAAGGTTTACTGTGAGATTACACTGCGTGAAGATAAAATCATTGCTTTTCACTCAGTGCTTGATACTCCCTATAGTAGCCATCCTTGTTATACTCAGTTTCAGACATTGGCCTATATTGGAGTGCCTGTACGGTTAGATGGGAAAATATTTGGTACTTTGAGTTTTTCATCAACTCAGGCATTGTCTAAAGCTTTTAGCCAAGGAGACAAAGATTTTATTTTGTTGTTAGCAGAGTGGATAGGAGGGGCTTTGAGTAGGTTGAGGTATGAGCAAACGCTTAAGTTGATGAATGAAGAATCGGCATTGATGAATACCATTCTGAACGAAAAAAATGAATTGCTTGATAAGAAAAACAAGCAAGTAGAAAAGCAAAACGAAGCTATTCAAGAGCAATACCATGTGATCAAAGACAGTATAGAGTATGCCGAGCGTATTCAACGAGCAATACTACCACCACTGGATAAAATACAACAAGCCTTATCCAACTCTTTCATTTATTACCGTCCCCGCGACTTGGTAAGCGGTGACTTTTATTGGTTTGCAGAAAAACGTGAGCATCATCAGAATAAAAATATTATTGCGGTGGTAGATTGTACTGGACACGGGGTACCAGGTGCTTTTATGAGCATGATTGGCACTAACTTGCTCAATCAGGTAGTGCATGATAAAGAAATACACCAACCTAACCTGATTTTACAAGAAGTGCATCGCCTGATAAGGCAGGTTTTGCGCCAAAATGAATTGGACAATAATGACGGAATGGACATTGGTATTTTGACCATTGACAAAAAGAACAAAACTATAGACTTTGCCGGGGCTAAACATTCGTTGCTTATGGTAAAGGGTGGGGCAATGACAGTAGTAAAAGGAGACAGGTTGCCATTGGGTGGCGAACAGTTAGAGCTGGAACGTACTTTCAAAAACCACCAGATACCTTACCCTAAAGTGCCAGGAACACTCACGTTGTACCTGGCTACAGACGGTTATCAAGACCAGTTTGGTGGTCAAAAAGGGCGTAAATTTATGACACTAAGGTTTAGAGAGCTGTTGGAAAACATACACCAAAAGCCAATGGCAGAACAGTATGAAATTTTGCATGAAACACTGGATTTTTGGATGAACCCCATTGATTCGGAAAAAAAATACTATAACCAGATTGACGATATTTTGGTCATGGGTATTAGTTTATAGTATCATCACTTATCCTAATTTTTTTTTGACCGTTATAACAATACTCCGCAGTGATTTTAGTCAAAGTTGTTTGCTGGTTATCAGTCATTGATGAATTTAAAAACTATTTAATTGGGTGTTTAGGCATAAAACCGACACACTTTTAAAAATAAAGTGAGTACACAATCTTAATATAAAATACTGGTTTACAGTATTTAACAAGGTGAATATTTACTTGAATCAGCTATGGACTATCGACTAAATACTATGGACTATTGAATATAACTGAGCCTAAAACGGTTCCAAAGAGGAGTTTTCAACTTAAAAATATATGAATATGCGTAAAAAAAGCTATACACTTTTAACAACACTTTTTCTACTGTCCATCACGGCCTTTCCTGTACTGGCTCAGCATAAGCTCAGGGTTGGCACTAAAAAAATGGCTATTACCAATATTTATTTCAAAAAAGGCGAGAAAATGATCGTTGTGGTCACTGGCTCCTGGACTTTCAAAAAACCAATGGCAAAAGTAGATTACCACGGGCATTCTGCATTAGGTGCTATCAACCAATATGGTAATTTGGGGGCTTTGCTGGGGCAAATAGGTGAAGGCGACCCTTTTATTGTACAGTCGGGCGGCAGTCTTATTGCCAAAAACGATGGACGGCTCAAGTTGTTTGCCAATATTACAGATACCTACATGAGCGCACGCAGTGCGGGGGTAATGCATGTAACTATTAGAGGAGGTAAAAAAATGAGTTCGGCAGCCTTGGAGAAACTTGCCGGGTGGGATTATAACAAACTCAATACAGCCAATGGAGTGCCTGGTATGCGTGCTGTAGAAAAAGAGATGGTGTTGTTGTTGAACAAGGCACGAACCAACCCCCCTAAGTTTGCCAGAGAGTACTTAATGGATAAAAAAATGCGTAATCCAGTAGCCCGCGAACTGTATACCAAGTTATTAGAAACTAAACCTATGGAACCTCTTAAGGCAGATGAGGTGTTGCTGATGCCAGCCAAGCGCATGGCAGTAGCCTTTGGTACCAAAGGGTTAGACAAAATCAAAGGTACTCCCAAATTTGCTACTACTTTAGGTTTTGGCAAAAGTACCTCACTTGACATTGTACTTGACCTTTTGCTTGATCAAGACATTCCGGAAAGAACCCGCCGTAAGCAAATCCTAAACCCTGAATACAAATCCTTTGGGGTAGGCTTTCACCCACATACCAAGTACCGTTACATCTGGGTGATGATGTATAAATAATACTGCTCAACGGTTCATAAAGTAAAAGCCTTATGCCAACCATATAGCTTGTAATAAGCTTGAATGCAGCGAAGCTTAAACTTCTCTAATAAGTCAGTAGTCATTATAGGTTTTTTACTCAAAGCAAAAACCGAGTCTACAGTTTACTGTAGACTCGGTTTGATAATATTGAGAATAAAACTTATGTAAAATAGCTTATCTATTGCGCCAGACCAAAAGGCGTGTTCTCCGCTCTTTTAAGCCCTTCCGAAGGAGACTTGAAAGCTTGAATACAAGGAAGTCTCGATCCTTATAGGACAAGCTTTCCGTTTAAACCCTTGCTAGGACACCCCCAAAAAAAAGAGGGCTCACCAAGCCCCCATTCAATACCTATCTATTTGCTCCTCCACTTTTGCCAGGGCGGTACTCCCATAGCCATCGCGCTGGGCGGTGGAGGGGGGGTTACTCCTCCATCATCACTTTCCTCACAACAATTCCCCCCCTTTATTTGCTGCATTTGTTGGGGGCTGCAAGCATCTTTGTAAAAATCCCGCAACATTTTGGGTTGTTTTCTGTTTTTTTTCATTCTTTTGTCTTTTCTTTAAAAGTGTTATACATTAAGCTTATGGGCAAAAAAACTGCCTTGGGCACAAACAAACCAAATTTTAGTCCGGAGTTGGTAGTCGGTAGACCATAGTCACTTCAAACCGATTCATAATTTAGTCAGTAGCGCTTTGCGCCCATTCGTAATTCGTAATTAAACCATTCGTAATTTAGTTGGTAGTTGGTAGTTGGTAGTTGGTAGACGATAGTCACTTCAAACCGATTCATAATTTAGTCAGTAGCGCTTTGCGCCCATTCGTAATTGAACCATTCGTAATTTAAGTCCATTGAAGCTCACCCCCAAAAAAAAGGGGCAACCAAGCCCCCGTTCAATACCTATCTATTTGCTCCCCCACTTTTGCCAGAGCGGTACTACCCTAGCCATAGCGCTGGGCGGTGGGGGGGGGTGTCCATCATTATCACTTTCATTACAACAATTCCCCCCCTTTATTTGCTGCATTTGTTGGGAGCTGCAAGCATCTTTGTAAAAATCCCGCAACATTTTGGGTTGTTTTCTGTTTTTTTTCATTCTTTTGTCTTTTCTTTAAAAGTGTTATACATTAAGCTTATGGGCAAAAAAACTGCCTTGGGCACAAACAAACCAAATTTTAGTCCGGAGTTGGTAGTCGGTAGACCATAGTCAATTTAGTCCATAGTCAGTAGTCGGTAGACCATAGTCACTTCAAACCGATTCATAATTTAGTCAGTAGCGCTTTGCGCCCATTCGTAATTGACTCATTCGTAATTCGTAATTGAACCATTTGTAATTTAGTTGGTAGTCCCCCGCTGTGTAAAGTCTTCCCGCAGGGCGACTTTACACTATTGATGAATAGAAGTCTTTTGACTTCTTCTCTGAGCTTATTCTGCGATTATTAATGACACATTGTCCAGAGCTTAAAAGAGCCGTGCAGGTGTTAAGTCGGGGGAATTAAACCAGCGAGCAAGGAAGTCGGAAGACTTCCCCCTATTAAAACCTTCAAGTCTCCTTCGGAAGACTTAAAAGAGCGGGGCTTTGCGCCCATTCGTAATTGACTCATTCGTAATTCGTAATTAAACCATTCATAATTTAAGTCCATTGAAGCTCACCCCCAAAAAAAAGAGGGCTCATCAAGCCCCCATTCAATCCCTATCTATTTGCTCCCCCACTTTTGCCAGAGCGGTACTACCCTAGCCATAGCGCTGGGCGGTGGAGGTGGGGTTTCTCCTCCGTCACCGTCATCGCCTGTGTTACAACAATTCCCCCCCTTTATTTGCTGCATTTGTTGGGGGCTGCAAGCGTCTTTGTAAAAATCCCGCAACATTTTGTGTTGTTTTCTGTTTTTTTTCATTCTTTTGTATACTATTTTAAGTGTTGTACATTAGGTATATTTTGCAAAAATACTGCCTTTGGTACAAACAAACGAAACATCTAAAATATATTCACCCAAACCACTTATTATTTAACTATAGTTATGTTATCCATTACCCTACGCCTATCCCTTGCCGGGCTTGCTCTATGCATGGCCTTTGCCTGGGCAAGTGCTCAAACAACCAACCACCCCCAACCCAAAAGTCGGTACGACCGCCTCTACGCCCAAGCCTACCGGGTGGGTAGTGCTCAGCCCGACTCGGCGATACACTACGCCCGCCAAGCCGCCAGCGCCACCCAAAAGCCCCAGGAACAAGCCCAAGCCCATTGGCTGATTGGATTTTATGCCCGCAAACAAGGCTACTACGGGCTTGCCATCCAGCATTACCAACAAGCCTATGACTTGTATACCAAGCCTACCCAAAAGGCAGTCATGCTCAAAAACATTGCACTTTGCCATTACGATGCAGGGAATTACCAAGCCGCCATTCCGGTAGTTATCAAGGCCATAGAAAACTTTCACCGCCTCAACACCCCCCAAAGCCTTGGCAGGGCTTTGCAGGTGTTAGCTAATTGTTACCATGCTCAAGGTAGTTTTTTTGCGGCAGACACTTGCTTTAGGCGTTTGGTGGCTAGTAACCCTGGCAAAACAAAGTTGGCAAGCATTTATACCGACCTTGCCAGTTTCAAGGAAAGCCAGCACAAATACGATTCGGCGGTATATTACCAACGCCTCGCCCTGCACCAAGCCAAGGCGCGCCCCTCTACTGAGGGCATTCGTCGGGTAAAACTTGCCTGGTATTATTTGCAGAGCAAAAACCTACCCGCTGCCGAGCAAAGCCTACGGCAAGCCCAAAGCCTGGAGCACACCAGCCCCAAGGCGTGGGCGTACTATTGGGGGGTGCAAGGTTTGGTGCATTATATAAAGCTACAAAAAAGCCAGGCCGGGCAAGCCTACCATAAGTTCGACTCGTTGCTGCAAGTACTGGGGGGCAACAATGCTTTGCCCGTTCAACAAAAGTTTGCCCACAAAACCGCCTACGACATGTACCACAGCGGCTATAACCTCATAGGGCGAATATGGCCCCGTGAGCACGAAAAAGCCTACTTTGCCCAGGTGCGGCAGTGGTATGCCCAACGCAAACGTGCCGAGTATAGGCTACTCCAAAAAACCAAAGTAAATGTAACCCTGCGCGACTCGCTGGTAATAGCCCGCACCACGCCCAGGGTAAACATAGTACGGCAAATCACCCCTTGGTGGTGGTTGGTCATGGTGGCGGCTATAGCTATAGCGGGGCTGTGGCTATACAAGGCACGTACCCAAAAAATACGCGCCGAAACCGAACAAATGCAAGCCCAGACCAATTTTGTGGAGACCATCAAAACAAGCCCTATAAAAGGAGTAGATGAGCTCAAACCCCACGAAATGCAACCCCTGCAAGAGGCTGCCCACCGTTTGGGGCGTGAGCTCAAGCCCGACGAGGCAAAGCTGTTGGTGTTGGCAACACGGGGCTATCCCTACAAACAAATAGGCTTGGCGCTCAAGACAAGCGAAGGCGCCGCAAAAATGAGAGCACAACGGCTCAGAGAGCAGTTAAAAGTAAGCAGTTTTAAAGATTTGGGGTAGCGTTTTTGTTTCATTTGCCTGGTTACCCCTATAGGGCTACGGCACCAAATCCTATAGGGCTACAGCATCAAACCCCTATAGGGCTACAGCATCAAACCCCTATAGGGCTACAGCATCAAACCCTATAGGACTACAGCACCAAACCCTATAGGGCTACAGCACCAAACCCTATAGGGCTGCAGCACCAAACCCTATAGGGCTGCAGCCAAAAAAGCACTGAGAAACGTTTCTCAGTGCTTTTTTGGTATGTGGGCAAATTGGCTGGCTTAGTTTACCACGAGTTCGTCGAGCAATTGCCCCTTTCTTATGCCCTTGCCCCCAAGCTTAGCCCTTACCTCTAGTTTGTAGCTACCACTGGCAAGCCCGGCAGGAACCATAAAAATAAGCTCAGAGGGTTTGTTACGGATAATGGTAGGTGCTTTGGTTTCGGTGCCATTGCTGGCAATAAAAAACACGCCTTGGTCGTTGTCGTCAATAGCTATTTTTAGACGACTACCGTTTACCTGCCCTACTCCACCCGCCGTGAGGGTGTCGTTGCTGGAGTCGCTTGCTACATCTTTAAAATTAAGCAAAGTAGGCACGGGTTTGCTTGCTTCGGTTTTGGTAAACGATAGCTCACCCAATACCTTTTTGAGGCGGGTACCTGCCTGTATGTTTATTTTGGCGTGGTGGCGGTTGTTGTCGTAGCGGTCGTTGCTATCGGTAAATACCCCCTTAAGGCTTACCGATATGTTGATGAGCTCGGTATTGACAGCGTTTCCGTTTTTGATGGCTTCGGTAATGGCATCAAAAAACTCCTCAAGTACCGATAGTGCCTCAGCTTTGGTAATGGTAGAGCCACGCCCTATCATGGTTTCTATGATATTGTCAAGGCTCAGGGTTTGGTCGTGTTGCACCTGCGCCATGTGGTCATTGGGGTCGCTGGTCATTTGGTTGTCATAAAGCGCATATTTGATTGCCATAATTTAGTGTGGGTTTAAAAAGTTGAAAAGTAGATACATTTTTTTTATTGTCTACGGGGTAGGCGGGGCAGATGTTGTGGCTTTGCCAATGTAATATATGTATATAAAAAATACCACAAAAAAACTTAAAACCACCCTAAATACAGGTGTATACTTGGGTATACATTGCCTGCCTCTCAAAAAAAAACAAGTAATGTTAAAAAAAAACTTTGAACAGGTTGCGTACAAACACCTACACTTATAACCCCCTAAAAAACAAGGTTTTATGTATACCTGTTACCGCTTTGTTACCTTAGTTTGGCTAAAGTAACAGCCCCCAAACAAAAAGTAAACACCCCACTTTAGCCCTTGTTTGGCGTGTGTTGACCCCTTAGTTTTGTGCCATCATAGTTTCTGATTTTTGGGCACTGATCAACGCATCGGGTGCCGTTTCAGATTCAGTTTTTCTTTAAAAACCAGAGGGGGTGCAACGTGCCCTCTTTCCCTTGCAGTATACAGCACCTGTAGTGTGGGTGTTGTTGCATTAGGTATGGCTTAAGGGGTAGCCATTGGCTGCTCTTTAGCTTTTTAGTTGGGAGTTTTTTAGTCGGGAGTTGGTAGTCGGGAGTTTTTTAGTTGGTAGTCGGGAGTCAGGAGTTTTTTAGTCGGGAGTCAGGAGTCAGGAGTTAAAAAAAGGCTAAAAGCTGATGGCTAAAAACTAAATCAAAACCCAAACAAAGGCTAAAAGCTAATGGCTAAATCAAAGAACAAAAAAAACTAAAACTTAACAATACGAAAAACATGAATTTATTCAGAAAGAAACGAAAACAAGCTGCCTCTGAGCCTGTGCCCCTTGCCCAGGCAAACAAGGTGCGCGAAGTCAAACTAGAGTATTGCCGGGAGGTGTGCGCCCGCGCTATAGCCAAGCTGAGGCGGGGCGAACCCTTAAGCCCCTATGAGAAAACTATGACCGAAGCGGCTATAGAAGATTTGATCAATGGCTAAGACAATAGATGGAAGCTGATAATTGGTTGATTAGTTGATAAACAGGGAAACCCTGGCAGGCGTGGTTAGCACCCAATAAGTGGTCAAACCTAATTAGGGATAATAGCAAGCCCTGCCAGTGGTTTAGTTAATGATCGCTGCTTAGAGGGTGGCTTTTGGCTGCCCTTTAGCTTTTTAGTCGGGAGTCAGTAGACGATAGTCGAGAGAAAAAAATATCAAATAGTAAAACCATAAGGTTAAAAATTAAACAATAAACCATCACATGATACAAGCAATAAAAAAGTACTGGAAAAGGCTACAACATACTGTACCTCAATTACCAAGGGAGGCCAAAGCTGCTTACCCTTATGCAAAACAAATGCCCGCCCGCTACACCAATAGTTTAGGGTTTTTTCAGGAGCTGCAAACTCGCCTGCAAAACAACGAACCGCTCAGCGAACGAGATGCCATACTTGCCAGGGCTGCCCTTGCTATGCTAGGGGCAAAGTTTTATGAGGAGTATAACCAACTATTAGGGCAACTGATAGGCGAGGGTACAAAATAATTAATTGCGAATGGTTTGATGGTTTCCCGTTCGTTGCAGAACGGGAAACCATCAAACTACTCTACCCAGCTTTTTTTAAAAAGTACCGTTCCCGCCTCGGTTGTGTGTTTTCACCAACCGATCGAAACCCTAAAATAAGTCGTTTTTTAAGGTTGTGGGTGGTTTGATTTGTGGAGACACAAATCAGGGCGAAAAATAGTAGGGTAGAGTACCATAAAACCATTCAAACAATCCTAACAGTTTAACTAAAATGACTAAAAAACAACAACACCAAGCCAACCAAATAGCGGCAATAGAGCTACAACCACCCCACCAAGCGCCTACTTTGCTAAAAATGGAAGCAATACTGGGCATTACGCCCGACATTTGGTGGGATCAGCCCGCCGTACGGCTACAAATGGTAAACGGAGGCAAGCACCGCATTGCTTTTGCCAGCCAACAAGCCCGTGGCGCTTTTTACAACGAGGTATGCGAGCACTTCAGCATTAGCCGCCACGAGGTAGTAGAGATGCAGTCGGAAGAAGGGTGAAATAGTGGGGAGTCGGGAGTGGCTACGCCTCGCGCCAACAATGCAACCATTGAAACAATCAGCCGTCAGGCGGAACAATTCAACAGTTCTAACAATCTCAAAAAAAACAGTAACTTTACGTATCACAAACAGCAAGTAATGCAAGATAAAATACAACCAGAAAACAGTCAGCAACAGGCGCAAAATGAACAACAGCCTGTACAGAAAAAGCCAAAAGCCTCTCAGCCAAAAGGAGGCATAATAGCCAAACAACGCCCGATTGTCAGAGACTCAAAACCTACTATACAGGCAAAACACAGCCCCATAGTAAAAGATCGAAAGCCCACTATACAGGCAAAGCAACGCCCTGTAAGCAAGGGGGCGCAAAATGGCAAAGCTAAAGAGACTTTTAAATTAGGAAAAAATGAAAATACTTGTTTAGAAGAACAGTCAGAAGAAAGTACTATCAAAGGCGATACAACATATATAGATAGCTTAAAAGCACGTATAGATCAGCTAATTAGAAGAAATAATGAAAGAATAGAGAGAGACCAAAGAACAATAGCCAATTTGGAAGCAAGAGGAAGAGACGAAACTAGAGCTGCCAGAAGAGCACGTGCAAGAATTACAAGAAATGAAACACAAAATGTTGGTTTAAGTAAGGTCTTGGATGAAATCAAAGTCCTGGAAAACTCTACTCAAACTTATAATATAACTACAGGAAACGATGCAGGAAATGAGGGTAATTCGGGGGCAGCTACGTTTAACTTTCAGACAGGTGCTGTGGATATCAAGTTAGGGAGTAATTTGAGTGGGAATGAGGCGTTGGCTATTTTTGCCCACGAACTAAAGCATGCATACCAGTTTGAAATTGGAGAATTAAGTTTTGTTCAAGGTGATAGAGGGGGAGCCGCATCTTTACATGATTTAGTTGACGAATTGGCTGGTTATGAGCGCTCAAGATTGCTGGAGTTGCCCACGAGAGCATCTACAAACACGCTGGACGAAGTAAAAAACAGTAGATATAGTAACGGAACTCCTGGACCTTATACTAATTTGCCAATGGAAAGTCAAAGTACGCAAACATCCTTTGCCTTGCGTAAGTTTTCGGCAACTGATTATGTGCTTACTGACGATGACAAAGCTTTTTTACAAGCGTATGTAAACGCCATTAAAGAAGCCATTAGAATTAAAGGAGTTACTTACCAACCTAACAATTGAAATAATGAAGAAACTCGTCCTTTTGTTTTGTGCTTTGTGGGTGGGCGCTCACCAAAAAACTTATGCTCAGCAAGTGGTAAGAGTAGCTTCCCATGTGGAGCTTTACCACGTAAAAGCTTTTGTAGATGCTCGTGGAAATTTGCCTAAAACCATTCAAATAGATACTCAGAGAAGGTACTCTCCAGACCGGGCATATTATATTGAAAGCAAAGCGAGGGCAGGCAAAAAGCTTTATAGGCAACGGTTGGTGGCTTGTTTAAAGAATAAAAACCACAAATTGTTACATACCTT
>NZ_CANLRP010000102.1 GCF_947493425.1 uncultured Microscilla sp. | reverse complement strand
ACTATTGACTATTAGGTAGTGCATACATTACAATATAGAATTAGACACCAAAACGACCTGGAAAACTTTGCCGAAGCTTTTGCCTTGTATATTACCGAACCTAAAACCCTTGAACTATTGAGCCCCCATGTATACCAATACTTCAAAACCCATTACCCTAAATCTAAGTCCGATGATTAGAAACATGTTGTTATACCTCGCATTCATTGGGACATGCGCGGCGTGTGCCATTCGCCCAGCCGCCCCCGCCCCGCCCTCTTGTTATGCCATCGCTACTTTTTATGGCAAAGAGGGTTTGATCAACCGCCAAGGCGAATGGGTGATTGAGCCTAAGTATAAAAGTTTATACTTTTTCAATGATAGGTTATTGAAAGTTTATGCTAAAACAGGAGACCAAGAGGAAGCGTATTTGATTGACTTTGAAGGCAAGGTAGTATACGCTATTCCTGATTCGATAAAAGTATGGAATGAGGTCTTTCCTGGCTTGTTTGAAGCTGAGATACGCATAGAAAAACAGCCTACCAAGACAGGATGCATCAACATTAAGGGCAAATGGGTGATTGCCCCCCAATACGATGCTATGGGCGATTTCTCGGAGGGGCTTGTAGCAGTCAAGCGCCAAGGCTTGTGGGGGTTTATCAATGACCAAGGCAAGGAAGTAATAGCTCCAGCTCACCAACAAGTAGAATACTTTGTCAATGGCTTGGCAATGGTAAAAAAAGCGGGTTTGTATGGGATCATCAACCTTCAGGGCGGGTGGGAGATACCCCCTGTCTACCAACACATAGGGCGTTTTGTCAATGGCTTGGCAATTGCCCAAAAAGACAGCTTGTATGGGCTCATCGACCGCCAAGGCAAGTGGGCGGTGCCCAACCGCTACCCTGACATAAGCCCCCAAAGGGTGCAAGGGCGCTTGGTGGTAAAAGACACCACGGGCAAGTGGGGCGTAATGAACGAGGCGGGGCAATGGGTACTCAAGCCCCAATACGAATATGTGCAACTATTGGGGGCAAACCGCGCTGCTGTATGGCAATTTACTTACCCCCGCAGAACTGCCCTACACTTTGGGCGTAAGCGTACCTTGGTGGCATTGCCATCAGGCAAAACTATTGTATTCCTCAATTATGATAGTTTTATATACCCTTTTAACCAACACGGGCTTGCCAAAATTCTTGGCGACGCTGATCTTAACTGGTACAAGATTAATGACGCAACCCAAAAATCGAAACCTTTACCCGACAGGCTCACTCCGCGAGTACACGCTGACGACCTTGAGTTTGGGGTTTATGGGCTCATAGATACAATGGGCAACATGGTAGTAGCCACCCAATATCAGTTCTTGAGTGATTTTAGAGGGAGTGTGGCAATAGCAACCCCCCACGCTGCATATGGGTGGAGGTATATCAGACCCGATGGAAGTCAGATTTTTGCGGGGCATTTTGCCGAGGCTCGCCCCTTTAGTCAAGGTTGGGCAAGGGTGTTGGCGCCTGCCGATTCGTTGGTGTTTAAACGGGACAAATACGGCAATCGAATTCCAATTCCTTTGCCTTATTATTATGGGCTGCAAGACAGGGAAAAAATGATTGATAACCGTTGGGGTTTTATCAACAAAAAAGGCGAGTGGATGATCAAGCCCAGGTTTGACGAAGTGTCTGACTTTTATTGTATTGAGAGGTAAACCCCATGTATACCAATATTTTAAAACCCATTACCCTCAATCTAAGTCCGATGATTAGAAACATGTTGTTATACCTCGCATTCATTGGGACCTGCGCGGCATGCGCCATTCGCCCCGCCGCCCCCGCCCCGCCCTCTTGTTATGCCATTGCTACTTTTTATGGCAAAAAGGGGGTGATCAACCGCCAAGGCGAATGGGTGATTGCCCCTAAATATGAGGGCTTGTATTTTTTGAATGATGAAGTTTTAAAAGCTTGTGCACAAACTGGAGACAAACAGAAAACCTACTTGATTGATTTTAAAGGCAAGGTAATGTACACTGTCCCTGATACATTGAAAATAAGCACAATGAACCATCACAGGCTATTAAAAGCTCAAATAGCATTGCCTGAGTTTAGGTTTAAGGAAGTTGGTTGCATTGATGCCAAAGGCAATTGGATCATTCCTCTTAAATACGATGGCATGGGCGATTTTGCGGAGGGGCTTGTGGCAGTCAAGCGCCAAGGCAAGTGGGGTTTTATCAATGCCCAAGGCAAAGAAGTAATTGCCCCTAATTACCAAACAGTAGAGAGTTTTGTCAATGGCTTAGCAATGGTAAAAAAGGCGGGTTTGTATGGAGGCATCAACCGCCAAGGCGGGTGGGAGATACCCCCTGTCTACCAACACATAGGGTATTTTGTCAATGGTTTGGCAATTGCCCAAAAAGACAGCTTGTATGGGCTCATCGACCGCCAAGGCAAGTGGGCGGTGCCCAACCGCTACCCTGATATAAACCACTACCAACGGGTGCAGGGGCGCTTGGTGGTGAAAGGCACCACGGGCAAATGGGGCGTAATGACCGAGGCGGGGCAATGGGTACTCAAGCCCCAATACGAATATGTACAACTATTGGGGGCAAACCGTGCCGTGGTGTGGCAATTAATCCCTGGCAAAACTGCCATTCATCAGCCCCGTAAGCGAACCTTGGTGGCTTTGCCTTCGGGCAAAATAATTTTGCCCCTTGCCAACGAATATTTTTTGCAATCCTTTGATCACCACGGGCTTGCCAAAATACAGGGAAACAGCTTCCAGCATTGGTATAGAATCAACAGGTCAATTCGTGATGAAAACGACATGCCTTTGAATTATAGTCATTTGTTACACTTTGATAAATTCTCAAGAGGGGTGCATGGGTTGATAGATACCATGGGAAAAATGACGATTGCTACCAAGTATGATGAAATAGGGGAGTTTAGGGAAGGGTTGGCGGCAGCGCAAAAAAAGCCCAGAGATAGATACATGTTTATTAGACCAGATGGCAGTGTTGCTATACAGGGTAACTTTTTCATTGCTTCCCATTTTCAACAGGGTTGGGCAAGGGTGTTAACTCTTGCCGACTCACTTACTTTTGTGCAAGGGAAAAACGGCAAGCTAGTCCTTACACCTGCTTCTATTGCTGACCTCAAAAACCATCGTTGGGGTTTTATTAACAAAAAAGGCGAGTGGATGATCAAACCCAGGTTTGAGGAAGTAACTGACTTTTATTGTGTTGAGAAGTAAAGCCTTCATGAGTCACTGCTTAAAACAAAAAACCGAGCCTACAGTAAACCTGTAGGCTCGGTTTGATAATATTGAGTGTAAAATCTGCGTAAAGCATCTTATTGTTACAAATATATCATCAATAACTGTTGTTAAACCTAACGAAACGCTGTGGAAATATTGAATGATATATCAGCCCCTTTACCCCCCGAACGTAATAGCAAAGCCGTAATATTATTTGTGCCAAAACCTAAACGATAATACCCTAGTTTGAACGACATAAACGAACCAATTCCAAAACCTGAATACCCTCCACTGGCGGCGCTTAGCCCCACGCTTACCTGTTGTCCTAAATTGTGGCTGTAAGCCGCCGTAAAACTAGGGCGTGCTGTAGAGATACCATATTCGCCAAAACCCTGAATATAGGTAAGGAAAAAATGATGTTTGTTATACTTGCGTCCTTTTTTATCTATCCTGGGTACTTTATACTCTGCCTGAAACATCATTCGGGTAGGCAAAGGAATAGAAAACTTGTCGAATGTTCGCTCCAGTTCAAAATTATTAATCAAGCTATCAAGAATACCATCAGCCCCACCCAACAAACCCGTAGAAGGATCAGCAGGAACTTCAATTCCATTAAACGTGATTTGATTGTTTAGCTTAAAGTTGCTTATTCTACGTTTAAAACGTACCCCACCTACATCTACCAGAGAGAAGGTACCTACAAACCTGTCTTGTAAGGTCACAGTTACCCCTAGGTCTACTCCAAAACCACTGCCTTGTGCAGGTAGCTTTGGAAAATCATCACTTCCTAAAAATTTCTTGGTAGGAATATCCTCAAACTCCCCTTTTTCGTCTACTGGCACTGGCGAACTAAAATTAGAGAAGTAATCTATATTGGTGGTAATAGTCCCGCCGTTTTCGGCACTTTGTGTAAGAATGGTGGCATTGGCGCGGCGCGAACGCATGGCCGCCATTCCTTGTAAATACTTTAACCGCACCCCAGCACGTACATTTATGTCTAAACCTTTGTAAATAGGCATGGCTGCCCCAAGTGCAAACTCTCGAAGCCAGTAGGCATTAATTTTCGTATTCCCTAAGTCAATTGTTTTGTCTAAAAAATCAGGGTGCCCATTACCTTTCCAGGCAAAAGCGAGCATTTCGGGCGATAGTCTTACACTTGCTGCCATTCGTTCGTTCCAGCCCAAAGAAATCGTTACAATTTCATCCCTTTTAATGACTGGAATATCAGCTAGATCAGGGTTGTTCATATCCATTACCCTGGTTTTTTTATTGATTTTAAACGCAACACCAAATAGTTGTAACTGTGCTCCCACACCTACAATATTTTTATTGCCAAACCTGCCCACAAATTCCTCAATAATAGCGTTGTCCACAGTATTCCCCCCACTAATAAAGTACTTCTGAAAGTCTTTGGCGTTGAGACGATTGTTGCCCCCCCAGCTGTACAGATTAAAAGTAGGCAAAGGTAAGGGCAAGCCTGTGATGTCCAGGTCATTGTAACTGTCCCCCAGTTTACTTGGGTTCAATCTTGCTGCTTGCTGGTGAAAGTGGCTGCCGTACAATACCGCTGGATTGTTTTGGGCCTGAGTGTGTTGGTATAAGCCACCCAATAAAATTCCTGCAAGGGTTAAAAGTTGTAGAAGTTGCCGCATATATATGTTTGTTCTTTTATTAGGTACAAGTTTTTGTTCAAGTCAGACAGTATAAGTACACTGTAAATTAAGTAAGTTGTCGTTTAGTTCGAGCTTATTTTGTTTGCTGACGATCTTTAAAA
Source organism: uncultured Microscilla sp. (assembly GCF_947493425.1). GTDB lineage: Bacteria > Bacteroidota > Bacteroidia > Cytophagales > Microscillaceae > Microscilla. Next base: position 26,534 of record NZ_CANLRP010000102.1, on the reverse strand, counting down.
ATAGAGCATAGCCAAAGCTACGCGATTTTTTTTAAGAGAAGTCAAAGGGCAAAAGAAGCCGAAATAAGCATAAGATATTTAGTTTACAGTGTACTAAGTAGCAGCAAGTAATTAGCTATAAGCTACAAGTAAGGGTAACTCATCATAAGGCTGTTACACCTACTCATTAGGTATATTTAATTCTGCCGCGGTACTTACTTTATTTTACTTTTACTTTAAACTGTAAATCGCCTATGAGTTTGTACAGTATTTTTGCATCACTGGTAAGTTTTCTATTGGCAATAGTAGGATTAAACACTGCCTTTACCTGTATTTTCTTGGCTGCTTGTAAGTTATTTATAATCGTCTGACCGCCTATTCGTCGCACCACACTTTGGTTAGCGCTTAGTTCAAGTCCACCCGGAAACACAGTACCCAATACTCCACCCGAAGCATCCAAAAAGTTAATATTCAGGTTAAAGTCAATGGCTACTTGGTTTTTCAGGTCAACCACCAGGTCGCCCGATACATCTTCAGTGTTTTGTTGGTCTAAGCCAGCATCAAAATCAAACTGAGTATCAAAAGTACTACTTTTGCCAGCTATAAACTGAATATAATCTACGGTAGGAGGGTCAAACTGAAGTTTCATAGACACCTGTGAGTTGTCGGTAATAGTAACAGGGTCGTTGGTGGCCAGCGTTTTAAAATTATTTAAAGATACTACAAACGTATTTTTTAATACCCCAGAGTTTTGGTTGATGGTAAATGTTTGAGAGGTACCTGGAGCTATATCTTGCCCTATGGTAGTTTCGGCAAAAGCAGTAGATGCTCCTGCACTGGTAAGCGTGATTACTGCGCCCGATGCCATTGTTACGGGCATACGGTTAGTGATAGTAAGACTGATTTTGACATTGGAAAGCCCCACTTCATCAATTTCATCATTGTCAGATATTTTGGTAGGTTCCAAAGGAAAATTGAGTGGACCAATGGCTGGCAAGGAGTTGACAGTACCACGTTGGTTGCCAAACACATTGGTAGCAGTAATCAAAAAATCGTCAGAAATATTTTTTACATCAGGTTGTTGAAACAAACCCAGTTCGCCATTTACCAGTGGGCTTACTACTTTGGGTTGCCAGTCAAAATCTACCTCATTGTTGCAAGAGGCAAGCACAAACAGCAAACCAAGCATTAGCCAGGAGATACTGCGTTTCGGTAAAGGCGGTTTCTGATGAAATAAAAGGCATTGTTGATGACTCATAAGGCTATTATTTGACTAAGTATAAATCTATGAATATTTTATTAAAAAACCAGTCTTGTTATTCAAAGTTCCCCTATCAAAAATTATAGAAAATGGAAATAGCTACATACAAAAACAAAAGCCCCGCAAAAAGCAAGGGCTATGTAATATGTTGCATGTAAGCAAGTTATACTATAAACGGAATGAAAAACAGAAGGTTTGCACCACCTCATGTGTTTGTATCTTACCGCAGGGGAGGCAACTATCACACTATTCCAACAAAATATTTTTGGCTCACTATGCCGCCCACAGTATAATTTCTATTTTTAATGTTACTTAACTCAGTAGTTCCATTTGCTCCTCACTAATTTCTATATTGTGATACACTTTTTGCACATCATCATCGTCTTCCAGCTTATCTATCACTTTCATTGATTGCTGAAGGTCTTCATCGCTTAGATTTACCGAAGTAGTAGGAATGCGTTCCAGTCCAGCATTTTCAGCTTCAATATTCATTTCATCCAGTTTTTTCTGAACATTCCCGAAGTCTTCCATGGCACAAGTAACTACAATATAATCGTCGCTGAACTCCACCTCTTCAGCGCCTCCGTCAGCCAGTTCAAGTTCGAATTCGTCGGCATCTATTCCTTCTGGGCGTATAATTTGAAAAACTCCCTTTCGGTCAAATAAAAACTCTACGGAACCATTGGTAGCAAGGTTTCCTCCATATTTATTAAATATACTTCTTACACTGGCAACTGTTCGGTTTAGGTTGTCAGTAGTACATTCTACAAATACTGCGATGCCGTTGGGGGCATAACCTTCATAAGTAGTTTCAGTATAGTCAGCGCCATCAGCACCAGTAGCCTTTTTAATGGCACGCTCTATATTGTCTTTGGGCATATTTACCCCCTTAGCATTCTGAATTGCCAATCGTAGGCGAGGGTTGGTCTCAGGGTCAGGGCTACCTATTTTTGCGGCTACTGTAATTTCTTTTATTAACTTGGTAAATATTTTTCCTCGTTTTGCATCTTGTGCACCCTTGCGGTGCTTAATGTTCGCCCATTTACTATGTCCAGCCATAATTGCTTATATTTTTAGTTTAAATTTTGAGAATATCTCTGGTGATTTACTAAGAAAAGTGATTGGACAACACCTTTACTGTTTACACCAAAAAATGAACGGGTAACAAATTTACTAAGATTTTTTGATTAGCAACCGATTTACGATTCAAGAATTAAGAAAGAGAAACAAAGAAGACTGTGGTGTAGATCAGCGTTTGTTTTTATGGGCAAGTTGAGTGTATGCTTCTGCCAGGTATTGGTGTGGCAACATTTCTCCTACTCTTTCCCAAGCCCAATAGCCATACCTGATTACTCGCTCGGCATCGTTCAAAATCCGTCCCCTACTGTTAAATTTTACACTCCCTGTTCCAAGCCAAATCCACGAAAGTTGTGCCCTAGGTTTTAAATGTCCCCTTACCCAAGGATTACTACGCTTATACCATTTAATATAATTATACTCTTCTAGTTCACCATAATAAGTAACCTTGACATAATAAGGCGATACAAAAAAGTGTTCTCCCTGCTTTTTTCCTGGGCGTAATAATTCTTTATGAGGGACACTGAAGTAAAAACCATTACTTTTGTAAGGAGGGTATTTAGATACCATTACTTCAAAACCTTCTTTGGTGACTCTATTGTGTGCCATTGCTGCCAAAAAATGGTTAAATGACCCCTTATAAGCCCTTCGGCGATTTCTTTGCCAGCGCCTTTGCTGTTTTTTGTTTTTGGGCGACAAATCAGAAAACCAACATTGTCCTTTATAGTACACATCATCGTTTCTTAAAACGAACTTACTTAGCAAGAACATAAGTTTGTAACCTAAAGCATAATTCTCAATTTCTAAAGTATCTTCACTTTCCTTTTTAAGCTTAATGCCCTGAGCCGTTTCCAGAAACTCTACTACCCAAGGGTTGAGAATTTTGCATTGTGCAGCATTGGACGAGGTACCCAAGAAGTCATCTTTAAATTTATTAAAAAGCTTCTTCCATCTTTTATCGCGATTGATAGAAATAGTGATTCCTTTCAATTCCTCAATTTTGGGAATCAGCCATATTGCGTACTCTTTTTGGGTAGAAGGGTTGATCACCTTGGTAACAGGCTCGTAGCTTACATGCGAAAAAGTCAGTGTTACCTTTTGGGTAGGGCTCAATCTAATGCTAAATCTACCTTGAGGCCCACTTGTCCCTACCAAAATAGAATCACTTTTAAATATATGAGCTTTGGGAATCGTGGTACCACTAGCAGCGTCTATAATACTAATTTCTACTTTTGATGTGACAGGCTTTTGGGCAACAATGGGAGTAGAAAACGATAAATAACTGCGTGGGTTTACAGCCTGTTTTTTCAACACAAGCTGATTTCCAATCAGGGCGTATTGGATATCGAGAGGGCTAAAAAGTTGATGAAGAGTCTTTTTGAGAGGTTGTTTTCTTACACTCAGTGTAAGCTTTTTGTTGAGTGGCAAAAGGCTACTGCTATAAGAAAACCGAAGGCGATACTTTTTTTCAAGTTTTTTTAGTATTACCTGCAAGGTTTTATTTTTATAGTTGCAACTGACAATTTTGCTCAAGTTTACACTTTGCCCAAAGCTATCAGGCATCCCAAAGAGAAGCAAAAACGATATTGCCAGCCATTTTATCATAAAAACTTAACTGTATGTTAGTGACCTAATTACAGCCTTTGCCTTTGATAATATACTTATTGCTTGATTTTATGTAAGAAGCATTAAAGGTGAACTTAATAATCTCCAGTGCTTCCTCCAGTGCAACATTATCAAATGTACCAGTAAATCTGCAATTTAACATTTTTGAATTAGTCAGCTCTATTTTTACTTGATAGAAACGTTCTAATTCAGGGATAATATTTTGTAAAGTATGGTTCTCAAACGCAAGGCGGCGAGTTTTCCAGGCTAAAAAATTTTGATTACTACTTTTCGCTTTTTTGATAAGCTTCACCTGTTTTTTGCAAACAGCCTTGTCACCTGGAGCAAGTAAAACTTTCTTTTGAGGTACTTTTTCAAGCGAAACAGCTACTTTTCCTGTAATTACTGTTACTTCAACATCATTGTTTTTGTTGCTTGTTTTTATATTAAATGACGTACCTAATACCTCTGTTTTGGTGCCATTGCTAAAAATAGAAAAGGGTTTTCCTACTCTTTTGGTAACCTCAAAGAAAGCTTCTCCCTTCAGTTTTACAATTCTGGGCTCAAACTTTTTGTTGTACGATAACTCACTGTTTTTATTAAGAGAAACGGTGCTGCCATCGGGTAGTGTAACGGTTTGAGTGGTGTTGGCTGTAGCAACTACAGTACTAGATGATGATTGAAAGAGCAACCAGTAACCAGCCACTAACAGCAATGCTACCGTAGCTGCTATACCCACTAAAGTGAATTTTTGACTTGATTTTTTGTTCAGCGATTTGATCGGAGCATCACTTTTTTTGTCTGTATCAACAATCAATTGGTTAAACCTTGCCAAGCCTTGAGCAGGGTCAGGTTGGTAACTTTCTTGATAGTGGGTTGTATTTTCCCACACCTTTGCCAGGTCTTCGTATAGTTGTTTGTTTTCGTTATTTTGGGTCAACCAAGCATCTAATTGAGCTGCTTCTTCAGAAGATATATTCCTGCTAAGACTTTTGGTAATCAGGTCGGTCAATAGGTCATCATGAGTAGTGGGTGAGTGGTCAACCAATTGCTCATCATTGGCAAGTGCATCCTTAAAACGGGCAAATCCAGCTTTGGCATTGGGTTCATAACTTGCCTGATATTGTTGGGTCAAAGTCCACACATTTTCTACTGATTGACGCAAGTCAGCGTTTTCTTGTTTTTGGTTCACCCATTCTTCCAAAGAGTTTACCTCTTCTGAAGAAGCATTGCCTTGCATAACTTTTACAATGAGTGCTGTATAGGTATGGTCAATAGGTGAAGCATGGACGGTTTGTTGAAACCTGTCAAATCCATTTTTTACTATTGGTTCATAGCTCTCTTGATAATGTTGGGTAAGTTTCCATATTTGTTGTATATCTTCTTGTATTTTTTGATTGTCAGAACTTTCTTGAAGCCAGTGATCTAATAAACTCGCTTCTTCAGGAGAAAGCTTATTATGGCGTCTTTTTATGATTAATTCCAGGTATTTTTCAACTTCCATTACTTGAGTATTTTATAATAGTAAGGATATAAAAAGTACAATCTACCCCTATCATTTTTCATCGTTTTTTAGGGCATCTTTTATCTGTTATAAAAAATATTCCCAAATAGCATAAGGAGCCAAAAAAAGCAATATATTTTTGATATATGCAGCAAGTTTTTTGCGTAAGTGCTTCAACGCTTTACTCATTTGATTTTCTACTGTTTTGGGTGATATTCCCATCTGTTGGGCTATTTCTTTGTAGCTTAGCTCTTCATATCTGCTCAAAATAAACACTTCACGACATTTAGGTGGGAGCTCATTGATGGCCTCATTTACCTGATGCTCTAGTTCCTTAAACTCCATTTTTTCAGTGGCTACCTCCTTAAACGCATGCTTACTTATTTGTTGTGGCGAAGCATCATCAATACTTGAAGTATTATACTTTTTTCTTAGATGACTCAAAGCGGCATTAATTGCCATTTTATGTAAATATGCCTTGAGCGAAATCTGTATATTCAAATCCCCTCTTTTTTGCCATATCTTCAAAAATACATCCTGAACTATATCTTCTGTGATGGTCGTATTATGAACAATGCGATTCACTGTTTTACAGAGCGAAACATAAAAAGTATCAAACAAAATTTGTATAACTTTTTCATTACCTTTCTTCAGCCAAGTTAATAATTCTGCATCACTAGGTGTTAATTTTGTTTTTTGCATAAAGTTAAATTCAAGAATTCTCCATTGATACTTTTAGGGTGTATAGCCATAATAGTTTGAACGAAGAATCGGTGACCATCTTTGCCTCAAAACCATCCTTATTTCTAGTAAATTAAGCCACTGCTTCAAGAAAATACGTAATGCTTATCCAAAAAAGGGCAGTTTTGAATACAAAAATCTAATAAAATTAGTACAAAAAATCTATTCTTGAAATTTTTCTGTTCTAAATAAGGTCAACATATATTCGAACAAGTATAAAAAAGCCACAAAGCAATGGGGTTGCTTTGTGGCTAACAATTTTTTTGTATCAAAAAACTACTTATACTGAGGCTGTATAGCAGGCTTTACAATAATGCCTTTGTCATCTATTTCTTTGGCTTTGGCTTCTATCTCAGGAATAGAGTTGTATAATTGCTCGTACGAATCAATGATAAAGTACTCCTCTTGATATTTGTGTTTGATGTAGTCCGTATCCATCACTTTTTGTACATCATAATCAAAACGATTAGGCTTGTCGCTAAACAACGAATATTCGCACTCACCACTTGATGATAAAATACCTGCACCGTAAATGCGTAAGCCTTTTGCTTCCCTGATTAAACCAAATTCTACTGTAAACCAATAGACACGGGCGATGGCTTCTACCACATTTTTGTTTTCAATATGATCAGATGCTATGCGACACAATTCTTCCAAAAATTTACAGAAAGCTTTATTGGTAAGCAAAGGCACATGACCAAACACATCATGAAACATATCTGGTTCTTCCAGGTAGTCCAGTTCTTTCATTTTGCGGAGCCAGGTTGATGCACAAAAATTACGATTTCGCATCAATTCAAAAAACTCTTTGTCAGCAATCAAACCTGGTACAGAGTAGACTTTCCAGTTTGTCTCGGCAGTTAATATTTTGTTTATCTCATCAAATTTAGGAATCTTTTCATCAAACTGAATGATTTTGAGTCCCTCCAGATAATCTTTTGACGCCATTTCAGGCAATATTTTCATTTGACGATTGTAGAGTAACTCCCAAACCTTAAAGTCTTCCTCTGTGTAATTTGAATATATTTGCTCCATGTTATATTGTTATTTGTAAATAAAAAAAGCCTCGTTCTTTAGGGAACCAGGCTTAATAATCTATAAATTAATTATTTTTTTCTAAAAGACGTAAGAAACTGCCTCATTCCTCTAAAGAAAAAAGAGTAATGATAGTATTTATTTGAGTGATAATATGTTGTAGTTTTGCATTTCATCATTAGGACAAAAATAAGAGAAAATTCTGTAAAATGCCAGATTAATTAGATAATTCAAATAATCAATAGTGATATAATAGTTTTTTTCGCGTTTTGCAAACTATTATTTTGTCAAACATTTAAAATACACAATTAAAACCAAATTAAATTCTTATATGTTTATCGACACCCACGCCCATATTTATGCCCAACAGTTTGAAAAAGACCAAGAAGACACCCTCCAACGTGCATTTGAGCAAGGCGTAAACAAAATATATTTACCTAATATTGATCATACTTCTATAGATGGCATGCTTGAAGTAGAAGCCAAATATCCTGATAATTGTTTTGCTATGATGGGACTGCACCCTTGTTCAGTAAAACAAGACTTTGAAAAAGAACTATACTTGGTAGAAGATTGGCTTAACAAACGGTTTTTTGCTGCTGTAGGCGAAATAGGAACAGATTTGTATTGGGATAAAAATTTTTATGAACAACAGGCAGAAGCCTTTGAAATACAAGTAGGATGGGCTAAAAAACACCAACGACCTATTGTTATTCATTGTCGGGAGTCTTTTCAGGAAACAATTGACCTACTTAAACCGTTAATGGATGATAAACTGACTGGAGTATTTCATTGTTTTACTGGAAGTGTGGCTGATGCCCAACAAGTAATAGAGCTTGGGTTTTATTTGGGAATAGGTGGCGTGGCAACTTTCAAAAACGGAGGGTTAGACAAGGTTTTACCTGAGGTTTCGTTAGAGCACCTGGTACTTGAAACAGACTGCCCTTATTTGGCTCCTGTACCTCATCGAGGCAAACGTAATGAGTCGGCTTATGTGCCATTAATCGCTCAAAAACTCGCTGAGATAAAAGGGATAACAGTAGAAGAAGTAGCCCAAAATACGACCAAAAATGCTGAAAAACTCTTTGCGTAATGTCTGAAAAAGTATGAAATAAGTACAATTCAGTGATTGGATTGTATCATGTAAACTTACATTATTCAGAGATTTGGTGTTAATGTACCAGATGCAGACCTTAAAAAAATGCTTGTATATAGCATCAATAATTCATTTGGCATAAGTGGTGCTTCTGAGTATATGGGTAACAGATAAATCTAAAAAAAATACAGAGGATTAGACTGTTATCAAGAAGCAGATCCCAAAATAAGTGTTTTATTTGATTGTGAGTAAGCAATATAAAGGAATGGTGTCACAACTTGAATGCTGTTGACATAACTATTTCATTAATAAATAGAACTTTATACGTTTATATTTTTGAAAAGGTTTTCATGTTTTGGCATAGATATTACTTAAGAGTATTATAGAGATAAAAATACGGACGTTTTTTAATAAATGTCTCAAATTCTTACACTTTATCAAACAAATAAAAAATGAGAATTTGCACAATTAAACAAAATAATCTAATTTGTGGACACGTTTGAAAGATAGTATTGTGAATATGTTGTCCTATTTACATTAAATATAATTACAACTAAGATGTGTAAACAAAAAATGACTCTGAATTAACCCAACACACATCTTCCTACTTGAAACAATACACTTTGATAAACAGTACATCACAACTAACCAGTGCTTATTCAAATATTTTTAAACAAGTTAAACTCTATCCAAAGTTTCAAATCTCTTTTGAACTATGCTGAAGGATAAAAAACTAACCGCATTTTTTGCATTTTTTTTCACACTGAGTTATATAGGTTCGCAAGTATTGTTCGCTCAAAGTGCCAATACCTACCTATCTCAGGGGAAAGCAAAAAGTGAAGCAGGTGCTTATGCACAGGCCATACAAGATTTTACGAAGGCTATCAATTTAAATAGCCACTCAGACGATGCTTATCATTATCGTGGGGAAGCATATTTTCGTGTACGAAGATATGTAAAAGCTCTCGCCGATTTCAATAAGGCAATAGAGATAGACCCTCGTCAATCATCTGCTAGTTACCACCTTAGAGGGCTGGTAAAGTATAACCTTAAACTTTATAAACAAGCAATTGCTGATTATAATCAAGCAATTAAAATTGCTTATAGCGACGAAACCTACTTTGTAGATCGAGCCAAGGCATTTTTAGAGTTAAAACGTTATAAAAAAGCACTGAAAGATTGTAATGCAGCACTCAAAATATCAAAAACCTATGCTTATGCATTGAGTGTAAGAGGGTTGGTAAAAGCTGCACAAGGCAATCGTCAGGCTGCGTCTGAAGATTTAAAAGCCGCCATTCAAAATGCCAAAAATGATCCCAAAGAGTATATGTATCGTAACTACTTGGGAGATTTTTACCGCAATACCCGCCAAACTACGAGGGCAATAGAAGAGTACAGTGCTGCTATTCATTTAAATCCACGAAATACCCACGGACTTTATAACCGATCTCTTTTGAGGCTGACTCTAGGAAACTATGACAAAGCATTGGAAGATGCTCATCGTACCATTCTTAACAACAGAAGGTTTGTGAAAGCGTATGCAGTGCGTGGAATCGCCAAGCGCTATTCAGGGGTAAACCAAGAGGCACAAATGACAGCAGATCTCCAAAAGTATTTGCGTTCGGCAAGAAAAGCAACCGACTACCATTATATATCCTGGTTGTTATTTGAGCATTCTCATAAAAATAAAGAAATGCTAACCGAAGCTAAAAAATGGGCTTTGAAATCAGTAAAGCTAGAAAACAACTTTACTAACAACTTATTGTGTGCCAATATTCTGTTTGACATAGGAGAAACTCCTCAGGCCTTAAAATATGCCAATACAGCAATGACTTTCACAAAAAGTGAGGGATTATCAAAAGCTAAAACATTGGCCATGCGAATAGGACGTAACCTGAATGATATTCAGCCGCCTGTCATCCGAATTAGCACGCCTTTGGCAGCTAATAATAACACGCGTGGGGTCATTGTAGTAGCAGAAGATAAAAAAATTACGATTGCTGGACAAGTAACAGATGAAAGCGGAGTAGCCAGTGTATTAATTAATGGTAATCCAGCAAGACTAGATCACTCAGGAAATTTTGATGGAGTTACAGTTCTTGAAAAAGCAGAAAACCTAGTAAAAGTAAGAGCTACCGACAAACGAGGCAACTCATCTACCCAAGAGTTTGTAGTAAAGAGAAAAGTGAAAGCTGCAACTCCTATCTCTAAGAAAAAAGGAAAAGAAAATTTGATTTTAGGTACCCACCGAGCTTTGTTAGTGGCTACCAACGAGTATACTCATTGGGATAACTTAATGAACCCTGTATACGATGCAAAAGCCATCGCCAAAGATTTGAAAGAAATCTATGGGTTTGAAATAGATCTTTTGTTAAACCCAACCAAGGATGAAATAGTACTCAAGCTAAGAAGCTACGCTAAAAAACAATATGAAAACAACGATGAATTGTTTATTTTCTTTGCAGGACATGGACAGTTTGATGAAGTTTTTAAAGAAGGTTATCTTGTGACTAAAGACTCTAAATTAAACGATGAGTCTAAGAGTAGTTACATTTCTCACTCTAACCTTAGAACCTACATCAATAATATTAATTGTAAGCATGTATTTTTGATGATGGATGTTTGTTTTGGAGGAACTTTTGACCCCTTGATTGCTTCAAGAGGAATGAAAGAGCATGAGCTTACCAAAAGCAGAGCCGAATACGTGAATCGTAAACTACGTTACAAAACACGTCGTTACTTGACTTCTGGTGGTAAAGAGTATGTGCCAGATGGCCGTGCGGGTAGTCACTCACCTTTTGCCCGTAGATTTTTAACAGCTTTACGTAGTGAAGGAGGAGAAAATGGAATTTTGAGTATTGCTGAGATTTTGAAATTTGTTCAGACGGTAACTCCAAACCCTCGTTCTGGTGAGTTTGGAAGCAATGAACCAGGAAGTGAGTTCTTGTTTGTTGTTCGTTAAATCGTAAAGATTTTAATATAAACTTTATTTAAAAAAGGAATCAACTAACGTTGAAGTTGGTGATTCCTTTTTTAGTTGGTACCAAATTCATTAGAAATAATAAAGACTCAAAAATGACTAAAAAAAATCCCTATCTTAATCATTTTATAGCATTGGTGTTAGTGTTGGGTGTATTTAGTCCATCCTATGCCCAAAAATATCGAACAGGCTGTGTGTTAGACAAAGATAAATACGCAACTGTACCTTTAGCGGCACCTTTGATGCGAGGTGATTACCGGAATTTGCCCGCAAAAGTTTCTCTGCGAAAATACGCCCCCATTCCAAAAAATCAAGGAGCTTATGGCACCTGTGTGGGTTGGTCTGCGGCTTATGCAGCACGTACTGTCTTGTATGCCCGTCAGAAAAATATCACCGACCCTATTTCGGTTACTCAAAACGCCTTCTCTCCTTTCTTTTTATATGAAAGAGCTAAACCTTCTTCAGATATTAACTGTCAGGAAGGTACAAGTCTGGTTACTGGACTAGACGTTATTAAGCGAGATGGTGTAGTAAAATACCAGGACTTTAGCGACAGATGTGGTAAGTTGGTTACTTCTAAGCTAAGACAGGACGCGAGGGCTTTTAAAGTACAAGATTATCGTAAGCTATTTAAAACAGAGAACGATACGCGTAAAGTACAGTTGGTAAAGAAAAGCCTGGCGGAGAAAAAGCCTGTCATTATAGGGATGCAATGTTGTACAGAATCCTTTTTGAACTCTCGCGGCAAAGATATATGGATTAAAAATCCAAAAGAAGACCTTGACCCTGATGGTGGGCATGCATTGACCGTTGTAGGGTACGATGACAAAAAGCATGGAGGTGCGTTTGAACTAATGAATAGTTGGGGTACTTTATGGGGAGATAATGGTTTTATTTGGGTAAAATACAGCGACTTTCAGCGTTACTGCTTCGAAGCCTACGAAATGATTGTTCTACAGCCTCGTCAAATTACTCTTTCAGGCAAAGTAAAGTTTACTTTATCGGCTGGTTTTGATATGCAGGCAGAGTTTAAAGATGGGTATTATCAGGTAAATAAGCCTTATTATTCTGGAACTTTATTCAGAATGTATATTGCTAATAATGAGCCTGCCTATGTATACGCCTTTTCGTCTGACCTCTCTCGTAAAACATATAAAATATTTCCTCATAGTCAGGGGATGAGCCCATATTTGGGCTATAGTAGCAATAACGTTGCAATTCCCGATGAGGACTTATTTATCAAAATGGATAATACCCAAGGAATGGATTATTTTTGTGTATTGTATTCTGCAGAAAAGCTAGACATCGCCAAAATAATGAAACAAGTAGAGATGGAAGCCGGGGATTTTCAAACAAGGGTAAAAAAAGTATTGTCAAGTAAATTGATTCCTGGCAATGAAATTAATTATTCAAGCAATGGAGGTATTAGCTTTCAAGGCATAAGTAAAAAAGGAAAAGTGGTACCTATTATTGTTGCCATTAGGCATTTGTAGTAATAGAGTAAAATATATACATATCAAAGGCTCTCTGGACATACGGTTCAGAGAGCCTTTTTTTATGCTTTGTCGAAAGCAAGCTGATGAGGGATATTTGTATACAAAAAACATTAGTAAAGTACTAAATATGTGAAAAGCTTAACAGATGAAGTTTTATAATATTACCCTCTTTTATTAGCAAGGTACTAAAAGGTGAAAGGTACCCTTCGTCAGGGATGCTTCTCATAAAATATAACATAATTGAATAAACCAATCAGGGTTGTATTGTATAGTTTCAATATGAGATAAGTTTTTGACAAAAAAGAGGTAGAATTGTGGGAAAAAGCCAATTATTTTTGGAATGAGTTATATTTTGAGGCTAGTACTCAATTTTTTCCTTGGGTTAAAAATAGAAACAAACAAATACTACCAGCATAGATTTTATTCTATAAGTACTATTTCGGGTGTTTGGGCTAGTTGGTCAAAAAAAATCAAGTTCATTGATAGTACAATGTTGTTCCCTCAGTGAAAGCATTAAAGTGTAAACTATCAAAAGGGTTGTTTTTACTCAAATAAAAATTGCCATTGTATTAGTAAGGTAAAATGGCAATGCTGTGTTATACCAAACTGATTTCACTGAAAAATTAACCTTTAAAACGTATGAATAAATTTTACAACCATTTATTGGCAGTAGCTGACCAGCCTAAAAGCCTGGGAGAAATTGCTGGTATATTGACCAAAAAATACCAAAAACTGCTAGGTTTGGTTTTAGTATTTTGTTTATTAAATATGCAGGCTTACGCCCAAACTAAGGTATCAGGCAGGGTACTGGATACTAAAGGGGAAGGTTTGCCTGGGGCTACCATCATAGAAAAAGGAACTACCAATGGAACTTCAAGCTTGGCGGATGGCTCTTTTGCTATCACTGTAAACCCTAATGCTACATTGATTTTTAGTTTTGTAGGGTATGCCACGCAAGAAATAGAAATAGGCGCACAAACTGTGATAAATGTAACCCTGACTGATGATGCAGCATTGCAAGAGGTGGTGGTAGTGGGGTATGGTACCCAAAAGAAATCAGATGTTACGGGCGTAGTGACTAAGATTGATTCAAAAAACTTTAATAAAGGACCTATAGTATCTCCTGATCAGTTGATTAATGGTAAAATTGCTGGAGTACAGGTTCAATCAAATTCTGGAGAACCTGGCGGACAAACCAGAATTCGCATAAGAGGCGGCACATCGATCAATGCAAGTAATGAACCCTTATATGTGATTGATGGAGTGCCTATAGACAACACTGCCATAAACCCTGGGGGGTTTCAGGATGGACGTAACCCGTTAAACTTTTTGAATCCTGACGATATTGAGAGCTTTACTGTATTGAAAGATGCTTCGGCAACAGCTATTTATGGTTCACGCGGAAACAATGGAGTAATTATTATTACCACTAAAAAAGGAAGAAGTGGCAAAGGAAAATTAAACTACAGTAATTGGTTTTCGGTGGGTTCTATTGCCAATAAAGTAGAGGTGTTCAATGCGGCAGAGTTTAGAGCCGTTGTGCAGGACAAAGCACCAGGTAGAGTAAACGAGTTAGGCAACACCAGTACCAATTGGCAAGATCAGCTGTACCAAACAGCCATCGGGCAAAACCATAGCCTGAGTTATGCAGGTGGTATAAAAGGGCTAAATTACCGAACATCACTAGGCTACCTAAAGCAAGATGGAACCCTGAAAGGAACAAGTGCTGAACGTGTCAGTTTTGCCTTAGGACTCAACACTAAGTTGTTTAAGCAATTAAATGTAGATGCAAATTTTAAGCTTGCCCAGAATAAAGATGTTTTTTCGCCTAATAGTGTTATAGGAGGCGCCTTGAGAATGGACCCTACTCAAGCTATTTTTGATGCCAATGATACCCAATACGGAGGATACTTTGAGTACGCCAATGATTTGGCAACCAAAAATCCTGTGGCAGAGCTTGCCTTGACTGATGACCAAGGTAAAAACTTGAGAACTTTAGGAAACATTAAATTTGACTATCAAATGCCTTTTTTGAAGGGCTTGAGTGCCAACTTAAACTTAGGCTATGACCACCTCAAAGGCGATAGACAGCGTACTTTACCCACTAACCTGCGTTCTCAGTCGGGTACTTTAGGAGAACACAGAACTGCTGATTATACCAAAACCAATTCTTTGCTAGAGTTTTATCTGAAGTATACCAAAGATTTCAAAGGAATCAACAGTAGGTTAGATATAACTGGGGGTTACTCTTATCAAGATTTTAGAGAAGAGTATATAGACTCGGTATTTACTGACTTGACCGGAGCTACCCCTAAAAATAAGCAGGGATTCAAAAATATTCAGAAGAATCGTTTGATTTCGTTTTATGGGAGGATCAACTTCTCTTATGCCGATAAGTTATTGCTCACGGCTACCTTACGCCGTGATGGTTCTTCAAGGTTTGGATTAAACAACCGTTGGGGGAGTTTCCCTTCAGTCGCGGCAGCTTATCGCCTGAGTGAAGAGGCATTCTTGAAAAACTCTAAAGTAATTTCTGACCTGAAAATAAGGGCTGGCTATGGTATCACAGGAAACCAGGACATTGCTGGGCAAAACTTTGCTTATTTGCCTACTTATACCATAGGTGACAGTACAGCGGCTTATCAATTTGGCAATACTTTCGTAAATACGATTCGCCCCAATGCGTATGATCAAAACCTGAAGTGGGAAGAAGTAAAGTCTTTTAACATAGGACTTGATTTTGGATTATTTGCTGGCAGGCTCTCTGGTTCTGTGGAGTATTATAAGAAAACCACCAAAGATTTATTGTTTACGGTGCCTGTAGCAGCTGGGGCTAATTTGTCTGATCGGGTATTGACCAATGTAGGTGAGTTGGAAAATAGCGGGGTAGAGTTTACTTTGGATGCCGTGGCAATCAATAGCAAGGCCTTTCAGTGGAATGTAGGCTTTAACATTGCCTGGAACCGAAATACTTTGCTAAGGTTTTCTAAAATAAATGACCCTGCATTTGTAGGTATTTTGACTGGGGGCATTTCGGGTGGAACAGGTAACACTGTCCAGATTTTGCAAATGAATCAGGCGGCAAACTCGTTCTATTTGTTTAAGCACAAAATGGGAGCAGATGGCAACCCGTTGGTAGATGGGGTAGACCACAACGGAGATGGAAATATAGACAATGCTGATATATACGAAGATATCAATGGGCCAGATGGAAAGCCTGACGGCAGAGTAGATGAGTTGGACAAGAGAGCAGTAGAAAACCCTGCGCCTAACATTTTAATGGGCTTGACCTCTAATATGCGCTTCAAAGGTTTTGACCTTAGCTTTACTTTTAGAGCCAACCTTGGCAATTATGTATACAATAATGTCAAATCTGACGGAGCTTATTACAACCGGGTAATTAACGAAGTTGTACCTACTAATATGCCTCGTTCGGTTACTGAAACCAACTTTGTAGCGCCTCAATATTTTTCAGATGTATACTTAGAGGATGCCAGTTTTCTTAGGTTAGACAATATTACCTTAGGCTACACTTTTGATCAATTGTTGAAAAACAAGTTTAATCTCAGAGCGTATGTAACCGCGCAAAATTTGTTTGTGATTACTAACTACAGCGGTTTAGATCCGGAGGTTGCCAATAAAGATGCGCTGGGTATTGACAATGACATTTTCCCAAGAGCCAGAACTATCATTATGGGACTGAGCTTTGGTTTCTAAGCATGTATATTGCTGAAAAACAAGTATTGGACAACCCCTCTTTTCAACAAAGTATTTAACAGACAAATCACATCACAATGATTAAAAATATATTTAAAATTACTTGCTTGCTCCTGCTGATGTTAACAGGGGTAGCTTGTACAGATTTAGACTTAAAGCCAGAAACAGATATTACCGCAGCCACTGTGTTTGGTGCTGATGAGGCGGCTTATACTTCGTTTATTGCTAAGCTATATGCTGGATTGGCAGTAACTGGGCAGCAAGGACCTAACGGACAGGCAGACATTAAAGGGATAGATGAGGGCTTTTCTAGCTATTTGCGTCAATTTTGGGGAGCGCAGGTATTATCTACCGACGAAGCCGTGATTGGTTGGGGAGATGCTGGTTTGCCTGATTTTCATTACCATACCTGGACTCCAGCAAACAACTTTTTGAGTGCCATGTATAATCGGGTATTTTTTCAAGTGTCTATGGCAAACGAGTTTTTGCGTGAAACCTCTGATGCAAAATTGAGCGAAAGGGGAGTAAGCGAAGCAGTAAAAGCTAAAATCAGTGAATACAGAGCCGAAGCCAGGTTTTTGAGAGCATTGAGCTACTGGCACGGGCTCGATTTATTTGGTAATATACCTCTGTATGACGAAACTTTTGCTGTGGGCAATAATGCACCAACTCAGGCAAGTCGTGCCGAAATATTTGCCTTTATCGAAACCGAGCTGAAGGATATAGAAAGCAAAATGGCTGCTCCAGGCACACAACAATACGGCAGGGCTAGCCAAGCTGCTGCGTGGATGTTACTTGCCAAGTTGTACCTAAACGCTGAGGTGTATGTAAATACTGCCAAATATAGCGAAAGCCTTACTTACCTAAATAAAATTATAAGAGCGGGTGCTTATTCACTTAAACCTAATTTTCAGGAAAACTTTATGGCGGATAATCATACTTCACCTGAGTTGATTTTTACTATACCATTTGACGGAGCCAGAACCCAAACCTGGGGAGGGATGACTTTCCTGATCAATGCTTCTTTAGGTGGAGACATGAATACAAAAGACTTTGGCATGAACGGTGGTTGGGGAGGTACACGCACCACCAGTAGTATTGTAGATCTTTTTCCTGACGCAACAGGTACTATAGACGAAAGAGCCATATTCTTTACTGGAGGTAAAACCAAAGAAATTACCAATGTAGGAGATTATAACTCTGGTTACTCTGCACCTAAGTTTATCAATAAAACATCTACAGGAGCCAATGGTCAGGATGGCACTCACCCTGATACTGATTTTCCTGTATTTCGTTTAGCCGATGTGTATTTAATGTATGCTGAGACAGTATTGCGTGGTGGTGGTGGTGACTTAAACACTGCACTAAGTTATGTAAATCAATTGAGAGAAAGAGCTTACAATAATATTACAGGTAACATTACTTCGGCTCAATTGACCCTGGATTTTATCTTAGACGAAAGAGCCAGAGAGCTGATGTGGGAAGGGCATCGCCGTACTGACTTGATTAGGTTCAACAAGTTTACCGAAAATGGTGTGTGGCCTTGGAAAGGAAACGTAGCTGGAGGTAAAACCACTGAAAAATTCAGGGATATATACCCAATTCCTGCCACTGAAATTATTTCTAACCCTAACTTGAAACAAAACACGGGGTATTAATAGCAATAAGGTATCAGTCAAAAGCTATAAATGGCTTGAAGCTTGTATAATGCAAAATAAAAAAGGATGATCTTTTCAGGTCATCCTTTTTTGGTGTAAAAACTTATCGCTTGTGGCCAAAGCCCTGAGTCTATACTTGTACCCTGCTTTTCTTTTTAATCTCTACTCTATAAGTCTTGGGCGAACATTCGTAAATATCTTTGAAAGCCTTGTTAAAATAAGAAATGCTATTATAGCCACTTTCGTAGGCTATTTCACTGATATTTTTATCGGTTTTGATGAGGAGCTGAGAGGCATACCCCAGCCTGATTTCATTCAATATTCTTGACAAGGTTTTGTGGGTTCGTTTTTTCAAAAAGTGACAAAAAGCCGAAGAACTCATGTTGGCAATTTCGGCAATTTTACTGAGCTTAATATCGCTTCTAAAGTTCTGATAAATAAAATTCATTACCTTTTCTATCCGCTCAAAATCGGTAGTCATATAATTAATATTTACTTCATCATTAATTAGTGGAGTGTAATGTTTCCAAGTGGCAAGTGTATCTAAAATTTTGAGTACCCCATTCAAACGATCAATGCCTTGTTTTTTGCCTAACGTGAGTAAATCGTTACGCAATATTTTTAATATATCGCCCTGAAAGTGAATACCTTGTTGAGACAGATGGATCATTTTTTTGATTTCATCTACCTCTGGGGTATTCCAGAAAGCATTGCCTAAAAAATCTTTTCTAAACTGTAGTACCACTGCTTTGGTGTTATGTTTTACATCTTCATCATAACTGATCCAGGCGTGGGGTACCTTTTCGCCCAGAAATACCAAATCTCCATCAGTAAAAGTGGTAATATGGTTGCCTACATAGCGAGTTCCCGAACCTTGAATAATCCAGGTAAGTTCAAGCTCCTCATGAAAATGAAAAGGGTAAGTAAACAGTGGTTGATCAAGATAGAGTACCCTAAATGAATAGCCAATGGGAGGGACTATTTTTTCATGCAGTGGATTCATTACTTAATTGAGTATTTAAATTGTCGTATTTGTGAAAAAAATCAATATAGTGTAATTTTTTTCAAAATGAAGGTGGCTTTCCGAGAAAAAGCCAATTATTTTTGATATAGATACAAATATAGCATTCCCTCGTAAAATGGAGCTATATCTCAGCTCTTAAAAAAGTAGCATTTTACATATAACAAATAATAAAAGAATTGATTTCAGGCGATTGCAAAAAATTCTCACCCGAATTTTTAATAGACAACTCCTTTGATTTTCAAACAAAACAGGAAATGTAAGATGCCGTTGGGCTTTGATGAAAACTTACAAAAATACAAGATAAACTCTATGTCAGAAAACCCTTTTAAGCGCATAAATACAGTAGCACAAAAATATGAATGGTTGGCATTTGGTCATATAAAACCTAAAGGATGGATGCTAGAGCAAATGCAGCGAGATTTAACGGAGGGCTTTTTGGGCAAGCTAGATGAATTGGTGCCTGATTTGATCAAGGAAGATGATATTTATGGACAAAATAGACTCAGCAAGAATGTAAAAAGTAAAGACTTGGGCAACGAGCCGGAAGATAAAGAGTGGGCGGTGCAATACCTTTGGTGGAACAGCGAAACCCAATCTAACTGGCGAGATGGTTACATTAGGACAGCGGTACTTACCTCTAATCAGGTAATACTTGAAAAAATACAAAAGTATGTGGAACATATATTGAGTTGCCAAGACCACGACGGATACCTGGGAATATATGATCTTGAGTTACGATATAACTTTGACAGCGAAAACGGAGAACTTTGGGCACAAGCCTCTTTATTGAGGGGACTGTTGGCTTATTATGAAGCTACTCAAGAGCAAAAAGTGCTTAATGCTGTTGTAAAAGCAGTGCGAGTAACTATGCAAGCATATCCACCGCAGGCTTCCAATCCTTTTGGGGTAAAAGCTTCATTTGCTGGAGTAGGGCACGGGCTCATGTTTACCGATGTGGTAGATCGTTTGTATCAACTTACCAAAGAAAAAGCGTATCTGGAGTATGGTTTATGGTTGTACGAAAACTACAGTCAAAACAGGCTCAGTGAACAAGACATTCAATACAAAAATGCTATAGACCCAGCGTATAAGTTCAAAGGGCATGGAGTACATACTTATGAGCATATTCGTGCTTTGGCTACTGCCTATTATGCTTCAGGCAACCCAGCGTTGAAGAAAGCGTTGGGTGACTATGTAACCAAGCTCGAAAAGTGTATTACTCCCAGCGGAGGCCCAATAGGAGACGAGTGGGTAGCCGAACGGTATGGCGATGCCACCAAAACCGGATATGAGTATTGCTCCATTCATGAACTGCTTGATTCATATACACATTTGTTGCAAAAAACTGGAGACATGCAGTGGGCAGACAAAGCTGAATGGCTATTATTTAATGCTGCCCAAGGAGCTCGTCACCCTCAGGAAAACTGTATTGCTTATCTCAAAACTGACAATTCTTACGCTATGGCAGGCAAGTTTCGCCCAAGCGATGTATGCCAGGAGGGAGAAGTAGAACAGGTGCGTTATAAGTATTCACCTACCCATCAGGATGCAGCCGTTTGCTGTAACCCCAATGCAGGAAGAATTTACCCTTACTATGTCAAAAGTATGTGGTTGCGTAGTCAAACTGGTTTGGTAGCGGCCTTGTATGGGGCATCAGTGCTCGATACCGAAATCAATGGAATCCCGCTCACAATAGAGCAGAAAACAAATTACCCCTTCGAACATCAAATCTCCTTTGAATTCTCCGTTTACCAGCCCCAAACTTTTGAATTTTGTTTGCGCCAACCTGCTTGGGCAACTGGAGCCCAAATACATATAAAAGAGGCTAAAGTAACCAAACAAGACCAATTGTGGATAATACATAAACAATGGCAAACGGGCGATGTGGTAACTGTAAACTTTGAGGCAGAGGTAGAAGTAAAGCAAGACCAAAAGCAAGATTGTTATTTGTCTTATGGCCCACTCTTATATGCTTTGCCCATCAGGGCAGAACGGACAGTACACAAGTCGCACCCAGTCAAAGGGTTTTATGATTTGTACTATACCACCAACGAAAATATTGATTATTATTTTGATAAAACTGGGGCAGGCAAATTTGAATATCAATTGCAGCAGGTAAATATTGAAAACCCCTGGGGCACCCCTGTTTCTGTGCTTAAGGGCAAACTTTGGAACACCCAAGGGCAGTTGCAAGAGGTTACCTTATGGCCTTTGGGCAGTACTATCTTGCGCCGGGTTACTTTCGAACCCAAACTTTTGCCAACAAGCAATCAGGCATCATAAAAAACATCATTTGGTTAATTGAATGGCAGGTTTTACACCTGAGATTATTACTTAATATATACATTGTCAATGAAAAAAATCACTTACTTATTTATCATCATGGGCTTGTGCCTAAGTGCGGTCAAAACTCAAGCTCAGCAAGTAGTTCAAAGGGTGGAGCCTGCCTTTTGGTGGGTTGGCATGGCAAATCCTGAGTTACAGTTGTTAGTGTATGGCAAAAACCTAGCAGCAATGAATGTAAGCCTCTCTGAAAACAAAGGAGTAGAACTGGTAAGTGCTATGCGAGTACAAAGCCCTAATTATTTGGTGCTCAACCTACACATAAACCGTCAGGCAAAAGCCCAAAGTTTTAATATATTATTTAAGCAACAACGCAAAACTGTTTTTACTTATAATTATTCACTTAAAAGAAGGCAGACAGGCTCGGCACAACGCAAAGGCTTTGACCCATCAGATGTGTTGTACCTGATTACACCTGATCGTTTTGCCAACGGTAATCCAAAAAACGACAGCCACCCAGCCATGCGCGAAAGTGCCAACCGCAAAAATAAAGGCGGACGCCATGGGGGAGACATCAAGGGTATTGTAGATAAGCTTGACTATATCAAAGACATGGGTTTTACGGCAGTATGGCTTAACCCAGTGCTGGAAAACAACATGAAGGAGTACTCTTACCATGGGTACTCTACTACCGATTTTTATAAGGTAGACCCTCGCTTTGGGTCAAATGAAGAGTACCGCGAGTTGTGCGCTAAAGCCAAAGCCAAAGGAATCAAGGTAGTCATGGATATGATTGTGAACCATTGTGGGTCGGAGCATTGGTGGATGAAAGATTTGCCTATGTCAGATTGGGTGAATAATCAAAAAGGATTTTTGGATAAAAAATACAAAGGCACTACTCACCGCAAAACCGTGATTCAAGACCCTTATGTGGCGCAAACCGATGTAGACGAGTTTAACAAAGGCTGGTTTGTTCCTACTATGCCCGACTTGAACCAACGCAACCCTGTTATGGCAAAATACCTTATTCAAAATAGCATTTGGTGGGTAGAGTATGCTGGGTTATCAGGAATCAGAATGGATACTTATTCATACAGCGATTCGGGTTTTATGAGCGAATGGTCGTGCAAAGTAATGGCAGAATACCCCCACCTAAACATCGTAGGGGAGGAGTGGTTTTATAACCCAGCTATAGTGTCTTATTGGCAACGTGGCAAAAAAAACCGTGATGGTTACCAGGCTTGTTTGCCTAGTTTGGTCGACTTTCCGTTACACGAAACCCTTGTAAAGGCATTGAACAAAAAAGAGGCAATGTTTTCGGGTTGGATACATGCTTATGAAATGCTTGCCAATGATTTTTTATATGCTGATCCTTTCAATTTGGTTACTTTTCCTGATAATCATGATGTAACCCGTTTCTTTACTCTAATCAACGAAGATTATAACCTCTTTAAACTAGGAATTGCTTATTACCTCACAATGCGAGGCATTCCGCAAATATACTATGGCACCGAGGTGCTCATGACTAGCCCTAAACACCGCGATGATGGCTTGGTACGAGCCGACTTTCCTGGAGGTTGGCAAGGCGACAAAGTGAATGCTTTTACTCAAAAAGGCTTGACTGCTCAGCAAAAAGATGCCCAAAAGTTTTGCAAAAAACTATTGAACTGGCGCAAAAACAACCCTGTCATTCATCAAGGTAAGTTGATGCACTATGCCCCCAAGCAAGGCATATATGTATACTTCAGACATTATCAAGGCAAAACAGTAATGGTAGTGTTGAGCAAAAACTTGCAAGAAGTAAAACTTAACCTAAATCGTTTTATACAGTCATTGGGTATCGCCAAACAGGGCAAAGACATTGTTTCGGGTAAGCAGCTAAACCTGCAAAATACCTTGATTGTGCCCGCCAAATCTCCTATGATTATAGAAATTAATTAAACCAGTAGATAAAACAAGGCGAAGGTCTTGGTAAATAATTTGGGTAAGGAATGGTGAAAATTAAGTGACCACTTTAGAGATAAATTATTTTTTCACCATCTCTAACGCTCCTTAAACAGAAGATCAATTGTGTTAAAAATGAACAGCAACATGTCCGGTAGTAGTCAAGCACTGAAGACTGGCGTAATAGAAGTAGCGTGTGGCAAAGGTACCTATACCATTGCCGCCCTTACTAACAATGTAATCAAGGTAAGCTACCAAGATATCCTCACTACTGAATGCAAGCAATATGCAGCCGTTTTGTCAGAACCAATAGCTATTCGGCTAGAAGAACAAGACAACCACATCATTGTTGAAACTCAAGAAGTGAAGTTAGAAATTACCCGTTCACCTTTTTCTATCGACTTTTGTGACCAGCAAACGGGTTCAAAGCTCAAGGGAGGCGAGTTTAGCCGCAAAGAAGGCATCGCGTCGTTTAAGTTTGGGCTCAAAGGCGACGAAGCCATCTATGGCATGGGGTCGCGTGGTATGCCAATGAATCGTCGTGGGCATAAACTCCTCCACTACAATTCTCACGAGCCAGGCAACGGTATGGGCTTTGAGGTGATGAACTACTCGATACCTCATTTGGCTTCTTCGGAACAATACATGTTGTTGTTTGATAACCCCGCGCGTGCCTGGATGGACATTGGCAAAACCCAAATTGATGCTTTAGAATATACCAGCGAAGGGGGCAACATGGTATATTATTTTGTCAATGGGCAATCGTTTGAAGAACTCATGGGCGAATATACTCAACTGACGGGTAAGCAACCTTTGCCTCCCCTATGGGCAATGGGGTATATTCAATCTCGCTTTGGTTATCGTACCCAGCAAGAAGCCACCAAAGAATTGGACAAATTACTAGAAGCGGGCTACCCGGTAGATGCGATAATTTTGGATTTGTACTGGTTCTCTGATCACGAGAAACCTAAGTGTATGGGGAATTTAGACTTTAACCAAAAGCATTGGCCTAAGCCCCAAGAAATGATTCAATACTTTGCCAGTAAAGGCGTTAAAACCATCCCTATCACTGAACCCTTTTTTACTACCAACTCAGACCATTACAAAGACTTGGAAAACAAAGAGCTATTGGTAAAAAATAATGCAGGAGAGGTAAGAACACTTCCTGATTTTTTCTGGGGTGAAGCTGCTTTACTTGATATTTTTAAACCAGAAGCCCAAGCTTGGATATGGGAGCGCTACAAGTATATGAAACAATACGGTTTTGATGGTTGGTGGGTAGACTTGTGCGAGCCCGAAATTCACCCTGAAGATATGGTACATGTCAATGGCAAGGCCGCTGAAGTACATGGTATTTTTGGGCACCAGTGGGCGCAAATGTTATTTGAAGGCTATGCCAAGGAGTACCCCGAAGAACGCATTTTTCAATTATCACGTGCTGGTTTTGCAGGCTCACAACGATTTGGTGTGGTGCCTTGGTCGGGCGATGTACGCCGTAGCTGGGATGGGCTCAAAGCCCAACCTTTGATTATGCTCAGTGTGGGCATGTCGGGCATTGGCTATATGCACTCTGATGCCGGAGGCTTTATTTATGGCGAAAAAGACCCAGAGTTATATACGCGTTGGATGCAGTATGCCGTATTTACCCCTGTGGTTCGTCCGCATGCTTGTGGCGATATTTACCCAGAGCCTACCTCCTGGAGCGAAGAGGTGCAAAACCACATCAAGCCATTCATCAATTTACGTTATCAATTGTTGCCTTACAACTATACGCTTGCCTGGAAAAACTCAGTAACGGGCATGCCATTGGCACGACCACTCTTTACTCAATTTGCCAATGTGCCCGATACAGTAGAAGACCAATATATGTGGGGCGATAATATTTTGGTTGCCCCCGTGTTAGACAAAGGCATTAGAAACCGCAATGTATATTTGCCCAAAGGCAACTGGTATGACTTCTGGAACCATCAGTTTTTGCAAGGCGATAGCACCATCAATGTAGGGCTTACCTTAGACAGCATTCCAGTGTATGTAAAAGCAGGCAGCATTATACCTACTACTCCAGAAGTACAATCTACCTCTTTTTATACTGGCGAAACCCTGCAAATGACTTATTATGTGGGGAATGAAAGCTCTCAAACTCAATTGTATTTTGACGATGGCAAAACCAACAACGCTTATGAACGAGGCTTGTATGAATTGGTCACTATAGCAGCTACCGTAAACAAGGAAGAAATTGTATTAAGTACCCAAGTCGAAGGCAAAGGCTATGAGGGAGCCCCAAAAAAACGCTTATATATTTTTGAACTCATAGGTTTGGCGCAAGCCCCCAAAGAGATGAGTGTAGCTGGAAAAGTGCTTTCTCATGAATGGAATCAAGAAAAAAACATTGTAAGCTTTGAAACTGACTTGAATGATGATGTTATCATCACTATTTAGAATGGATGGTGGATAAATGAAAGCTAGTAATTTGCTTTGCTTTGAGGTTTTGATAATAGATGTGAGAAGTTTTATTAAAATTGATAATGTGAAGTTGATTCAACTATCAACCATCAACTAAAATAAATGTCTTTATAAAAAAACTAATATTATTTTTTGAAAACGATAAAAATCCCTTGCTAAGTAAAATGGAAAAAATAAAGTAATCCAAAAGAAGGCAGTATCTGTTTGTTGGACGATGAAAAAAATCTTTGCGTAGCCTTAGCTACGGAACTATTTTTTGAAGAAGTACAACGGTCAGAGACGAAATTCAGTGGATTAGGTTATTTTTGTAGTTTTACTAACTTTAGGAAGGGTATTTTTTTGCCCAAAGTATGAAGGGTACCAAAACAAAAAAAGCATCCTGAATTGTCAGAATGCTTTTGTTAAAAATATTGAGGGAATTATTATTTTTTTGTATTAAAGCTATACTATCTATTTTGCCTGATGATCCCTTTTGGGAAACTATTATTTTTTGCCTGATCATTATTTTCATAAGTATGTACATCGAGTGGGTCAAATCTCTCCCCCCTTGGCTAATTTTTTTTGAAAAAATATTTTCTTGCTTTTTTACTACAGCAAAAAAAGCATCCTGAATTGTCAGAATGCTTTTGTTAAAAATATTGAGGGAATTATTATTTTTTTGTATTAAAGCT
>NZ_CANLRP010000101.1 GCF_947493425.1 uncultured Microscilla sp. | reverse complement strand
CTACGCTTTTTATTTTTTCGAAGGTTCAATAATTTTATTGCATTGTCTGGTATCAGAGATACAACCGGTTAAAGGAGATGGTTGTAAAAGGATGGTGCATATTAAAACTTAAAAGGATGTACTGGTTAAGGGTTTGGGCGATAACTGAGTTATCAGGATTCGCTTATAACAATGCCGATGACAGCAAAAAATGACAAGTGCCTATATTTTTTTTCAAAAAAAAATAAAATTATTTCTCGCAGAGGTAAATAAACTTATCAAAACCTGGGTTACCAATCACAGTTCTCTCAATTAAGAGGCATAAAATCAATAAGTTATATTAATGTTAGCATAACTTGCTATTTTTCTAAGCTACAGTTTTTGGTGCCTGATATTTATTTATAACTTTATTAAAAATTATTGATTTAGGAACGTGATCGCCCCGTAAACGGGATTTCGGGCGTAGCCCTCAACAATAACCCCGATAAGAAATCGGGACTTTGAAGCTGTCCGGTTTAGAACATATTAACTTCGCAGAGCTTGAACTTCGTGCTGCGGTTCTCTTTCCTGACTTTCGTTACCCCGGCAGTTCCGCCGGGACTACGAGCTTTTATTGTCCGTGGTACCGTCCCACGGTCTGGCTCAACATCCCCCGGATGTTGCCTTGCCCGCAAAAAGTGCCTTAGTCAGCCTTGAGTTTATGCCCTAAATCTCGACACTTATTTTGAACATGTTCCTTAGGAATGGTGTAAAAATAAATTTCTATAGTTTAATAAAATATTTTGTTGCTAGACGAGGCAAAAAATCGGCTAATAGCAGCGCTATTTGGCTATTTTTTAACAAAGTATAGCCTCAAAAGATGAGGTTAAGAATGTAAATTTATTTTGGTACCATTCCTTAGGAATGGACAAAAAATAAACTTTCGTTCTGGCGATGTTCTTTTATCCTGATAATTCGTTACTTTTTTCGTCGTAGCTATGACTACGACTGCAAAAAGTGCCTCTTCTCAGAAAAAAATAACTCATGCCAAATCAGTAACTTATTGTTCAACCATTCCTTAACAATAGAAACTCATCTTGGCTTTTAATAATGCGCTGCAAATCATTTAAAAAATAGAGATGAGCTCCAGGTTTTATAATACATGCTCTGACTATTTTTTTAAAAACACCCACATCGACTCAAAGGTTATGTCTTTATACAACAGACCATAACCTCATAAAATTGGTGGTGGGGACACGAATCAGGGCAAAAAATAGTATAGGTAAGAATAGTTTGATTGTATCCTGTAATTAAGAAAATTAATTTGTAACTCACTTTATACATGTTTTTACTACACAGAGCCACTCTTAATTTATTGTTTATAGTGCTTGTTGCAATCGTAATAGGGTGGGTATTTTCTGACATTGTTATTTACCTGCTCATATCACTGATCATATCTTCTATTCTGCGCCCCATTACCGACTATATAACAAGTGTAGAGGTTTTTCGCCTGAAAATACCTCGAAGCATTGCCATTGTGTTTTCTTTTGCTTTACTTATTACACTATCCAGTTTGTTCTTACTACTTTTTGCGCCTATCATTTCTGATCAGATTAACCTGCTTAGCAACCTTGACTACCAGAGTTTGCTCGACCAGGTACAAAAACCTATTGCGTCGGTTGAGTCGTTTTTAATCAAGAACTTTCAGGTAAATAAAAAACAAGGCTTTTTGCTGCAAGACATTACCCAAAACCTGCTCAATTTTGTTGAGGGTATCAATGTAGGAGCCATTCTAAACTATGTATTGGGGTTTGCTGGCACTTTGTTTCTTTATATATTAGCAGTAAGTTTTATTACGTTCTTTTTTCTTTACGAAAAGGGGTTGATCCGCCACACCTTATTGGCGGCCATTCCTAACCATTATTTCGAGGTGGTGGTGACTACTATATATAAAATAGAGCGACGACTTACCAGCTATTTGGTGGGGTTGCTTATCCAAATTATTGTCATTTTTACCATTATATCGGTAGGTCTTACCATTGCAGGGGTAGCAGGGCGCTATGCTTTATTAATTGCGGCAGCAGCAGCTTTATTTAATCTCATTCCCTACTTTGGTCCTACCCTAGGCTTTATTTTTGCCTTGTTTGTTATTATTTCTACCACTACACTTAACTCAGTATTCGAGGTAACCTCTAATGAGTACGCCTGGATTACCTTAAAAACATTTACGGTGTTTGCCAGTGCTCAACTCACTGACAACATTTTTCTGCAGCCTTTTATATTTTCTAAGAGTGTAAAAGCACACCCGTTAGAAATATTCATTGCTATTTTTGCTGGAGCAGCATTGTCAGGCGGTTTAGGCATGATCGCTGCTATTCCGGTATATACCATTCTTCGGGTATCGTTTATTGAGCTAAGGTTGGGGTACACCCAATACTATATTTTCAAGGCAGATGCGGCTGGGTACCAGTTGAAACTAGAGCGTAAAAGCGAACGAATCAAGCATCAGTTTGAACAAAAGGATAACAAATAAATAAATGGTGGTAAAATAACAACTCATAAGGACAAGGCAATATGCAACAACAATCTCCTATCCATCAATTAATTGACCTTTTTCAGGAAGCTTTTGTGCGCCTGCACTTAGACATTCCTCCTAAAATTTGTGAAAAGTATGCCGTATTTGTTTATAGCTGTATGGACAATGGCAAACGTAAATTTCATACTACTGAACACGTACTGAATGTATGCCGTGATATGGCACCCTTACAAATCCTGGCAGGGTTGTTTCACGACGTGGTGTATTATCAGGTAGATCAATGTTTTTTACCCCAGTTCGAGAATTTGGTGCTACAGGTAGTTGCCGTAAACAAGCAAGGAGTACACCTTAAGAATGACTTACCCGAAGACTATTTAATTCACTTATGTCTGGATTTGTTCAATTTTGCTCCAGGGCAATTGTTAAAGCCAGATGCAGGGTTGAACGAGTTTTTGAGCGCTTGGATAGCGGTTAATTTCCTAAAAGATTTCCTAAAAGCTAAAGACCTTATGACTATAGTGGCTTGTATAGAAGCCACCATTCCCTTCAGGCCTAAAGATAATCAGGGAATGAATTGTTTTGACCACCTGGAATTACGCATTCAGCACTGTTTCCCCAAGTATCAACTTTCACTGGTCTTGTCTGACATAGAACAAATGGTTCGCCTGGCAGCCGGGCTTGCCAACCGCGATGTAGAAAACTTTGCCGATAAAGATATAGGTAGGTTTTTAGACAACACCTGGGCTTTGCTGCCCGAAACCAACGACATGCTATGGAGACCAGGAGTGTACTACAACCAAGACTATAGGGTGGCCTTAAGTAAAATGGAGGGTTTTTTGTCTTGTCTTGACCCTCAAAACATATTTCACCATTACAAAGGAGCTCCTGATGAGCAATATTTAGTACTCTTAAAACAACGGGCACACCATAATTTACAAACTTCGGAAGAGTATCTTCAGGTAAAAATTTTGGCTATTGCCATTGTAGAAGCCTTGGCTAAAGTAACTGGAGGAGATGCTCCTATTTCATTATTTTTGGGTGATGGGATCATCGATGGGGTAGAAAAAGCTGAAGATTACCTTCCCCCTATTGAGTTATCTGACCACTTAGCGTACAACGATACCATCTACCGTTTGTTAGAGTATGGCAGAACCAGCGATACCAGCTTCGATATCAAAGACTCTCCAATTGGGGCTTTTACTTATAAGCTGCTGGGTGATAAAGAAACTAAAAAGTCAATGGAGATTGCCCGGCAAATGTTCTTGGGTAGCATTGCCCCCGAAACTTTTCTGAGGTTGGTAAACCGCGACTTGGTCAGCCACATCGCCCAGGCTTGCGCCATATTGGTTACTACCCGCAAAAAAGAATTGGTGCGTTGGTTATAAGTAGCAGTAAGTAATATATTTAATGCTGCCTCGGTACTTAGCTCAATTTAATTTAACACTATTTTTGAAATAGTTTGCTTAGATTTAATTCATTGTATGACTTTTTGGTTAAAAGCAATATAAGCCTTATTTTTTTAGCAAAACACTATAAAACATACATCTTTAAATCTACTATGGCTCATACCAAGCAGTTATTTTCCAACAATTGCTCTTCTTACAAAAGAAATAAAACAAAAATTATAATGCTGTAAGCCAGACAAATAGCTATAAAAACCATTGTTTCAAGCAAAATGTTCAATAAGTTTTAAAACAATCTAATCGGCTTGTAAGTTGTACATGACAAATAATAACACTCTGTTGAACTTTTTGGAACAAAATTTGAACATTTATAGCATATTTTTTATCCCATTTTTATGTACTTTTAATTGTTAATCGTTCACGGCAATTCACTAATCCACAAGCATGATGCAGGCAAATAATGAAAACCCTGAAAATAATACAAACAGTAAAGTAACTGTTACCAAAGATATTCAGGAACGTCTTTGGCTAGACTCAAATTTAACCAAATTTGATGACGTTTTGAGAGAAAACTATGACAAATCGATAGAAGATTTCTCTGAGGCCATCATCGGTTACTTATGTACCCTGACAGAAGCCATGAGAGGCGCATTTTTTGTTAGAAACACCAAAAAAAATTGCCTAGAGTTTAGAGGTGGGTACGCCTGTACCGAAAAATCAATGGGTAAAGCTTCGTTTGATATAGGCGAGAGTGTAGTCGGACAAGTAGCGAAATCACACCGTAGTTCCTTTCTAAAAGACATTCCACTTCAAAATGTGTACTTAAACTCTTCAGCGGGGCAACTAAGTGCACGCAGTATGGCTGTAATACCTTTGATTTTTAATGAAGATGTGTACGGAGTATTAGAATTTGTGTATTTGCATAATCTCGACGAAAAATACTTAGACCTGCTCAACCGACTTGGCAGAAGCGCCGCAGCAATGCTCCAAAGCATTCAAAATAACATCAAAACTAAAAAACTACTTCACGAGTCCCTTCTTCAGGCGGAGCGCTTAAGGGCTGCCGAAGAAGAAATGCGCCAAAATAACGAAGAGTTAGTAGCTACTCAGGAAGAGATGCAGCGTAAAAGCAAAGAACTCGAATACTTGCTTCAGGAGTCAAAGGCAAAAGGTAAAGAGATGCATGAAGTAAAAGAGAAGCTAGAAAAAGAACAGGAAAATTTCAACCGAATGACTTCCGCTGTACCTGGTATGATATTTCAGTATAAAGTGTTTCCTGACGGCACCCACCAACTTCCTTATACCAGCAGTGGTATTGCCGATATTTTTGGCGCAAGCCTTCACGATTTTGAAGATATTGAGGTATTCAAAAGCCTTATCCACCCTGATAATTTGCTGTCTTTTGAAGAAAGCATAGCCGAAGCGGTAGAAACATTTAGCTTATGGCAATGGGAAGGCAGAGTTAACCTGCAAAATGGCGGAGTAAAATGGGTGGCAGGGTCAGCACGTCCCGAAGCATTGGATGACAAATCGGTTTTGTTCAGTGGTATTTTTACTGACATTACCACTATGAAAGAAAAAGAAGCTTTTATACAAACAATTAATGAACGCTTCGAACTAATCAATAAAGGGTCTGCCCAAGGAATATGGGATATGGACATTCCTGAAAACGAAACATTGAATCAAGAAACGCCTGTGTGGTGGTCGGGTCAATGCTCTACCTTGTTGGGCTACCAAGAATCAACACTTGCCGAAAGACTGGGTAGTTTATATGACCGGGTACATCCTACTTCGAGAGGATTATTCTTTGAGCACTTCCATCATCACTTACGCAAGTACAAGTCTGTTAAACCTTTTGAGAAAGCATTCCGTTTTCGTACCAATAATAATCGCTATCGTTGGTTTTTGTTAAGAGGAACTATTCAACGTAGTCCTACTGGCAAACCACTACGCATGGCGGGTGCTCTGGTAGATATTACACGATACAAAACTCTGGAGAAAAAACTAGACAAATATAAACTAAGAGAGCAGAAAATGCTCACCAAAATAGGCGAGCAAGAAAAACGAAACAACACAGTAAAGACCCTGGAAACAGTCAATGCAGAACTGGTTGGGCATAGCGGAAAAAAATAAAAAGACCTGCTTGAAAATAAACGGAGGTCTTTTTTCACTATTCCTATACCTAATTTATATACTAACCCATTAGTTGATCACCCAAAACTATTACCTACCTTGCTTGAAAATAAAGAATTTTATGATTTAGCCATTGCCAAATTTGTAGATGTAATGCAGTGGCACCAAGACATCGCTTTGGATTCCTGGGCAGAAAACCTACTCGAGAACCTGATTCCACTCGTTGAGGGCGTAAGGGCTAGTTTGTATGTTGCTAGCCCTGAAGAGAAAGAACTCACTTTTTTAACTGGCTTTGCATTAGACAATTCCGACAAGATAAAAGAAACCTTGGACTATGGCGAAGACCTGATAGGGCAAGCGGCCAAAAAACGTGAATCCATTACTGTAGCTCCCCAAATAGACGAAGGAGTAACGTTAGACACTACTACTTCACAAATACCCATCCGGCAAATATTGGTTCAACCCATTGTTTCTAACAACCAATTGAGTGGGGTGATGGAGGTACTGTTTTTTAAAGACCCTGAACCTGAATACCTGGAGTTTTTAAGACAACTCAATCCTCATATTGGCTCTAACCTTAACTTGCATATCCAGGAAGAAAAGCTCAAGAGCCGTAATAATGAGCTAGACGAAAAAAATAAGCAAATTACTAGCAGTATAAAGTACGCTAAAAACATTCAGGATGCTATTTTACCTGTAGTTGGCTATTTTGAAAAAGCTTTTAGGGATCATTTTATTTTATTTTTACCCAAAGATATTGTAAGTGGCGACTTTTACTGGGTGTCGCAGGTAGAAAACAACACTTTTTTGGCAGTAGTTGACTGTACTGGACATGGGGTAGCAGGGGCATTTATGAGTATGATTGGCAACACTTTGCTCAATCAAATTATCAACGAAAAGCATATATTAGAACCTGAGCAGATTTTGGATGCCCTGAACCATAACATAAGGCTGGCGCTTAAACAAGATACAAGCAACAACAAAGATGGAATGGACTTGGGTATTTGCCGCATTGCACCACCAGACAAAAACGGGAAGATAGAAGTAGTGTATGCAGGCGCCAAGCGTCCTCTTTATGCAGTCCATCAAGAAGAACTGGTTGAACTGCCAGGCGACCGCTACTCTATTGGAGGATGGTTTGGCGTGGATCTTCCTGAGTTTACAAACAAAACCATTACCCTTGAGGTAGGAGACGTTATCTATATTACTACTGACGGATACAGTGATGCTGCCAACGAAAGGCGCAAAAAATTTGGCAGAAAAAGACTCAAAAAATTACTTTTTGCCCACAATGAAAAGTCGATGCAACATCAAAAACGCTTTTTGCACCAGGCACTGAACGATCACCAATTAAATACTGAACAACGAGACGATATAACCGTAGTGGGCATTAGGCTTTAAAAATTAGTTCAATATTCAATAGGGGCTGTATGTTTTTTAGACTATTACAAGTACCAAGCAACATTAAACATACCTAATGAGTAGGTGTAACGATCTTATGATGAGCAAGTTGCTCTTACTTGTAGCACCGATATATATCGGTATATAAGGACTTATAATTACTTGCTGCTACTTACTACTAAAAACTTTAGCCCCATTTTATGTAAAACTATCAAATACTTGTTGAATGTCTTCTTCTATCAACGGTTTGCTTACATAATCATCCATTCCGGCCACCAGGCATTTTTCTTTTTCTCCTTTTACCGTTCCAGCAGTTACTGCTACAATGACTGCAGGCTTTCTGCCTTTATCACTCTCCATTTGCCTAATAACACGGGTCACATCATACCCGTTCATGTCTGCCATCTGTATGTCCATAAACACCAGTTCAGGCGCTTGTTGTTGGTATACCTCCATTGCTTCGGCACCGTTATACGCTTGCAATAGCTTGATGTTTGGATGCAATTTTTTAATAATTTCACTCATCAAGATCATATTTACCTCATTGTCTTCCACAATCATTATTTTATATACGCTTACCTTCCTGTTTCTGCTTCGCTGTGCTGGTTTTGTCTTGATTTGTATCGCCAATAGTACCTCATATAATTGATGAAGTGCCACTGGTTTTATCAACTGTCCTATGTTTAAGCGTTGGCAGGCAGCCAATACATCAGCTTTGCGTTCTTCTTCGTTGAGTAATACTATTGGCAAGTTTTTTAGCTGTAGCTCCTGCCTTATTTTTTCTACTGTTTTTATTCCATCCATAAAAGGCATTTGGTAATCTATCACTAATATGTCATACATTCTATGGTTGCTCGCTTCCTGGGCTTTCATTAGCTTTTCTAAAGTAGCAATGCCATTATTTACCAACTCTACCGCTATATTTTGCTTTTCTAGAGCACTTGCCAGTGGTTTCAATGTTTTTAAGTCGCTACCTACCATTAACACTTTTTTATAATGCTTTAGGCCAGACCAATCCACACTTTTTTCGAGTTCGCATTTAAGCCTAATGTCAAAAAAGAAAGTACTGCCTTTACCCGCTTCACTTTCTAACTGTAGCTTGCTCCCCATCAGGTGCAACAGTTTATCTGAAATACTCAAGCCTAAGCCTGTGCCCCCAAAACGTTTAGTAGTAGAAGCATCTTCCTGGCGGAAAGCTTCAAATATTTTTTGTTGATTTTTTGGGGCAATACCAATGCCTGTATCTTTTACAGTAAAGCGCAACAAAGCCTCTTCATCGCTTATGTTCTCCAATACATCCAGCCTTAATACAATGGAGCCTTCTGCAGTAAATTTAACAGCATTGGACAACAAGTTGGTCAAAATTTGCTTGAGTCTTATTTCATCTACCCAAACAAACCGAGGCAAGTCATTGGGTAAGGCCACCTCCATTTGCAGTTTTTTTTGTTGTGCCTGAAACTCCACCAACTTTGTGATCTCTTCAATCAACAACCTCAAATCTACTTTTACCTGCATAATATCCAGCTTTCCAGCCTCTATTTTCGAAAAGTCAAGAATGTCGCTTATAATATCCAGCAGTGTATTGGCAGACTGAAACACCACCTTAAGATAATTGCTCTGGGTATTGTCTAATTGGGTTTGCATAAGTAAGTCAACAAAACCAATGACCCCGTTTAGTGGGGTTCTGATCTCATGACTCATATTGGCAAGAAACTCCGATTTTGCCTGACTTGCCTGACGGGCTTCTTCGGTTGTATTTTTGAGCTGAGTCATCAACTTTACCCGTTCTTTTTCTTTTTTATTTGCCCACACCAACTGAGCTGTAGTAGACAATAAGGGCTTGAGGTAGTCAAACACTTGCTGGTCGTACCCGTGAGTACGATTGACCAATCCTGCCATGCCTATCATTTTGCCTTGTACAAACAATGGTAAACCCAAAAAAGCATTGGGCAATACATTGCCGCTGAGAGAGTCATGGTCTGGAAGGTTGGCTATCACAGGTTTTTGCCCATCAAGCACTATTCCAACCAAAGTTTGCAGGTTGAGCATTCCCTGGTCTTCTGGTACTGTTTCTTCACCAACTACCACAGCCTCTTGGTCAAAGACAGCATTGGTGGTGGCAAAAGGTTTGAGGTAAAGGCTCCCCTTCTCACTTTGTAACACTTCGCCAATAAAACCATAAGTACTGTTGGTAGTCTCTAAAAATTTAGATAGTAAAAACTCAAACACTGTATTGGTTTTATCACCAGCTATAAACTGATGCTGAATTTGGTTGATAGAATCAAGCAAGGCAAAGCTGTTCTGTAGCTTTTCATTGGCTTCTTTTAGGTTCGTTACGTCCTGACAGGTACCCAATATATGCATTACCTCTCCAGCTTCATTTTTTCTGAAACTAGCCGATAGTTTTACCCAATGCAATGTGTTTTTTTGAACGCTTACCCGAAACTCAACACAGAAAGATGCCAATGTACGGTGCGCCTCTTTTAGCTGCTTTTTTACCCTCCCAAAATCTTTAGAATCTACCCGGTGTAACCATTCTCTCAAACTCCCATTAAAACCAAGTGGAGCATCACCAAAAAGGGCATACATTTGCCCATCCCACCATACTTTGCTTGTTTTATAGTCAAAGCTCCAGGTACCTATGCCTGCCGCCTGGGTAGTAAGCAATAACCTTTCATTGGTTTTCTTAAGTTGTTCCTCTGCCTGCTTGCTGTCTGTGATGTCTTGAAAAGCCCCCAGAAACCCAATTTGCCCATTTTTTTGGGTAATCATCCTGCCTGATACCTTTACCCAATGCATAGGTTCAATCCTACATACTACATCAAAGTCTTCTTGCTTATCGAACGCCTGCTGCAGTGCATTTTCCAGCGCTTGTTGATCAGTCACAGGGTAACTATTAAGGTCGGTAAAATGCTTAGGGTACCTGTGGTTATGATATAATTCATTTTGCCACGCCCACTTATTGTTGCCAGTAGCAGGTTGCCAAAGCCCCAAGCTGGCAACTTTTTGAATGTCACCAAATAGTTTCAAGTAAGACTGTAGTTGCTTGTTTTTGTGTTTGACTGACCTAAAAAAAGACATGCTTACAGTATAGATCATTGCCGCAATAAACACCATTAGTAATACAGCAATGAGGGCAAAGCTCAACTCTTTTTTACGCATTTTATCTACCTTGCTTTTCGCCTCTTGTTCGTAATGATAGACAATGTTATCCATGAGCATTAAAAAAGAGTTGGCATGTGCCAAAAACCCGGCAATGACATCATTGGAAGTTTGGGTGGGAGATGCACTTACTTTTATCAAAAACGATTGCAAAGCAACAAAGTGAGGTTGTATACGTTGAAATAGGCTTTGAACGTTTGAGCTATTGTCTTTTCGTTGCCTAAGTTGATGATGAGTCGTTAAAAAAACTTGGTTAAGCGAATCTACTTTACGCCTGAATCCGATAAATTCACCGTGTGATAATAGGAGTACTTCTTTGCTTAAACTTTGGCTTAACATTCGTTGCCTTCCAGCAATATTCAATAAATGAGATTGTTGTTTTTGTTTTTCATACAACACTTCTACTGAAAGGTACAGGTTTCCTAACACGATAATCATTACAATTGCACCAATGACATAGGCAACAACAAACCATAGTCTTAAACGAGAGAAAAACATATATTTTATTCTGGTAAAGTGATTTGCAATGAATTTTGAAGCGTTACTAGGGAGTAATTAAAAAATAGAATACCCTTTCTTTGTTAGCTATTTTATTCTGAGACGCGGCACCTTTTAAAGCCATAGCAGAGCTACGACTGCAAAAAGTAACAAAGTCTCAGGGCAAAAAAGCAGCTACAAAATGGGCAGGTTATTTCTTGTTTGCTCCCTTAAATGATCACTAGAGTAATGTTAAATATACACGACCCCAAAGAGAAATACAGAATTCAACGCTGATTAGTTATTGATATAATTTATTACTGTCAAAATAACTCCTAACTTGTCTATTTGTTTTTACACCAACCCATTTCTGGTAAATGTTAAACCCTTCAGAAGCTGATTTACAAAAATTAGAAGCTTTACTGCTAAGTAATGATTTAAATAATGTAGCACTTGCCTTTACAATAGGACAAAACTATGCCTCTTTCCGACAAACTTTACAGGGGCTTGCCACCATTTGGAAAGCAGTAGATTGGGAACAAGACCAAGGCATTACGCCTCAGCAAGTGTTGTATATGACCCGCTGGAACCGGCTCAACCTTCGTTCTTATCAGTTGTTGCAGCTTCCTTCTGTCATAGGTTTGTTACAGAACCTTACCCGGCTCGACTTGTCTGACAATCAACTTGCATTTTTGCCCGCTCAAATCAAAAACCTGCAACAACTGCATACGCTCAACCTTAGCAAGAATAAATTCAGCGACTTGCCTCAAGCGGTAGCTCACCTTGAGGCTATAGAAAATCTTGACTTGAGCCACAACAACTTTGAGCATTTCCCAGCGCTTGTGTCACACCTTGGCAACCTTAAGCAAATATACTTTGCGCATAACCAACTCCAAGACACTCCTGCTCAACTAAAGCAGTTGAACCAATTAAAGGTGCTGGATTTGTCTAATAACCAATTGACAAGTTTTCCTGGCTTCATCGAATATTTGCCTTCACTTTGGGAGCTAGACTTGTCATTTAATCAACTCAAGTATATTCCGCTTGATTTACCCAATCTCCAAAAGCTCAATATATTACGCATTAAAGGCAATGCCTTACCTCACCGCCACAAACAAGCCATTAAGCAGGCGTTTGCCGATAGCCGTACAAAGGTGGTATTTTAGTTGGGAATTACGAGTTTGAGAATTACGAATTACGAATTGGGCGAAGCCATTAGGAATTACGAGCTTGAGAATTACGAATTACGAATTGGGCGAAGCCATTAGGAATTACGAGCTTGAGAATTACGAATTACGAATTGGGATTGCACGAAGTTTCTAAAATTCTTGATATACAGGTATTTACATATAAATCAAGGTGCTAAATGTAGGGGCAATCCCTTGCTGTAATGCAATGGAAGTTCGCGGTTTATCGGAATGGTTGCCCACGCGAAGAACAAACCTGATTACATACGCCGTCTTTTAAAGGAATAAACGACCTTACTTGAATTCGTTTTGATTCTGTAAAACATTTATTATCAGTAAATTACAAGACTTCGTACACTCCGAATTACGAATTACGCGAAGCCATTCGTAATTGACCTATTCGTAATTTGTAATTAAAAAGCTTCGCACCAATTAGCTAAAGCAGAGCGCCCTCCGGTCGGTTCGTAATTTAGTCCAGAGTCGGGAGTCCGTAGTCCATAGTCACTTCAAACCCATTTGTAATTTAGTCCAGAGTCGGGAGTCCGTAGTCCAGAGTCACTTCAAACCCATTCGTAATTTAGTCCAAAGTCTGTAGACTATAGTTTTTAGCGTCGCTTCGCGTCAATTCGTAATTCGTAATTGACCAATTCGTAATTGAAAAAGCTTCGCGTCTATTCATAATTAAAAAAATCACTAAATTCGTCCCAATTTTAATTTAAAGTATGTAAGGACGGCATTGGGTAGACTTACGACTTGCCCATCGCCACTGAAACTATCAGATTATGGCAAAAGAAAAATACACCAATTGGTTTAAGGGTTTACAGGATAATATTTGTGCAGCCCTCGAAAACGCAGACGGCAAGGCAAAGTTTGAGGAAGATTTGTGGGAACGCCCTGGCGGTGGTGGTGGGCGCACCCGTATCATGCGCAACGGCCAGGTGATAGAAAAAGGTGGGGTAAATTTTTCATCGGTATTTGGTCGCACTCCTCAGGCACTACAAGACAAAATGGGCTTCCCTCCTTCCGATTTTTACGCTACGGGGGTATCTATAGTGCTTCACCCTGCCAACCCTATGGTTCCTATTATACACATGAATGTTCGCTATTTTGAACTATCTACTGGCACCGCCTGGTTTGGTGGAGGCATAGACCTTACCCCTATCTATATAGTACCCCAACAGGCGCAGTTTTTTCATGAGCAACTCAAGCAGGTATGCGACCAACACCACACCGATTATTACACTGAGTTTAAACAGTGGGCAGACAATTATTTTTATATTCCACACCGCAATGAGACCAGGGGTGTTGGAGGTATTTTCTTTGACCGCCTCCAGGCTACTGATGACATTTCGCTGGAAGACCGCTTTGCTTTTGTTCAGTCGGTAGGCAATGCATTTGCTCCTATATATACGTACCTTATTGGTGAAAACCGTAATAAATCGTTTGATGAAAAACACAAAGAATGGCAACGGGTACGCCGCGGCCGCTATGTGGAGTTTAACCTGGTGTATGACAAAGGCACCAAGTTTGGGCTGGAGACATCGGGACGCATTGAATCTATTTTGATGAGTTTGCCCGCCCATGCCTCTTGGGTATACAACTACCAGGCACAACCGGGGAGCGAGGAAGAAAAAACGATGAATTTGCTCAAAAAAGACATTGATTGGGTACAATAACAGTTTGACAATGAGTGATGACGACAAAATATTACAGTTGCTTGAGAGCGAAGATGTTAAGAATGTAGCAGTGGCTTTCCAGTTATGCGTTGGTCTCAAGGGTGCTTATGGCCCAAGGGTAATAACTATTCTGCAAAACTATTGGTTTATGTGCCTACGCTATGGTATACATGACCAAGAGTTTTTGCAACTAAAAAAATTTTATTTAGACGATGATGATGATCTGAGTGAATTACCTCCCGAGATTGGCTTGATGCAATCACTCATAAACTTAGGGATAACTTACACTCGGTTTACCACCTTGCCTGCAGAAATCGGGCAATTGTCAAAGTTGCAAAACCTATCGTTAGAATACAACCAACTTACAGCTTTGCCTGCCGAAATTGGACAACTCACGCAATTACAGCGGTTGGGTATAGAGGAAAACCAACTGGTAAGTTTACCTGATGAACTTTGCCAACTGCGACAACTCACCAAGCTAGTAGCACACGCAAACGAATTGCGGGCATTGCCCGAATGCATAGGCAACTTACAAAATCTGGAACTGCTGATGCTGGAGGTGAACCGATTAAGGGCACTACCTGCCAGCATCGGACAACTGTCTGCACTTAAAGGGCTCCATTTGGCAGACAATGAACTGACTGATGTACCCAATGAAATTGGGCAGTTGCAAAACCTGGAAACGCTCGACCTGATTAATAACCCGATACCTGAGGCTAAAATAGCCGAAGTACAAAGCTGGTTGCCCAATTGTGAGGTGGTGTTTTAAATCAGCGGCAAAGCCTCTATTATACATAAACTCACCATAAACCCTACCATGAGTGCCGTA
Source organism: uncultured Microscilla sp. (assembly GCF_947493425.1). Classification (GTDB taxonomy): domain Bacteria; phylum Bacteroidota; class Bacteroidia; order Cytophagales; family Microscillaceae; genus Microscilla. The sequence goes on along the minus strand of NZ_CANLRP010000101.1, from coordinate 16,840 downwards.
GTGAGGTGATTTATAGTAGCCACCCTGCCAAACTCGGGGTGGCTGATGGGGCGCTCTTGCTGCCCTATGTAGGGTTTGGGTACCCAAACCCCGTGATACTTGTTAGGTCCGCCAAACCTACAGTTAAGAATACCTGCTAACGCAGCTTCAGGATAACCTGCATTGGGGCTTTTGTGTTGGCGGCCGTACTTGTATACAAAACACAGGGCACGCCCGTTAAAACTGACCAACACCATCAACAAAGCAGTAAGTCGGGCGGGTACAAAATTGAGTAAGTCGTCGAGTCGGGCAGCAAATTTACCAAACTGCTCGTAGCGGTCGTTGTGGTAACCAATCATCGAGTCAAGCGTATTGACCATTTTATACGCCATGATACCTGGCACCCCAAACAAGGCATAAAAAAATAAAGGGGCAATGACTCCATCGCTCAGGTTTTCGGACATAGTTTCAAATACAGCAACTCGTATTTGTTGGGGGCTAAGTTGCCCAGTATCTCTGCCTACAATCCACGCAAGCCGCTTTCTACCTGCCTCTACTCCTTGTTGGTCTAAGGTGTCAAATACGGCTTTGCCTTCTTGAATAAGGCTTTTGTTTGCCAAACCATAGAATACGCCTAGGGTGCTCAATAAAATCCCCGCCAACGGGTGTAACTGATTTATCCATTTTTCGGCGAAAGCCAAACTTATAAATACCAGCGCAACCAACCCAATGGTAAGCAATGCCCCTTTGAGAAACCTGGCTCGCCCACGATTGAGCAGTTTTTCGCTCAGAGAGATACTGTTGCCAAACCAACGAATGGGATGAGGTAGCCTGCGAGGGTCTCCCAACAAAAGATCGAGCAAATACCCTAACAATAAGGGCAGGCAAGGGAGGAGTGACTCCCCGATATAGCTATGCATAAAATAACAAGATTGAGTATCAAGCAACAGTACCACTTCAATGCTAAGTAACGTGTTTGCCCCGTGAACGGGATTTCGGGCGTAGCCCTCAACAATAACCCCGATAAGAAATCTGAAGCTGTCCGATTTAGAATAAATTAGATTCGCAGAGCTTGAACTTCGTTCTGCGGTTCGCTTTACTGCCTTTCGTTACCCCGGCAGCTCCGCCGGGACTGTAAGTTTTTATTGCCCGTAGCGCTGCCCCGAATCAAGTTCGGGGTTCAAGCTCTATGAGCGCAAAAACCGATAGCTGCAGCTACGCTGCGCTGAGCTCTGCCAAAGGCTAAATGCCTCAGCCAGTTGCACGTATTTGTCCTAAAAACCAAAAACTTATTTTGAGCACGTTACTTAGCGTGTATTTACTCAGGAATAGTGAAAAAAATTAACGGGTAGCATTCCAGGCTTTCAAAGCTTGAGTGAGTAAATTATTTTTTTCGGCAGTAAGGGTGGCCACCCTAAAGTATTGATGGTCGAGTCCTCTAAAATTGGTAGCGTTTCGGATCAATAGACGATGTTCATGACTCAGGTAATCTTTGAGTTCTTGAGCTGTACCATTGAGTACCTTACCCAGCCAAAAATGGGTATCACTTTCTATCCACTCAAAATGAGGTATTTGCTGAAGCTCGGCAAGCCAACGTTTTTTTTCTACCAACAAGCTGTGTATAGCGGGACTGATTTCGGCATAATGATCAAAAATATACTTCCCAGCAGCTATAGCCAAGGCATTGACCGACCAGGCTACTTTAATGCTTTGTATTGCCCTTATCAAAGGTTCGGCGGCTAACAAATACCCCAAACGTAAGCCTGGAATAGCAAAGTTTTTGGTGAGTGATTTTAACACAATAAGGTTAGGGTAGTCGCGGATAAGTGGCACGTGAGAGTCAATGACCTCGGTAAAATCTATGAATGCTTCGTCAATACAAAAAATAGTGGTAGGGTATTGTTCCAACAAGTAGGCAATGTGTTCGACAGGTACTGTAGTGCCTGTGGGATTGTTGGGGTTACAAATAAAAGTAAGTGTAGCCCCTTGTGGTTTCCAATGAAGCAGGTGTTTGCCTGGCACAAAAGTAATAGAGTGGTGATGGTGTATCTTACAAGCGTCTTCGTACTCAGCAAAGGTAGGTGTAAATATAGTAGTAGACTTGCCAGCATATAACTGTGCTACCAAGTGAATACCTTCTTCGGCACCATTGAGTACCAACACCTGTTTTTCTGATACTTGATGGTGGTTGGCTATTCTTTGGCGCAAGCTTTCGGCAAGCACTTCGGGGTAAGATGCCACCGTATGCCATTGCTCAAACACATATTGCTTGAGCCCCAAAAGCCCTGGTGCTTCATATACATTGGTACTAAAGTTTGCCTCTATAGTATGAGGCTGTAAATACACGTCGTCCCCGTGTCCGTATAACATGTTATTCTTGTTTAGTTTTTATGTCTTGTTTTGGCTTTTAGTTTTTCCAAAACCTTTGTGCTTCGTCAAGGCAATCCACACAGTGTCCATTCGTAACCAAGCCTTGGCGAGCGTTGCGTTAGCCAATTAAAGAGCGTTTGTTGCCATTGGTAATAGACTTACATCAACTGTGTCATTTGCTGCCCTTCGTTGTTTAACACCCTTATAGTAATGGTTTTCTCGTTGTGAATCGACACCTGTTCCAGTAAACAGTCTAACAACTCTTTGGCCCTCTGGTCTATTTTGTCTTTGTGCCACCCCAACAATTGTGGTACTACTGCTACGTTTTGAGCCGCCGTATAATGCAGAAACAGCCCTACATTTTGGATTGCGTAACAGCTGTTCAGGAATTTATTGCAAACCATCCTCACCATTGATGCGTATCACTCCTGATGATGGTTCTACCAAACGATTGAGCATCTTAAGAGTAGTGGTTTTGCCCAACCCACTTGCACCCAACAATACCAGGGTTTCCTGGGGGGCTACCGAAAACGAAACTGCATGTACTACCCTGGTATCGCCGTATTTTTTGGTAAGTTGTTTTACTTCAATCATCTGAACCAATAAAAAATATTGTACCTTTGCAGGCTATTTCAATAAAACCGCTAACAATAATTATTACGCAGGTGATTGAAAATTACAGGAACAAGAATGGAAATACAAACTTTTATACAATCAATTCTCAAAAGTATTCACAGCTCTTCTGTTAACACCACCCGACGCAGAGTCAGTACGTTGCTTAAGAAAGTAAACCTTACAGAAAGCTTTCAAGAGTTTCTTGAAATGTTTTATCAACAACTGGAAGAACATCAACTAGAAGTAAGCCCAACACTTACTGGCGAGCTACCAGCAGATACCTGGCTACATTTTAGTCTTATAAGCGACGAAAATGATCGCCTTCCGGCAAATGTGCCTCAAACATTGCCTGTCGTCGAAGATTTTTTTAAATATTTATTTGATTTTGGTTCACCCGAAGAATATGAACGGTTTCAAGCCGCACTGGACTCTTTTTCTCCAGTAAGCTTATTTATCGTTCCACAAGAAGAAAATTTTTATTCAGACGTGATAGAAAAAGTGCTATCGTTTGAACTGCTACGCAAAAGACAATACCGCAACGATTTTAAAGTAGGCGATATAGGGCAAATGGAGCTTGGCCAACTAGCTACTGACCCATCGGGTAACGACCTGCCTGTGGCTAATATCTGGAGCTTTTACGATCTCTACAATTTCGACCAAAAAAATATGGAACAGGTCATTTTGGGCGAAAACGGAGCATCGTTGTTACAATCCGAAAAATTTACCCAAAAGTTTAATCAATTGGCATTGTATGCCAACAAGTACTATTCAGACCAGTTTTTTATTGTGTTTAACTGCCCCTCACAAAAACAGGTGGCCGCCAAACAACGACAAGAGGTAATGGATAGTCTGATTGCCCAGGTAAATCAAAAGTTTCCCTATGTGTTTACACTGCGCTGTAAGTTTGCCCGCCAAAGCGAGATACCAGCCGAGGCATTACACAAAATATATCAACACTTTAGGTTTTTGTTAGAGTTGCCCCACTACCCTATCGATGAATCTTTACCATTGGCAAGTGGGTTTTCGTTGTTGCAAAAAGCCCAAAAAATGGCAGAAACACAGTTGCTGCTCCACATGCAGCCGGAAGTGTTTAACCTCATGCAGTGGAACTATGAAAATGATGAATTTTTGCATTTGCAATATTTTGCGCTCAATACCCTACACAAACGCTATGGTTATGCTTTGCCTGACATTAACACCAATGCCAATAGCAGCCGATACCATGTAACCGAGGATTACGAGTTTGCTGCAAACCCTGATGTAATGGTCAAAAATGAAATCATTGTAGAGATAAAAACACTTGGGCAAAAAATAAGAGACAAAAATATTCATATCGACTTGGTATCAAGCATTAAAAGCGAGAGCCGGGGTTGGAAAAAAAACCTGAAAGAGTTTTGGCTGGTAGTACCAGGTTTTGAGATTGCCCGCAACTATTATCAGCTCAAGAAAATTCAGCAAATACTACAAAGTACACTTAAGAAATCGTTTAACAGCCAATTTAAAATTGTGTTGATGGCACCTGACTATGCCAACCACGAATTGGTGCCGGTGCACTTCGACGAGATTGCATTGCCTACCCACCAAGTGGTAATGCAAGCCCCCCAGCTACCCAGTACTACAGCACTGCCTACCACCAAGGCTTTGTCGTTTGACCAGGTAAAGGGCTTACACGAAGAAAAAGCCATGCTTAAAGACCTGATTCAGCTTCAGGACGAGCACCATAGCCTGGGGCTCGGAGGAATTATTTTTTATGGGCTATCAGGTTGTGGCAAAACCTATTTGTCCAATGCTTTTGCCAGCGAGCTAGGCAGGTATTTCTTTAGCTTTTCGCCTGCCGATATTCAAAGCATGTGGATAGGACAAACCCAAAAGAATATCAAAGACATTTTTTCGCAGGCACAATCCAAAAGCCCTTCATTATTGTTTATGGATGAACTCGAAAGTATTGGCTTTAGCCGAAACAACCAACAAGCACATACTGACCAAAAAGCAACAATTAATCAGTTGTTGATAGAAATGAACAACATAGACGAAAGTAATGTGCTGGTGGTAGGGGCAACTAACAAAATCAGCCAATTAGATTCAGCACTTAAGCGTTCAGGCAGATTTGACCTAAAAATCCCTATTTTTCCACCCAACGAACAAGAACGTGCCGAGATTTTTCACTACTACCTCGAACTACTCAATAAAGAACTTGCCCAGAAACAACATGGTATTATAGAAGTAGAACAGGTATATTTTAATTATTTGGGTGAAGAAAGTGTAGGAATGACTTCATCGGATATAAAAACATTGATGAACCGCCTAAGGATAGATAACTTACTAAAAAAGCCCCAGGCCACCAATGCTGATTTGCTGGTCACCAGGGTCAAAAAGTTTATTCAGGAAGGACAACGCACCCTTAGCAAAGATGATGTGCGCGGTTTTATTGACGAGTGTCAGCGCAACGACCAATACAGCCCTAAGATTGAGTTTTTGCTGGACGAATGGAATCTTTAGTAATTGATTGTGCAAGGGCGTTGTGAGGCGCCACCCTCCAGTATAGTATACACAACATCCGGTTACAAGCCCTTTGTAACCGGATGTTGTTTGAGTTATATAATAATTATACGTGCCTTTTTACAGGATTAACCCTCTTTTTGTTTCATCAACTCCCAATAATTACTCAATATTACCCATAATTACCCAATCTTACCCGTTCTTATCATATACTTTTGCCCTACAACTATTTCAGGAAATAAGTCAAAATACACTTCGTATTTTTACATTGTTTTCTGGTACCTGACTATTTTATGCACCTGTAATTGAGCCACAATTTGCTTGTCGCATAAGTACCCAGGTTATGTTTTTTTAAACCTTAATTAACTATTATCTACATGAAAAAATTTACTACTCTGTTTGCCATGACGTTATTGTTCATGGTGGCATTTGCCAACAATGTATCGGCACAATGCAGCGTTAGCGGAACAAGTTCTATGTTAGCTGGCGAAACACGTATTTATACTGCCACTAATCAATCTGGAGCAAAGTATTTTTGGTCTACTACTGGTGGTTTAAGCATCGTAGGAAGCAACACTGGTCGTACTGTATCGGTAAGAGGTACTAGCAACGGAACTTTATATTATGCTCGCTACAAGAGCGGTACTGCTCCTTGTACTGCGGCTCGTTCTGTAAGTGTAAGTGTACCAGGTTGCCCTACTGCAGTTGCTATTAGTCAACTATCGGCTGAGTGTATTGGAAGAAGAGCCATTATTGACATGAGAGCCACTCTTACTGGTTCTGGTTCTAGTCCGGTAACTTATCAGTGGACAGTGATTAGTGGTGCTGCCAACATAATCAACAACAACAGTGCGTTTGCTACTGCAATTGCTAACTCAAGAGCTTCTTTTACAGCAAGAGTAACGGTTACTTGTAATGGTCAGTCTATTACTGCTACCAGAATTATTCGTGCGCCTTACTGTAACGGTTCTATTGATCCTTTACGTATCTCTCCAAACCCATCTAACGCTGACTTGACTGTAGAGATTAAGTCTGCCAACAAGATCAAAGTTACTGATGCTAAGTATCAGGTAGAGGTAGTAAACAAAAATGGAAAAGTGGTATTGTCTGAAAACCTTAAAAGTGCCAAGCAGCAGTTCAATACTAGCAAATTGCCTAAAGGCATGTACTACATCAGAACCAAGCTAAATGGTAAAGAGCTAGGTACTTCTCGCTGGATCAAGAGATAAATAACCTTGGATAAGTTTGGCCGTTCATTGCCAAATTCACAAAAAAACCCTCATCAACTTTTGGTTGGTGAGGGTTTTCTTTTATAAAACTTGAAGCTGTCTCATAATCATTTTTAGAAAAATATTATTTTAATGATTGATCATACCTGACAGGTTTTGGAAACCTGTCAGGTATAAAATACTTTAAAAATTGTTTTTCCTTTAAGGAAATTTGCCAAGACTTGAGTTATGAGACAGCCCCGTTTTATAAAACTTTGGGCTATGTTTTTAACTTTCTGAACAACCTGATTGACGACTTATCAATCAAACCCTTACCCCTCTTTCTGTTACATAAACTTTTCTTTTTTTAAGTTGAGCCACTCAAGGGTAGCATTACAGTAAATGTTTTCTTTGTCTTCATCCGATAGATCAGTTTCTTCGATAAAAGCCCCTATTTCCAGGTCACCCAACGGAAAAGGATAGTCAGAACCTAAAGTGACCCGGTTTGACCCCATCATGTCTACGGCATACTTGAGCATAGTAGTGTCATGGGTAATACAATCAATCCAAAACTTGCCCAAATACTCTCTTGGATTTACCGGATTGTCAATTGCCACAAGGTCGGGGCGACAATTAAATCCGTGCTCTATTCTGCCCAATGTAGCTAAGAAAGAACCTCCAGCATGGGCAAATGCTACACGTAGCTTAGGGTAACTGGCAAAAACCCCGCTAAAGATCATAGACGTAATGGCGCGGGTGGTTTCGGCAGGCATACCCACCAACCAAGGCAACCAGTAACGGCGCATGTTGTCCATGCCCATCATCTCCCAAGGGTGAATTAAAACCGCCATTTCCAACTCTTCGCACGCCTGAAAGAAAGGCCGAAACTCAGGTTCGCTCAAGTTTTTTTGGTTAATGTTAGAGCCTATTTGCACCCCGGCAAACCCTAACTCCTCTTTGCAACGACGTAGTTCTTCTACCGCCATGTCTATGTCTTGCATGGGTAAGGTACCCAAACCAATGTAGTTTTTAGGGTGTGCTTGCACCAATTTGGCGAGGTCATCATTCAAAAATCTGGCAACGTCCAGCCCATCTTGAGGCTGTGCCCAGTAGCTAAACATCACAGGTATGGTGCATACTACCTGCACCTGGGTATTATATGCTTTGTATTCTTCGATGCGGAGTACCGGGTCCCAGCAGTTAGATTTGATTTCGCGGAAAAACTTGCCGTCCATTAACATACGGGCTTTTCCTTTTTTGTGGTGATCAAGGTATATAAAGCCCCCATAACCAAATTTTTCGGCAAAACGGGGGAGCTTTTCCGGTATAATGTGGGTGTGCATGTCTATCTTCATCCTGCGAAAATAAACAGATGCCACTAATTTGTAAACAGGAAAGGAAAAATTTTAAATATGATAATGTATAGGTGGGAGGTAGAAGTGCTGATAGGGGCAAGCTTTAAGCGACAAGTCGCAAGTCCTTAGATACTGATGCCAGACCCTGTTCAACTATGTTGAGCTCATCACAGCAGGTTAATGTAGATTCAACAAGCATCTACACTTTTTCTATCACGCTTATTTTTAGTGATTAACAAAACTTGTGGGTGAAAGGTGGAAGCTACCAATGGCTTGGTAATAAAACAATATTGCTACCATAGACTAATCATCATCATTTTTGGTTTTTTGAGGAGGGTTTTTCTTGCCTACCTTAGGGGGTACAGGGTCATAACCACTGCCTCCCATGGGGTGACAACGCGATATCCGTTTCATTCCCAACCACGTGCCTTTGAGGGCTCCGTGGGTTTGGATGGCTTCTATGGTATAATGCGAACAAGTAGGTTGATAGCGACAGGTAGCAGGCAAGTAAGGAGAGATGCCTTTTTGGTAAACTCGAATAAAAAATATAAAAATGGCTTTGAGCATTGACTTCTTATTTGGTACTTGTAGGTAAAAATACAAATTTATTCTCAAAAGTTCAGATTGATGGCAGATTCACAAGTAAAAACCCACTATGATACTCACTTACAGAGTTTTTATTCCTGGATGATGGGTAGTTTTGATGAGTGCATGACACAACAACAAGCGTTTTTCGAAACATACAATATTTTGCCACAAGGCAACAAAGTAGCCATAGATTTGGGCGCTGGACACGGCATTCAGTCGGTAGCATTAGCAACGCAAGGCTTTGAAGTTACCGCTATAGATTTTAATAAAAAACTATTGGCAGAGCTTCAGCAAAATGCAGGTGATTTAATTATTCACACGCAGGAAGATAATATACAACACATAAAAAAATACGCCCATCTACAGCCCGAACTTATTGGTTGTTGGGGTGATACCCTTGCCCACCTGGTGTCTGACCGTGCGCTCGAAACTTTTATCCAAGATGTAGCCGCATGCCTCAAAAAAGGCAGCAAGTTTTTATGCTCTTTTCGAAATTATTCAACCCAGCCCTCGGGTACTCAAGAGTTTATACCTGTAAAAAGTGACAATGAACGCCTATTGACTTGTGTATTGAACTATGAAGCGCAAAAAGTAAGGGTTACAGATTTGCTTTGGGAAAAAAAAGACGAAGAGTGGCAACAAAAAGTAAGTAGTTATTATAAAATAAAAATTTCGCCTGGGCTCATAGAGCGCTTGCTTCACAACAATGGGTTTAACGTACAGGTAAATGCCCTGGAAAATGGTCTTCATCACATCATTGCGCAAAAAATAAAGTAACGGCAAAGCATAGACTGTACATATCATTAACAAGGGTGATTAGACATTACTTACTTTTTGGGCACAGACAATCACCCTTGATAAAACCACGTTTGTATTTATTTTAAGGATAGTAACACGAACAGATAGTTTACAAAAAACTATATTTTTGCCTGAAACTTATTCAAAAATATTGACAAATTAGCCTCATATTATTGCCTAAGCACAACTTATTCAGAATATACTGTATCCATATTTACCAAACCATCGTATTAAATTTTGTACGCTTTTGTTACTTCAGCAGAAATCATCACTATTTTCACAATTGCATACACTACCTTTTCTTTCTAAATTGCTTAGATAAATTCACGCTTAGGAATGGTACCAAAATAAATTTACATTCTTAACCTCATCTTTTGAGGCTATACTTTGTTAAAAAATAGCCGAATAGCGATGCTATTAGCCGATTTTTTGCCTCGTCTAGCAACAAAATATTTTATTAAACTATAGAAATTTATTTTTACACCATTCCTTAGGCAAAAATCCAACACAACAATTAATCAACACAGGGATCATTAATTGTTATATTTTTACAATTTTAAATAACCATTTATCTTAAAATATTTGATGATGATATTGGCAGCAAAAATGGTTGATTTTTATATGGCAAAGTCTCTTGTATACAATAATATTTTTCGGGTAAAATCTCCGCTTATCATGTATAAGGGAGGGGTTAATTATGAATTAATTGCCAAAGCAAGGCATTTTATCCGTACTACCTTCACCAAAACCAACCTTCAATACAAAATACAATCTATTTTTATAGAGTTGGCTCAAAATATCTTATTATATTCAGAAGAACATAACCTATTGAAAGACACAGAGTCGGTAGGAACGATTGTGTTGGACGAACAAGAAGAAGCTTACCTATTGATTACAGGCAATGTGATGAAAAGTGAAACAGTAGAAACACTCAAAGATCATTGTAACCACATCAACTCGCTAGATCGTACAGGTTTGTTCCATTTCAAAGCAGAGCTTGCTCAAAAAACCACCAACCCCACCAGCAAAGGAGGAGGGTTAGGACTACTTCAGGTAGCTCTGCTATCAGGCAACAAAATACAGGTTGTTACAGAAAAAATCAACGATGAATATACCTACCTTGGGTGTTGTGTCAGGGTGTATAAAGATCATAATTAAAAGCGCTTTAAGGGCTCTATCACCAAGAGAATTGTTTTCAATATTGAATGCTTAAAAAACATCCTTTGTTTCTAGGTATTTGAGGTGTTTTAATAACGCTTAACCTATGCTTAGGAATGGTACCAAAATAAATTTACATTCTTAACCTCATCTTTTGAGGCTATACGTTGTTAAAAAATAGCTGAATAGCGATGCTATTAGCCGGCCATCCCTCAAGCTCGCTCAATATCCAGTGGATATTGCCGTGCCGCGTCTAGCAACAAAATATTTTAGCGTTACTATAGAAATTTATTTTTACACCATTCCTCACACAGTATTCAACCTCTGAATATTGCATTTCACAATTCATTTTGTCTTATTTAATCGTATATATTACGTTCAATGATTTATTATAAATTGCCGTTATGAAAGATTTGCATATAGAAGAAACCACTGGAACTTTTTTAACTCCTGCCGTAAAATTAAATGCCACCACTGGCAAATGTTCTATGGAAGGGGAATCATTCATAGAAAATCCACAAGCGTTTTATGCGCCCATTCAGGAGTGGATAGACACCTACATCAAAGAGGTAAAAGGTCAGATGGAGTGGGACTTTCGTTTTTTATACCTCAACTCCAGCTCATCCAAGATTATGTCAACTGTATTCAGAACGCTCAAAGATTATGAAAACGAAGGTGGCAAACTAATCATTAACTGGCACTACCCTGAAGACAATACAGGTTTATTGGAGGAGGGTGAATGTTTTAAACTTGTCAGCAAACTATCTATCAACCTCATTCCCTATGAACTAGCCGACTGATCAACACGTCTGCTGACAAGATAAAAAGAGTTTAAAATAGTAATATTCGGTTAATCTACTTACTTATTTTAACCCTAGTTTACTATAATGTGAAGAAATTCCCCACTCGTATTATTGTGCATAAAATGTTATAATTTGCCTTCAAGTTACTATCATTAATAATGAACTTGTTTAAACTTTATCGTTAAAAAGGCTTAGTTAGTCCTTGTTAAACCTTCATTGCTGAGTCTTACCTGTAAAACAATATTGCCTGTTTTACTCTTAAAGAATAAAAGTTAAACAAGTTCGGCTTAAAAACTAAACCCATGCGCAAAGAAACAGTTGAAGAGTCTTTAGTACTGACCATTATAGAACTGGCTGCTCAAATGACTAAGAAAGGGGATGTATTGACCCAAGAGTTAGGTATTACGACCCAACAATGGTTGATTTTGCTATACATTTATGGCGACCCTAATATTCCTTTTTTAAATTCTCAACGAATGAAAGAGGGAGTATTTGCTAAAGATATAGCCGAAGCACTGGATGTTTCTAAGCCCAACATTGCCAACCTGGTAAATATTCTGAGCCAAAAAGAATTAATTACTCAAATAGAAGACCCCATAGACAGAAGGCGTAAAAGGCTAAAAATCACCGAGAAAGGCATTGAAGTGATTAGCCAGATGGAGCAAAAGCGAGTAGACGCCAACCAAGTAATGTTTGGATCGCTCGACCAAAATGAACGCTTGGAAATGTTGCAGCTTTTGCACGCTTGCCTGCGCAAACTCAAGCGAAAAGAGTAATCAAATACATTGTACCCCTGTCACAACAACCAGCTTTGAGTACTTAAAGATTAAAAACTTTTGTAATTTTGGGCTTCAAGCAAAGCCTTTTATATGACTATTACAGAAGAAGATTTTTTGATAAAAGCCTGTCAACAACCCAATCAATGGGAGTACCACCAAGGGCAGTTGGTTGCCTGCGAACCTGCCAGTGAAGCTCATCGTCAAATCGTCCAAAACCTTATTGATTTGTTTTCCAAGAATGCTTCAACAATTTCCTCGCTAGTATTTATACCCTTGGTGGATGCTTATGTATACCCCGATTTTGTGCTATTACCCAGCGCTCCTATTCTTTACGAGGCCCCCCAACAAGCCAGTGCTGTGCTCAACCCTGCATTAGTGGTAGAAATTATGTCGCCTCAGACCAAACAAACAGATACGCAGCTAAAATGGGAGTTTTACCAGCAGGTCCCCCATCTGGAGCAATACCTGCTCATAGATGAGCAACGTCCCTTACTACAGTTGTTTACTCGTAACGAACAAGGTTGGAAGCTGGAAATAATCAAGCATAGCGACAATACCAAACCGTTTTTATTACACAATAAAGAGGTATTATTAAAAGATATTTATCAGCAGGTAGTATAAAACCCAAAAATCCCTGGCATTACAAACACCAGGGATTTTAGCAATAAGTAAAAAGCTTCCTCTGTTCAACTACTTCTTCAATAGCTTTCCGGCAAAATGTTTATTGCCCACCTGAAGACGATACAGATAATTGCCCTTAGGCAAATCTGTCACGTTTACCTTCAGTTGATGTTTACCTGCTTTTAGATTTGGTTGTACATAGTGTTTTCTTTCTTTGCCCAACAAGTCATACATCTTAAAAACCACTTTTTCGTTATTAGCTACTTTGACTGATAGCTGCAAAGTATGCTCAAACGGGTTGGGGTATACTACAGAGTTACTCTCTGACTGATCGTTGCCTACTACAGTATGGGTACGGGCTACTGTACCATTGCAAGTGCCATTGGTACACACCATCAACGATTCTATGATACCATCATCAGTAAACGAACCGCTCAAGGCCTGGTAACGTAAATACAAGCTTTTGGTAAATGAGTTATAGTAATATCCTGACCCGTTCATACTTTTCAAATTGGTTAAAGACAAACGATTAGGTACAGGTTGTAAACCATCATTTGCGTAATAACTATATTTACCTCTAGGGGTTACCCTACGTACAATAAATCCGCTGGGTACATTTTCGACCTCTAAAATCACATACTCTCCCTGATTCATGCTATGAAAATCGAACCTCGAAATGGTAGGAATGACAGATTTTGAATAAGTATATTTATAGTCATGTACCCCATTTACCATAATGGGTAATCCTACTCCGTCGAGTGCCGAGTGTTGATGTAGCTCAGTAAAACTCACACCATCACCTCTAGTCAAGGTACTGGTTTGGCGACGCTTACTAGCTGGACCATAATCTTCGTCCGATGAACGTAACTCTACATAAGCAAACCTATGGGTAACTTCACTTGCATTGCCTGAACCAATGGGTAAGCTTGTGCCATCTACCATAATGGGCGTATTGCGGGTAATGGCATTCATAGGTCGATTGGTCATAGCCCCGTCTATATCATAGATCATTCCGGCAAACCAAAAAGACTGTAAATCAGTTCCATTGTGATCCTGAACCTCTCTGAAATGTACTCGATAGCTGCTTGGATTATCTACAATGGTATTTTCCATGGTATGCCCCATATACCTAATGGTGGCTCCCCACTGGTCAAACAAACTAAATTTGGAAAGTTTACCTCCCACATACTTATCACCAAAGCCTGCAAAATAAGAGTCTTTGATATGCACCGGACCATCGTAAATAATATGGCCTACCACATATTTATCTCCCCTCTCTGAAGGAGCTAGCCCCTTCTCTGTATCAATATTAGACACATGCTCGTGATTGTCTGAAGCTCCTACCCACAACACCCTGTTGTAGTTGGTTTTCCAGGTACTGGTCTCTCCCTCCCAGTTATCTGCCACCATCATATTGTTGTATGTGTTGGTAATCGTCGCGTCGTTGGTACGGTTTCTTCCTTTGATCCGGGAATAGTTGCCCAACTGGTTTTTATACACTGTCAGATTGTTAATAACCACTTCAGTGCTTGGATCATAGGTAAGGGTCAGCTGTACATTATCATTTCCGTCGGGCCCCATGCCTACCAACCAGCCGTGGTAACTAGAGTGCGCGGTATTATTGTCAAAAGCCCCATTGGCAAAATTTAATCCATTGCCTTCAGCGTGAAAAGCAAACCAAAAACCTGACCCATCGGAGCCTGCCGCACGGTTGTTTTGTACCGTATTATGAGGGTGGGTAATCCAGAAAGTAGACGGCCCGCTGGCATTTCTATGTTTTATAGTATCACTGGGCAATAAAACAAAATCTTTGTGAGGACGGCGAGTTACCAAGCCTAGGTTACCAATAATCTGATTACCCGTTTCATTGCCATCTTCCAGAAATACGGCATGCCCTACATTATCATAGCAAACATTTTGATCTACTACAGTATTATTGGTGCCATGCACCGTAATAGCACGGTTGTAAGTATGGTGCACACTAGAATTGCTAAAATATTGCCCACTGGCATCACCCACCAAGTGCCAGTGAAAAGGATAACGCCTTAAGATATTACGTTGCCCCATACGGTACAACTCTACATTAGAAATACGCGTAGTAGATCCTTGCATCATCATGATATGCCCGCCAAACTTAGTACTGGCACTGCTCACATCTCCTTGAATGACTAAATTACGTGATAACATGCCTACTTCAGCTCGCTCATCCAGCTCCCATCTATGGGTTCGCCTATCAATTACTCGTTGATAAGTTTGCTTTTGCCCAAAGTGCCTATAACTAAGGTGGTTCGACAAATACACCTTAGAACCATCTATACGAGTAATCGTTCGTTCTTCGGCGTGGTTCATATCAAAATCAGTAGACGCTATCACTATACGGTCACCCACTTTCCAACCTGTGGTAGCTTCTACCTCAATATAATTATGCCCAGCAAGCGCAGTCGTCTTTAGCTGTGTCCAGGATTTTTTGGGTTGCCCGTGTAACTCCACTGTGCCACCACTCATAGCACCTATAAACTTATAGCCCATGCCATCCTCTGGATTTACCCCTCCTGTTCCGGTAAGGGTAATACTACCTTTGGCAACATAAGGAGCTTCTTTCGAACCTACCAATAACCCTCCTCCATTCATTACATGAATGCCTTGGGTTGCCAACCTAAAGTCACCATTTAAAGGAGCAGTAAGCGTCCCCCTTACATGAATCAATGCAGCGGCATTGCCTACACTGTTGTCTAGCACCATTGTACAATTTTGTGGGATCGACACTACATCGCCAGCGTTAGGTCTTGCACCACCTTGCCAACTACTGTTTTGTGACCAGGTAGGTAGTTTTTCTAATTTTACATCATCTACAAACGCAGTTTGATCGCCTACACTGGCAGTGCCTGCTAACCTAAGGGTATGGCTACCCGCAGACAACCACCATATAGCTGTGTTGTAATTGCGATAAGATGTATTGGTAGGGGCAATATCCTGAACAGTAGCGCCATCTAACAATACACGCACGGTTTGTCCTTGCCCAGAGTTAAACCAAGCCCTTTGTGCAGCCTGCAAACGCACCCTATAGGCGCCCTCAGTAGGCACATTGATAGTGACCTGGGCGTATCCTTGGTTTTGCAAAAATAACACTTGGTTGCCCATTGGTGCACCCTGTGAATTGCCGCCGGTAAATCCAGACCTATTGTCAGAAATACCCGCCCCGTTACTAAAAGTCCAACTTGCTCCCGAAGGGCGGTACTGAAAGTTGCCATAAGCAATATTGGGAGACTCAAAGCTACTGTTGCTCACCCCTATAATAGAAGAGTTGCAATTGGGTATCTTTTGCGCCCAAGCACTTGCTCCGTAGCAAGCTACCCACAGCACACCTAACAGCAAGCGTAAAAAAGGTAATTTAATCATTGTATAGGTTTTTAATGGTTATAAAAATTATTCTCATCCAGGCGTAGACTTCATCAAAGCGATAAACTAACGCCAGTGAAAAAATGAGAATGCTAGATAGATAATCCCTTGATACACCTCCAGGCGCTTACCCGTTATTACTCATTATTACCCACTTACCCTCTCTATATATTTACAAAGTCCAAAAGAATAATTATAATCCGCAGAAAATCAATGATTTAGCAAAAAATAGCAGAAAATGACAAACGAATTAACAACTTTTTTCAGGGGCAATAATTACCAGGATTTATTGGATGATATTTGCTTATTTTTTCAAGCAAAAGCAGGAGTTTAATGACAAAACACCACTCTCAAGTGTGCCTTTTTAAGAGTATACACTGATAAGCTATGCCCTGAGAATTTGCGTGAATAAAATCATAAAAAATAAAGCTTTCTAAAAAAACAAAATGTTTGAGGGATGGCAGGTTAATACTTTGCTGTAGCTAAATTTTCCGACAGAAAGAGCTTTTGGCAGGCTTGCTAAGTTATAAAAAAATAAAACTAATTTTAATTGAATATTTATTCAACTACATATATATTTGTTTATAAAATCAATACTCCGCAGTGATTTTAGTCAAAGTTGATTACTGATTACCTTCGGTGAGCTCCCGTTGGTCGGTTATCAAATG
>NZ_CANLRP010000100.1 GCF_947493425.1 uncultured Microscilla sp. | reverse complement strand
GGGTACACCTCCATACTCGGCTTGGTATCATTATGAAAAGGACAACACATGCGATTGTTTCCGTTGACGCTTAAGCCGTAGTGAGCTAAGACGGTGGAGATGGAGAGTTGAGATTTTATTTGTTGAATTGTCATGGTAAAAAATGTTTATTGACATACTATAATGTGTAAATGTATATGATAGTATACCTACAAACAAATTATCATACTTTTTTTTATATTAAAATATGTCTATTTTTACAAAAAAAGCTCAAAACAAGGGTTTTTGAATATAATAAGGTACTTATATGAACACTTTTGGAAAAAGATTAGCAGAAAGAAGAAAACAAAAAGAACTGTCACAAAAGGAGTTGGCCAAGCTGCTAAATACCTCACATTCAACCATAGGAAAATACGAACGCGAAGAAATGACTCCTTCAGTGGAAGCAGCCAAAAAGTTAGCTAAACTACTGGATACAACTGTAGGCTATTTATTAGGAGAGACAGAAAACGCGGATTTGTTTCAAGATGCGCAAATGTTACAAAGGTTGGTGGATTTAAATAAACTACCTAAAGTGGATAAAGAACACGTATTATTTACACTGGATGCAATATTAAGAGATGCAAAAGCTAGACTAACTTATGGCTCATAAAAAACCCTGCACTAAATAAATAGTACAGGGTCAATATTGATGACAATCCAACGTACATCAAGGCTACAAATATACACACAAAACCTCATTCCTACAACTTATAACTACCTCTTTTTCAGTTCATAAGAAATAAAAAAGCCTGTCCAGCTTTTACATTGAACAGGCTTCGTATACCTTGCTATCGCAAAACAAGCCATAGACTTATCATTACTTTCTGGTATACGTTGGAAGACTGAAAAGAACTAGGGCTTTGAGTTCTTACTTAACTCCTGTTCTAACTTTTTCCTCAAAAAAGGATCATACTTTATAGTGCATCCACTTCTCTCTTTATTATTAAGTGTATCATCACTTGGAAGTTCACATTCACTAATTGGGATAAATGACCAGCCTGAAACCAGAGTATTTTTAGTATAAACAACTGCATAGGTACGCATTGAGAGAATCCAAATAAAAACAAAAGTTATATATAAATATTTAGCCCATTTTTTTTTATTGGCATTACTATATTCAGAGAACAAAACAACCAAAATAGCTAAAGACATAGTCAACACATAATGATGTTTTATCATTACAACAGCATACGTGGCGCTATGACCTGTAAAAAAGAATTTTTGCGAGTCGCTACTATAGTTTATAGTTGAGATTATTAATATAATAATGTAAATTATGAATCTACTTTTTTTCATTTCCTGTAATTTTTAACCCAACTGGTATGGTATTGTCTTTTTTCCAGTCTGGAGAAACTAACAATTCTCTATCCTTAACAAGGGTAGACGATGATCCTCCATCAAAACTCATTATATTATCATATCCTAATGGGATTAAATAGTCCTGAATTTCATCAAGGGTCATTCCTCCAGATTTAAGTTCATCTGGTGAAACTACTATCATTAATGAATTAGCTTTGCTATTATGAGCAAGAATAACCTTTCCTACTGTTTTTGAGTTTTGATTTGCATATCCTCTGGCTGATAAAATTTTACCATTATTTTTTTCGCCGTACCTTTGTCCGTTTATCAACATAGGTATTCCTCCTCCAAATCCAAAAGGAGTATCTTTAGGAGGATTTCCTAACCCCGCTTTCAAACTTCCATCCTGATCCAATGCGAAATATGCTCTTTTGGTATCTGTTTTGAGACCAGTTACTCTACCATTTTCAATATTTTGACCCATTGTGTTCCAATCGGAGCCATGGCCTCCGAAAATGGCACCAAAATAAGAGTATATACCAACTCTATCATATTGTTGTAAATTGATATAATACTCTGATGTACCTGGTTCATCAGGTCTTCCTAAAAGGTTTGGGGTAAATTGACCAAGACCTCTTTTAACAAAACTAAAAGAGAAGTTTCGGGTCTCAAAAAAGTATACTCCACTATTGGAGTGTTGTTTATTTGAACTTGTATGTGCTGCTTCCAACCCATCTAAGTCAATGGCTTCAATCGGCGTATTACTCGCAAATTGATAAGGCGTCAGCTCCGGATAAATCGGCGCCAACGGATCAACACTCAAGAACTTAGCAATCGCAGGATTATACAAACGGAATCCATAATCTTGAATCAGTTTCCCCCACTCCTGGTCATTCTCTTTACCATTAAATCCATAACGGTAACTTCCAAAATCAGTCTTATTCAGAGCAATTCCGGTAACCTCCAACGAACTTCCGATATTCGGCGTTGGGTCTTTCAAATGAAATAAAATTTTGGTAGTGTCACCAGTAGCAAGGTAACGTAAACGGTGGGTACCATTCGTAGTATAAGTCGCTTCTTTAATAATCTGGTCAGTCGCTGCGTCTTTAATGGTCACCTTCAGTTCGTTGTCGCTTGAACTCAAACTATCCAGGGCAACATCAAAACTCACTTCGTAGGTTTGCAAAGGAGTCGAGACGTAGTCTTTTCCAAACACCCATTTCGCGGTATCCGGTACGTAGTCCAGATGCACTTTAAGTGCCGTCTCCAGACCAATGCTTCCCATCCAGCCCGTCATCTCGTAAATGCCCCAACCATCCGGCAAATTCACCGGGATCAACACGGGCGCAACCTCGTCGCCGGGCTGCTCCATCCCAAACGGATAGTAATTCTTAAACGTCCGTACATTGGCGTACTCCGTAAATACGTTTCCAGCCTCCAGGTAACGTTTTTGATCCGTTACCACGCTGCGGACGTTAGTAAGGTGGTCTTTTAACTCGTAACGTTTTTCACCCACCAAACGCGCTATTCCATTGGTACCAGCTGACCCACTATTCAATAAACGATTAGTTTCTACCGTTCCCAAACGTTCACTACCGTACAAACTTAACTCTTTTTGGGTAGTTTCCCAAGTACTTGTCGTAGCATTGTACTTTTGTTCATAAATCGCCATGGTGTTACCGTCCATGTCACGGGTGTAGTAGCTCACTTTCACCTTTTCGGGAGCGGCGGTAAAACTTCTTACAAAACCTCCATTGCCATCGCTTACTACTGCAGCGTAACTCACTTCTTTTTTGAGGCGATTACCGCTGGCATCGTACCAATAACGAATGTGGGGCTTTTTGGAGGTGGCAGTGGCGGGGCGAACCTCGCTTACCTTGCCCTGCATATTCCAAACAATTACAATGTCTTCAGCGTGGTCACGTACCAGGTTGCCTATGTCGTCGTAATCGTATTGGTTCGTTCCGGTGACCTCTTTCTCAATTTTGTTCCCGGTAACTGCATCGGTTACTTTGTCCAGTTGGTTGATTCGCTGGGCAATGTTATTGATCGTTTTGGTTTTGTAACTATAAGTGAGGTCATCTAGCAAGCTGCCTGTTTTGTCATAGCGTTTCAAGGTCAACAAGTTGCCATTGCCATCGTAGCTATAGTTGGTGTGCAAAGCATTGTTGGTAGCCGCGGCTGCCCAGGCAGTACCATTCCACTCATACATTTGCGCCGTTTTGATCCGGTTCAGGCGATCGTACTTGTACTGGAAAGCCCGCTGAATTTGTTGGTTTTGGCTCACTCCCCGCAAAGCACTTGTCCAGGTGGCAATGTTGCCATTGTAAAGGTTGTAATTCGCCCCTGGCTCTAGAGTAGTGTTGCCCGATGCAGCAAACGATGAGGCATTATCGTGTACATAGTCGCCATCGTAAAAAGTAAGCGACATGCCCCATACATCGGGGGCAAAGGTGCTCCCTGGCTTGCCATCTCCACCCAAGTCTTTGTTTACATCCAGTATCGGGCTGTTCATTCCCTTGATCCATCCGTGGATGGTGTAGGCATAGTCTAACCCCTGAATTTTATCTTCGCCCAATTCGGTACGCTTGAGCGGTCCATGCAAGTAATAGTCGTACTTCGCGTCTTTGTCCCAAATATAACCATCACGCGAGGTTTCTACCAAGGTGAGGCGGTTGTCTTCATCGTAACTATAGCGATGTAAGAAACGGTCTGCCCTACTGGTATCGTCGTTGAACCTTACCTTGAGCACTTTGCCACTGATAAGGTCATAATCGTAGGCAAGGTGCATGCGGTAGTTGAGTTTTTCGCTGCCCGTTTTACCATTGTCCATTCCAGGGGTTTCCTGAATGAGCCAGGTCACATTGCCGTGTGGGTCATAGCTAAAGTAAGTGCGTACAGGCTCGGTGCTGCCTTGGTTATACGCCAACGTATAGCTCACCCGGTTACGCAAATAGGTCTGGGTGTTGATTTCGTTGAAGTAGAAGGCATTTTTACCTGTGTGTTGGTCGTTGGCAAAAGCACCTGGCACATTATAAAAGCTCAATACTTGCTCGCTTAGCCCGGTATTCGGAAAGCCGTTGTTGTCTGCAATGGTGTTGTTCAGATCAATGTCTGGTATGCTAAATGCCGCAGCCGGAAAGCTCACCCCGGTTCGGGTGGCACGCCCCGCTTCTATGGTTCTGCCCAAGGCATCGTATTTTACGTAAGCATAGGCATTTTCATTTTTTTGTTTATCATTTTGCGAAAAGCGAATGCGTCCTAGTTTATCGTGCACAAAGTTGGTGGTACCACCGTCAGGCGTATGTTGATTGACCATTTGCCCCAAACTATTGTAGTTGTAGGTAGTGCGCATGGTATGCGCCGGACGGTTGTCACGATTTAGACTGTCGCTTGTCAAAAGCCTTACGCCAGCCGGAGGCACAGTTTGGGTAAGCTGCCCGGCACGGTCAAAGTAATACAAGGTATAGTGGTGTTGAATTTGTTCAAAGGTAACCTCCAGGTTCCCACCAGGGGCTTTACACTGAGCTTTGAACATCGCCGCCAACTTTTCCTGTTCGTCTTGGACACACTTTTCGGTAATCGTGGTCATTTGCTCTTTGGCATCCTCAAACGCTACCTGAAACTCAAATTTAGGCAACTCAGGCTCTTTGGGTTTCACCTCTGGAGTTTTCCAGCGTAAGCTGATCTTAAAAGTGCGTTTTTTACGCGGTCTTTCTATCTCAGTGGGCGCACTTTTGATTGCACATTTGTTGGGTCCGCTTATTTCTACATAATACCAACCCTTAAACACCAGGTACTTTTCGTCGAGCACCACCCTTAGGTCAGGCTCAGTAGCCGATACTGAAGAAGCCTCATGGCTTTCGTATACTTTGGTGTATTTACTTTCGTCGGTTTCGTCGCCCGCAGTAAAGTGCTCGTCTATTTTCAACTGGTACCATACTACATGGTAAGGTCCAGTGGGGTACTTGCTTTGCCCCACCGTGGTGAGGTCAGCGCGGGCAATCACCTCACACTTTAGCGTGTCTACTTCTACTATAGCTGTATCAAGCAAAGGAGCATAAGGCTCAATGGTAAAAGCTTTTTCGTTGGGGCAAATCCCGGCAACAGTTACCACTACCTTATAATCGCCTGGCTCTAGTTGTTCTATCAAAGCCGCTTCATAAGCATTGCCTTGATCGTCAACGAGCAAGGTTCCATCTGCCTTTTTCCATTGAAATTTCGTATTCTTTTTTGCTCCCACTACTACGGCATACGCTTTGCCATCGTTGGCATCGGTGCAACTTTCGTGGGTAGGAGTTACTGTAATTTGTACCTCTAGATCTTCTACCGAAAACTCTACCGACCCTACACAGTGGTAGTTGTCTTTGCCTACAGTTACCTTCGCCTCGTAGTTGCCTACGCCCACCCCACTAATGGTGACTTCATTGTTGGCGGGCAAGGTGGCGATGTCTTGAGTAGTAACTACTGTACCGTTTTGATCCAGCAACTCTACTCTGTAGCCTCCCGCCGGGGCAATGCTCAAGCCGTTGTCGTGGTTGGCATTTACAATTACCTTTACATCGGTAGTACCCGCTGCATCGCATACATATTGAGGGTTGCCTCCTTGCAAACTGAGATTAACGGGTAAACCTTGGAAAGTAAAGTTTTGGGTTACCTGACAATATTCTTCTCTACAATTGCTACAACCTGTATTGGGATCAAGGGCTTTGTAAGCTTTGATAACAATGGAGTAGGCTTCGTCTCTTTGCGGATTTGTGATGTCTATTTGGGTACCCGTTACCTGTGTAGCATTTGCCGGGGTTACACCCGAAATAGTGGTTTCGGGTACAATGACTCCTCCTTGTGGGTCGAGCACGGTATAGGTATACTCTTTAAACTCGGCATGCAACTGGGCAGTGTGAATGTCGAACTGGAGCATAGCTGGGCTAAACAAGTTCATTTTGCTGTCGTCGCAGCTTACATAACTTGTTTTGATGTTGGTAATCAACGGGCTCCCGTCGTTTACCGAAGCTGTAGCAGTAGCCACACATTGCCCTGCCTTAAGTTCTACGGTATAGTTGCCAATGGCCAAACTACTAAGGGTGAGTTCGCCAACGGTAGCGGTTTGGATGCCACTATAGGCACTGCCGTCTTTGAACACCCTATAGGTAGCCGCTCCGCTAAAAGCCAGGTTAAACTTCAACTCGCCTCCGCCTGCGTTGCCACAGTTGGTGCTGCTATTGGCTACTGCCGTAATGGTAGGAGGTGTACCACTGGTAATAGCCAAGGGGCTACTTGCGGTACCTGTACCACAATCGTTTTTCCCCTGTACGGTCAATGTTCCGGTAGTAGTGGGCGTAAAAGTATAGTTAGGTTGTTGCGAAGTATAAGTAACCGTTGCCAGGGTGGTATCATTGGGGGTAAATGTCCATACATACTCATACGCCCCGGCCACGGTAGTGGTGGTATAAGTAACCGCTTGATTGGCGCAGGTGTTGGAGGTACCCGCAACGGTGCCCGCAGCAGCAGGGGTATTGCCTAAATTGATAGCCAGGCTTGCTGGGTTAGCTGCTCCACAACCGCTGCTGGCTACTACCTGGAGGGTAGCACTGGCCAGTGTCACGTTGGTAAAGTCTATAGTGATACCCGAAGTAGTGGTTTCTACCACCGTAGGGTTGGTGCTCACTACATTGCCGCTGGTAGCCGTAGCCCCAGCGGGCAAAGTCCACTGATAAGTAGTAGCTCCGTTGACTCCTGTCACTATATAGTCGGCTTGGGGAGAAACGTTTTTGCATATTTGGGTGGTTCCGGTAAGGGTCGCCTGCCCAATGACATAGTTTTTGGGTACATACCCTATTGTTCCGACCAATAATTGGGTTTGTGCAGTCGCAGTGGTTGTTTGGCTACCAAACGTCACCGCACCAGGATAACTAGGAAATGCCGATACCAACACTTCTCCCTGTTTGTTTGCTGTCAGGTCAAATGATGTGGGAGAAAAATAATTCCACACAGGTCCTATATGTTTGAACCATTCAAAATTGCCATTGCCATCAAATTTACTCAATACCACGTAGTCAAACCCCACACTAGACACCACTGTATTGCCAAAAGTATAAGAAGAGTTAAAGTCAATGCTGCCTAACAAATATATATTATCAAACATGTCTAGCTGAAAATGATAAAGGGTATAAGGATCACCTTGAGCCAATTGTTTGGCAAATAACAAGTCTCCATTGGCGGCATACTTTGCCACATAGGTCACGTCTTCACCCGTGATGTTTAAATCTGAGGTACCTACCGTATTATCCAATACTATTTTGGTGGAGGAATTGTAAAACAACCTGCCCAAAACATAGGTTTCGCCTTGAGCATTGGTGCGTATTTGCGCAACTTCTCCGTCGTTATTATTGCCATCGTGGTTAATGGTACGCTGCCACAGTACTACTCCATTGCTGTCATACTTTTTGAGTACTGGATTGTTTGAAACATCATAAGTCACTAAGTAGGCTTCGTTATTTGGAGAAATGCTTACTTTTTCCCCTGGTTTAGTCCACACAAGGGCACCCTGGGGGTCATACTTATGAATAGGCTCATTGTCCATAAAGACATACACATTGCCTTGTGCATCTACAGTTAATTCCCGAACAGGGTTGGTAGTGGGTATGTTCTTCACCCAGGTTATTGTTCCGTCTTGTTTGTATTTAACCAGGCACAAGTTAAAGTCGGCTCCTGGTGAAGTCAAGGTTTGGCTGCTTCCTTCAAAGCTTGCAATGCCCTGATAACGGGCAATCACATAACTATTCCCCAAACCATCGGGCCTTATGATGCCATCATCCAAGTAGTTGGATTCTATTTTCTTTGCCCACTTTACCTCATGCTCGTTGAGGTATTTCATGACAAACAAGGCATTGTTTTTTTGAGGTTGCAGGGTAATATTGCCTAATTGTATAGATGAACCGTGAATCTCGCCCACCACAAAGGTTTCTTGTTGGGCGTTGACAGACATACTCACCGAACCCGCATAGGTTACATTGTCCCAATGCTTGAACGACTGAAAACGCTGTTGTCCATCGGTATTTATTATCTCGATGGAGTTGGTGGTAAAATTACAGCTTCCATTGCCTATAACGGCATAATAGGTGCCCGCCGCAAGTTGGGAAATGGTGATTGGGCTGCTCGTAATGTTGATGTCTGTATAGTTGCTCAATAGCACACTGTCTTTGTACAAACTATAAGTCTGACCACTGGTGTGTAGGGTCAAGCTCCCGGTTGGGCTGGCATCACACACGCTGTTACTTTTTAGGTGCAGGTAACCACTCGATGCAGTTAAGCTATTGGTAGTCAATGTACTCGCAGTTCCCTCGCCGCATTGATTATTTTTCCCCTTTACGGTAATGTCTCCCCCGGCAAAACTGGAGGTAAAATCAACTTCGATGAAATTGTCTACCGTAGTAATGGTGCCTGTAGCTCCGGTTGCAGCCTGAACCACTCCAGCAGGCAATGTCCAAATATATTCGTCGGCTCCGGCAATGGCAGGTATCGAGTAACTGCTTGCCTGGGTGCCTGGGCATACGCCTGTAGCTCCAGTAATGGCGCCAGCAGTAGCAGGCGTGGGGTTTACAATTACAAAAAATTTGCTTTCCTGAGTAGTGCAGGTAGCATCGGTATAGGTTACTTTTAACTCATTGTTGCCTGCTACTGCGGCAGTCCCTATATCAACGCTTAGCTGATGCGTACCCTGCCCGGCGGCAATAGTCCAGCCAGTGGGTACTGTCCAGGCATAGGTAGCACCAGTTACTAATGGTACCGAGTAAGTTTGAGAAGTATTTTGGCAAACCACTGCTCCGGTAGGAGTAGTAATGGTACCTGCATCTTTGAGACTACCATAGGCAATATAATGCGTGGTATTGGCAACACTGTTGGTAGGTTGGTTTGCCTTTAGGGTTTGATTGCCGGGGTTATGTGTAGCAGGCACTACCTCCCAAACAGTACCTGTATGCCACATCAGCACAGGGTTGGCAGGCAAAGTACAAGTAATGGCATTGAAGCTTATTTCAGGAGTAAAACTACTTGCTACAGTTCCAGCGTTTTCTACCACCCAATGTTCGCAATTGTTGATGGCATAACAAGCCACTGTATCAGTTCCAGTAGGTTGATTGTTTTTGACATACCAGGCAGTGAGTGGGGCATTGGCAGATACGCTGGTCAAAGTGAGGGGGTGATAACTAGTATCGTCCCCTATAGGAAAAGTAAAGTCGACTGTACCTTTTTTCCGCACCTTGCCTGATACGTAGCGGGCGTTAGATGCACCTGTATAGACAGCACCTCCGTCAAAAATAAGCACTCCATCTCCTGATGTTTTCACCATTCCACTAACAAACTCCATCGATGTTTTCACCTCTAGCTGGGTTTGCAACAATACTTTGTTAGATGATTTATCAATTTTAAGGTTATGTATAGATGGAGGAATAGCACTCCCTAAATGACTAATTGTTTGATTAGAACCTCCTGTAAAAAAAGTGTTACCTCGAAAAATAATTGTATTGGGCTGGATACTGTTCAATACAAGATTATTGGTAAAAGACGAAATAGGCGTACCCAAATAACCAAAGTTGATAGTACCCGAACTGCTGGTAGTAGCTGTTACTTTTTTATTAAACTGACTAGTAATATTAGCCTTATACCCTAAATAAATAGTGCCAACCCCAGAGTTATCTAAGGTTAACTCGCCATTAAAAACATCTGCTCCCCTACTTCCAGAGATAAAGCTACCTCCAGTAGAAGATGCATTACGAATGGTAGTACTTCCTTCAAAAGTGTTATAACCAGCTCCCAAATCCCCAGAATTTCCTACTTTAGTAAAAGAAGCATTATTATGGAACGTACAACCATTCAAATATATACCCTTAGCAGTTATATCTACTAAGCCGTTAAAATAACTTGAACCACCCTCATAGAGTTCACGACCAAGGTGTATAATGGTTTGTGGAGCATTAAGTGTAAGGGGAGCAGTTGCCTGTAATCCACCCAATACCAAATGACCATCATTTAACCCATCAGTTCCTGCCTGAATCTGCACAGTACTGTCTAATAGTGATGTTCCAGCAAACTCCCCAAACATAATGTAACCATTACCTCCGTTTATGTTTACATATATTTGCCCATCAAACTGATTATTTTTGGCATAGTTACTCATTCTAATGCTTCCAGTTCCTCCGGCTTTGGTCAAAATCAGTGTATTCTTAAAAACATCAGGGTTAGTATTCGCCAAAGCCATATCTCCACCATTGGCAAGGTGACTTATAATAGTAGGTTGATGAAAAATATTGCCTCCAGAACCCGATTCATTGCTTGTGCCTACTTTGGTTAAGGTAGCAGCTTTATGATAAATGCTTCCATTCAAATGTATTCCTTTAGCCTTGAGGGTAAAGTTCTCCCGAAAATTATTTTTAGTAGTTCCACCTAATACAACAAGTACATCTGGAATATCCAGATTTACTGTAGTTTGAACATCCATTCCAGCCAAAGTTAATGTTCCACTCGTCATCATGTCTACCCCAGGTTGAGTTGGCTCAACATATTCTGTAATAGTCACTCCAGGTGCCAACAACGAAGCAGCACCATTAGCACCAATATAAACCCCTCCGGCTCCAGTACTTTTTATTTGGATATTCTGGTTAAACTGGCTTTGACCAGCACCACTAGTTGCTACTTGAACATATCCACCACCAAGATTTTCTAAAAACAATTCTCCATTAAAAATATCAGGGTTACCATTACTAAAAAACAAATTTCCTCCTATACCATTATGACGCAAAATGGTTTTCCCATTAAATGTGTTTCCTCCTGTACGGTAATGTTGAGTATTTGATCCTTCTTTAATAATGGTTGTTTCTTGATCAAAAACACTCCCATATACCATTACATTGGCTCCAGTCACATTAACACTCTCATAAAAATGACTACCAAAGTTATGGGTAAAATGCCCCAAGTATATATTTACCGCTGGCAAATTAAGGCTTAAGGGCGTATGTAGCTCAACTCTAGACAATAACAAGCCACCAGTAGTCATTCCTCCATTTGTTCCATTACTTAAGGTTGCTCCATTGCCAAACACTGAGGTACCGTTTTGTAGACCAAAATAAATCCCAGCTCCTGTATTATTAAGCTCTACATCTCCATTAAACTGACTACCAGCTGATGCATAAGATAAGTTAATACTTCCTGCTCCCTGATTATCAATAATTAACTTGTTATTAAACACATCCCCTCCTCCACTACTAGCAAAAGAAAAGGTACCCGCACCAGCAGCTAACTTTAAAGTAGTTACTCCATTAAATGTGTTTCCACCCTTGCAAAGGTTTTGAGTAGCCCCGTTTTTTTCAAGGGTAACTGCATGCTCAAAAGTAGCTCCCTCCAAAATAATATTGGCACAGTCCACATCAGTTGCCACATTTATCACTGCACCTCCTTTAAAGGTGGTGGTGTTGGTAGTACTGGTCACATTTAAGGTACTGGTGCCTACGCTTCCAGGGTTGACACCCCCACCACTGATGGTAAGCCCGGCAATGGTTCGGTTGCCGTTGAGGTTTACCGTGGCGTTGGTGATCACTACTTGGTTACTAGCTCCTGGCACTACGCCAGTATCCCAGTTGGCAGGCGTATTCCAGTCACCAGTAGTGCCTCCAGTCCAGGTAATGGTTTGCGCCTGTATTGCAACGCTGCTCAATGCTATGCTTAGCCATATCAAGCAGACAAAGGCTTTTTTAAGTACGCCAGACCTGTGGTGCCTGGGGGGTGTTAAGGGTTGTTGCCGTTTCATTTCTTCCATCGTTTGATTACTGGATTCCTTTCGGAGTTTTGTATAATTTTTCACAAATATTTTGGATCATTTTTTTAGCCAACAGGCAAATATCGTCCTGTTGGCTTCTTTGTTACTTATTGTTGTTCAAACTCCTGTATCAAAGTTTTTACTCCCGTGGTAGGGTTTAGGTCAAACACCCGAACCATTTTTTTGGTCACGGTGGTGCCATTCTCTACCACTTCTTCGGTGGTCATTTCTACTATGCGTTGGGTCAGTGGCGACAAATGCTCTCCCATGGGCTTATTGGGCGAGGTCATGGAATTGTTGGCTTTGTCGGTATTGATTCCTTTTACTCCTTCGGGGTTGTCGTCCAGGGTAGAGGCAATGTTTTGTCCATTGCATACGGTAGGCACGTCAACCAGAGGCCCCATGGTGGTTACTTCCAAAAAACGCAACCATTCGAAATAACTAATGGTGGCTCCGGTAAAGTCCTTGATCACCATGTCTTCGCCCTTATAGTTTTTACTCCTCAGGGTAATGTTGTTGTCTTGTAATATTTCACTGTTTTGGTCTACACTTTTAGGTAAGTTAGTGCTTTGGTCGAGCGTTTGTTTTCGGTAATACATTTTGGCATCGCTCGCCCCGGTAGCATCTCCTCCGCCTACTCCATACTCAATCACAGGTACTTGGTAAGTCTTGGTTTCATCGTTTAGAAACTTGCACTCTACCACCTTGCGATGGTAAGAGGTGACCATAGCTCGGCGCTTGCACTCTTCTACCATGACCTCTACCAAGGTATTGATGTCTTCTTCTGATATTTGATCGTCATCGGTTTCATCACCTTTACAGTCTATAATTGTGTAGCATTTTTTCTTGAGGCTGTCTACCAACATTTTTCTAAACACCAATCGATTGGCATCGCAAAATCTGACTACGTCGTTGTTCATTTTATTGATTTGCAGCTCCACCATGGTCAAGTACCGTTCACCGTTTGGCTTTTTAAAACCGTTGTTTGTCAGGGTATAATATGCCGCTGCGTTCAAGGTAGTGTCAGGGTTGGCAATGTCCCAAAGTTTTACATCACCGCTCGGCTCTATATAGGTAGGCGCCGCAAAATCTTTCCCATCTATCATTGCCGGGTAAGTGCCCGTAACACCTCCTGATTTGAACTTGCGTATCATTTGCAAGTATACATCACGTTGGGTGGTTGTCCAGTCTTTGCTGGTAATGTCACAGGTTACTTCTCCAATGCCACAGTAATTGCATCCGTTAAAATCCTTATAACAAGTCAACACTTCCACCGTTTTTTTACTGTCCATGCGGTATTGAAAATACTTGAAGGCATACACTGGATCTAATATATAAGCAAACTTATTTTGAGAACCCATCATTACTCCCCAGGCACGATCGGGGTAATAGCCACGGTCTACACCATTGTATGTTTTAGCCCTGCGCTCTACGATTTGGGTAGAGTCTTGCAACATTTTTTGGTAGTATTCATCTACACTGCCCGTGCTGATTTGTTCGGCAGGCAAAGTAGCCAGTGTATCGCTTTTTAAAGGCATATGCGAACCTTGAGTAAAGTCTTGATCATCCAATATTTTGGCAAAACGATAGCCAGTGCAGTTCAAAAACGATTCGACCAAGTGTTGCTCATAGGCGATCTCTATTTTATTGTCGCTGTTGTTATTGGTACCAGCTCCGGTTTGTTGGTCACGCATTTTTTTACTCAGCTTGCTTTTCAAAATCCACTTCAAAAACCAACGTACCACTGGAATCTTGGGCAAGGCATCATCAAAAGCACTGTCATGTACGCCTGTATTGCCACCGCTGCGGTCATCTACTTCAGAAGAGACTCCTCCCGAACCTGCCTGATAGTTTACATCCACGCTGCCATCGGGGTTTACTTGTACTTTCAGCTTAGCAAGCTCCGACTGCCAACACTCCAGCAAGTCTTCGGCATAATACTGGGCAGTTTTACTGGCATCGCTGCTATGCACCTTTAGCTTTAAATCTTTGCCACAACCATCTTTGCGGGTTTCCAGTGTATCTGCTACCACCTGACCGTCTTTGTCTTTTCCGTTGGCATTGTAGGTATCGGTGAGCATGTGTTTAATCATTAAACTAAAAGTACCTGGCTCGTGCCATCCTTTCATAAAAGGGGCTAAAAACTTGTAGTAAATGTATTTCACCCGTTGTTTTACCTGGGCGTGCGTATACCCACCAAGCAAAGCTAACTCTGCGGGGTTTAAGTCATTTCCTAAATATATGTGGGAGGCTTCAAACTGAGCTTCGGTCAAAATCTGACCATTTCCTTTAGCAATTGCCTCGGCAATCACTGTAGGCAGGTCTGAAATATCTTCGGGCACTACCTTCCAGAAAAAGCTGTAAGCAAAGCCTTCCAGGTCGGGGTAAAACTCTGTCTTGCGTGACACAAACTGAATAAAAGGATTTACTTTATGTACTCCATCTCCTGTTTGGTCATTCAACCCATAGGTCATATTTTTAAAGTCAAACACCGTGGATAAATTGATAGGAATGCGCATGGTGCCACAACCTGGGTTGTTAATTTCTATGTCATACGGCTCCAGTAACTTGATGCCATGCTCTTCGCCAAAGAAAGTTTGTCCAGCGCCCAGCCCCAAATCACTGCCATATTTACTGTCTAACGATGCATAAGTGACTGTTCCGGTTTTTGCCTGATTCAAATCTTGCTCAAGCTCCTTTACCTTTGTAAAAAAAGTATCGATTTTACTATTACAGGTTACATCGTCCATCCACTTGGTAAGCAAGGCAATCAAAGGCTGGATACTGCCCGATATATTTGCCTGGTTGTTTAGCACCGATGGAGGTACTCGCTGAGAGCCCATCAAGCCAATGGGGGTCAGTTGTTTCTCGATCAGGTAACTCCCCGGCTGTAAGGTCAAGTTGGCAAACTCAACCGTAGTATTGCATACAGCATTGGCCGCCTGGCTGCTCAGCATGCTTCCATTGATGCTTCCCCAGCTTATTTGCCCAGCGGTAGCCGTAGTGGCAGTTGCCCAGTTGGTGGTAGTTTCGTCGTCTAATCTATGAATCAAAATAGTGACAGAAAACTTGCACCCGGTCAAGTCGGTACAAGTAGGCATGTACTTAAAGGTAAGCGGACTGGGATTGATCAGATGAATGCGCTTGCTTGCCACGGTTTTGTTAAAACTTTTATAGTGGGCATTGATGAGCAGTTTTTCGGTAGTAGTATCAACAACGGTACTATCAAGTGCTTTCATATTGGCTTGCTCCTGGTACGCCAAACAGGTGGCAATCACTTTACCTTCTTTAGAGGTGTAGCTGATACTTGCGGTACCATTTTGGTCAATGTTAATGGTTTTGATCACCGTGCTTGCTGCAGGTGCCTCATCGCCAAACAAACGAATTAGTTCAGTCTCGGTAGCGGTGGAGTAATATGTTTTCACCGTTTTGCCTCCCCCGCCAATCATGTGGGTTTTGCCTACCCCCGATTGCTCTTTTACTTTACCATCGGGCGAAAACAAGGTACGGGTAAAAGCGTAGCCTTCGGCATCAGGAATGTTGTTCTTTCCGGTATAATAGTTATAAGGATTGCCTGCACTTTGGTCTACTTTGGTAGGATTGCGGTAGTTCACATCTTTATCAAAGTGTTTGGGGCGGTATAACTTTCTATCTACTGGAGTAGTGCCTTGGGTTTTCACCAAATTTTCGTAGTACCCTTTCAAGCCTTGATTTTGCAGCGGGGCGGGCAAAGTGGCCATCACCGGGCGCCCGCTGTAATCGTACATTTGTTGGGTTACAATGGTTGTTTTTTTAGAAGGCAGATAGGTTTGGGTTTGCTTGACCTGGTTTAGTTTGTTGGCATAGGTAATGCTCTCGCTCGTGCGATTGCCTTCGGTAAAAGTTCGGGAATAAATAAAGCTCCGTCCTTTGGTCTCGTCGTTGTCGGTAAAATGAAAAACATTCAACTCTTTGCCGTCCTTGTCTTTGGGCTTGATCGTTCCATTTTTTAAATCCAACAATACCATAGTCCCCAACTTGGCGGGTACTTCGGCATGCGACCATTGCCCCCAGTTTTTGGCATTGGCAATGCCCCCTTTGTATTGAGTACCTATAGGGCGTACCCGCCATACATAGTACCCTGTGCCTTCGGCTAGAGTAAGCTGCACTGTTTTGTCACTGCTTTGGGTTTCAAGCGTCAAAGCGCGGTTCCAGTCTACTTCAGTCAACACAGCCGTTTCTTGTTTGATCCGATCTCTCAATGCCTCTACTGTAAGCGTGGTAGCATACTCGGTAGCAATGGTGCTTACCCAATTTGTCCATGCCAAACTATTGTTGTCAGGGTTGGCATAGTTGTGCAGCCGCAATACCTGTAATTGATAATTGGGCATGTGTTGGTCACTACTCCAGGTAAAGGTAGCCGTTTTGCCCGTAATAGCAGCCTTTAGGTTATTGGCTGCCACCCCTGCGGCTGTTATATTATACTCGATATCGTAACTTGCCACTACCCGCAAGTTTGCCTGCATTTCGGCAAGCGTAGTACTTTGCTGGGCAGGGGTTAGGGGCGTATTTAAAGGGAAAACAATTTTAGCCAAACCTACTACTACTCTAAATTGACTATAGTCAGGGTTTGCTTTGTTGATCTTATCAGTAAAATCAAAATGGTACAACCTTTCGGGCACCTTTTGGCTAATTTCCAACAGGCAAGTAGAGGTACAAAGGTTGTCTGATACCCCACTACTGTTTTCGCCAAAGACAGCTACGTCTACCTTGGCATCAAACCCTAAATCGCCATAAGTATAGGTTTCGCCCAGGTCTAATTGTACCTTTAACAAGGTTTTGGCAATGTTGGTGGTGGGATGGGTAGCAGGCAATAACAAAGTTTTGGTTACATTATTTGCTGGCTTCGCTATAACAGTATTTGTATAGTGCCCATTCTTATAGGTAGGCTGTTGTGCCCAGGCTAAGCCCGTGTATAGCAACAACCCTAGTATCAATAAGTATTTTGCTTGTCTCATGCGATTCAATGATTTGATCCTTACCAAAAGTTTCATGTTTAGTGATTTGTTTCTATAGAATACCCTCTAAACTTAGGCAAAAGCCGTTGTTGGCTGTTCATGACTGCTGCTTTGGCAGTAGTGGGCACATAGCCTTTATAATTAGGGTTCAGTTGTAGGTATACTATTTCCTGCCCTGCCAATGGGTGGGCGTTGGTAAACTTTACTACCTGTTTTTCAAGCTTTTGCTTTTGCATATCAAAAAAATAGGTAACAGTTTTTACCCTGAACTTTTTTTGTGCCTGAGCCGCTAAAGTGGTTGTAATCAACTTTATTTTTCGTCCCTTATACATCCCGTCTTTTACCGAGGTTACTGTACTTTGAGCAAACAGTTCTTTTTGCATTTGGGTTGTTTTTTTGGCATACGCCAAGTGTTGATTAAACACTCCTTTGGGAGTAGTTTTTTGCAAAATCAGTTTTTGGGGATGAAACACCTGAAACAACCACTCGCGATCTTGATAAATGCTTACCTGATTGGTTTCATAAATCAGTTGATGAGTACCCACAATCATCTTCACTTCTGCCTCTTTGTTTTCTACCTTTCCCTGGTACACCGCCAGGTTAGTTTTGGGTATCATCTTAATGCTCATTTGCATGAGGTAGTGCTGCCCTGGTTTAGGAAACTGCACCTTCTCCATTTTATTCATGAAGCTCTGCAACGCCTGATAATATTTGTTCCCAGGTTGGGCATTACCCTGGACTGTTGTCCAGAGTAATAGTCCTGTCAATAAAACTCTTACAATCACTTTCATTTTCTAGGTCGTTTGGGTTGGTTGTATTGGGTTTCCTGTACCGTTTTCATTCCTCGTTCGGTTTCAATCAAGCGACGAATGAGCTTGCCTTCATCATTGTATTGATAGTACAAACCAAAGTGCTCATCGTCAAACTGGGCAATCAGGCGTAACGACTTAAGGTCGTATACATAACAAGTGGTTTGAGCATCTACCGGCTGAAACTTTACATCATCTATTTTTAGGATTCCGACAAACGAAGAACTTACCTCCAGGTCAAACTCGCTGTAAGCAAACGAACTAAACGCGGCTCCTTCAATCTTTCCGCTAAACAACACCCATTCGCCTACTTGTGCTACCTTTTTGAGGGCATACTCATTGGCGCTGGTTTCACCGTTGTTCCCATCGGCTGCATTTCTTAACTTTACCTTGAGTTCATTCTGGTCATAATCGTGGTGTACCCACAGTTTTACGATGCCTCCTTTGGTTTCCAATTGGTTGGTTTTGATTATTTTGTCACCATTCACCAATAACCCTTTTTCGGTACTACTCAAGGCTTTGTGCGAGCGTCCGGAGTGCCCCTTGCTGGCAAAGCCTGGTCCTTCGAAGCCACTAAAATAAGTAGAGGCATATTGGGCGTTGCCTGCCACCATCGTAGGCAGTATTCCTTCATTGTCAAACCTTGCCGAGCTGTATATGCCCAAGGGGTTTTTCTCTTCCAATGCATTGCCATGTGGCGAATACATTGTCACTTCGGTAGAAGCAATCCACTTGTTGCCAAAAGTTGGTGGAGTTGCCACCCAATCGCTCGACGAAGGCAATGTTACACTCGATATTACCCCACCCTTATAAATCCGGTTATTTGTATTTACCCTGGGGTCAGACGATTGTACATTGTCACGGTAGGTATAGCTTTGGTGAGGTCGCCAGATTTTATCCAATGCGTTGATAATGTCGGCATCAGTCAAGCCATACTGCGCTTTTACTCCTGCCGAAGCATTGGTTGCCCAATTGTTCTTAAAAGTTTGAAAACCTACGCTGAGCACATTTTTATCCATGCGCCACTTCCCAGCTATTTTAAACGGGTTGCCTTCGGCACCGTAAGTCACTATAGAGCCTACCGATGCGCCCAATTGGTTAAAACGATCTTTTACTTGTCCTTTTTCGTACTTTCGCCCCAAGGCGGGATACTTCCACGAGGCAGGTACGGTCAAAGCATAAATTTCTCCGTTTAAATCCTGGCCATTGACCTTTACCGGGTTTGTTTCGGTAGAATGAAATCCGTCTAGTGTACGGGTCAATATTACCTCCCCGGTATGAGGATTAAAACCTACATTTTCGGTGGCGTTGGTTACCCCATCCTGAAAAGCACTGACTTTTTTCAAAATCACCGGATAACGAATGACTTTGGAAGTAACATGGGTGCTAATGCGCTGGGTAATGTACTCAAAACGCAAGGAAGGCGATACGTAAATAGGCAGTGGAGGTACAATAAATGTGGCCGAAAGGTCTACTGACAAGTCAGCGCTAATATTCCGGTTGCGCGCCGAACGACGCTCCATCGTAATATCGATCTCTTTGCCAGGCACTTCCCAAGTTACATCGCCATTGGGCTGTAGCATACGAATTTTTTCGCCAGGTTCGTAATACTCATAGGTTTGTCCGGCAAACTTTTTCACTGCTTCAAGTGCTTGCCCGGTATACGTACCCATGTAGCTCGCCACTTGCTTGATTTGCCCGTGCATTTGGTTAATAATGAAACGATAACCCTGGGTAAGGTGCACCTGAGAATTGGAGTAATAAAATAGCCCCAATGGTATGGTGGTGTTAGTCATACGCTTTCGGTCTTCGCCCAAACTGGTATGGTCTACCCCCTTTTCCTGGATGTTCTTAAAATCCTTATTTTCAGTGGTGTAAGTATATATTTTGTCATAAGGGTAGTCTTTGGCGGTATAATAGTCATTGACCGAAAAACCAGTCCCGGTTTTGCCTTTATGAATGCTTTGTACAATGACCCTTGAGTGCCCCACCGAAGCGCCAGGCAATAACGACTCACCCAAAGGCCCTTCAAACTGCTTTCTGTCCAGTCCGGCGGTGAGTCGGCTATACCATTGCTGCCCCTTGCGTGGCAGGTAACGTACCAAGGGGTTTTCTTCGCGGGCAGTGCTGGGCTCGTTGGTAGCCACTCCACTGCTTATTTTTTGCTTAAAGTTACCGCTTCCATCCAACAAGAAATCTTCATAAATAAACTCTTGCCCATACAGGTTGGCATCTCCGTTTTCTATACCCGCATCATACATCAACAATCGTTTTACCCTTACTCCTCCTCCTTTTTTGGCCTTAATCATAGGAATTTTAAGGTAAGACAGTTCCTTACCCAGGGTACGCCCCACATCTTCTTTTTTGGGAATACTTTCGTCAAATGTAGATTTGATCAAACCCGCAATTTGGTTATTTACTGTAGTAGCTGAGTTTAAAATATTACCATTGGCAAGCTCTTTTCGGTTGTCATATACATGTTTGCCAAATGGCTTTCTCCCTTCACAATCGAAGCCGTGGCGTTGGGTAGTATAAAAATCGTAACAAGCCTGACGTGGCACTGACGCTCTTCCGTTGTCATCCGTTACCCCGTTTAAGGTAATGCGTATGCCTGTGCTTCCTTCCCGGCTAACGCTGCCCACGGCTGCATACCCAGTGACATATTCCGAGTTACAGTCGTTCAACACAGGTACCCCAGGACCATACAGGTTGTACAAAAACTTGAAATAGATTTTTTCGCCATTGGTCACAAAATAATCTTGCATCAACGCCACTTGCTGGTCTATCTCGTTGGCAAAGTCAGGGCTATTGGGGTCAAGTCCCAAACTAGTGGCATCTATCACATAGCTTGGGGTCAAGCTATAATTTTTGAGCATCAGGTGACTATCGTTCGCCTCTTTTAGTGGAGCCATAGTCATTGGGCGGCGGTTCTGCACAAAGCTATAGTCTTTTTGTTCGTACTGCACCAATATTTCCCCTCCAGAGGGTAGCTTAATTTGCTTGAGTTGCCAGGCGGCAGGGTCAAACGTATGATAGTCAGCGGTGGTTCTTGGCTTTTGATCTATCCACGGCATTTTCTTTAGCTTTCTGTTTTTGCCATCAAACTGAATGTTCCCCCAAGGGCCTAAATAGTAAGGGGTATAATCAGGGTTTTGAGCGTACTCTCCGTGCTTATCGCTCATTTCATTCACAATGGCGCCGTACTCGTCTCTTACTTCTTTGGCAAATTCATTTTTCACCTTGTATTTGTATACAAACTCATAAGGCGCAGTTTTACCGCTTGATATGCCCCCAAACTCAAACCATACTTTCTTCAAAGTAAGTTTGCCTGAAGTAGTACTTGTTTTTTGACGAGGAAAAGAACCATCGTCACTATTGGGTACATTTTGCACCAGGCTATAGTCATAGGCAAAGTGTACCACTTGTAGTGGTTTGTCCAGCTGCTTTTTAGAAAACAACACAATTTTTTCAAGGTACTCTAACCTTTCTTCACCTTTTACTGGCTGATTGTTTGTACCTTTTACCGATGCCGGGTCACTGTCACTACTCAAGTGTTTTGCTCCCAAACCATCCTTGCGCACATTGCCCGACCCCTGGATATAGGGAGAGTTGGCGTCTACCCCACCTGCTACTCCGCTCCAACGGCTGGCGTCGCTCGCATTGGTGACAAAATAGGCGATGTGGGTTTTGGTTTCTACGGCCTTTAGGTAATACACCTCTTTTTCGCCAGTAGAGAGGGTACCAGTACGGCTTTTTTTGTCCGAGTTTTGGTTTTGATCGTAAAACAAGCCATTATAAGGAATCCTCCATCGGTACCAGGGAGCTCCGGTACCTGCCCCATATTTTTTATGGTAGTCAAACTTTGTCCATCCGCCAAAATCTTTAGCATCAGGTCCGTCGTTGCCCACATCTACATAATCTGGAGTGTTGATAGAAGTAAGCAAATAATTAGTAGCATAAGGCATTGGGCGTATTTCGCCTACTACCTTGGCGTTGGGGTAGTCATGCACCGAAGAACTGTCCAAGTCCAGGTTATATTTTCCTCCTGTTTGCTCCAAAGCAATTGGGCGGTAAGCCAAAAATTCACTGTTGCCTATTTGGGTATTCGCCGAGGTGGCGTCTATCTGAAAGTTGCTGGTATTGCGGTTAAACACGGGCACCCCGTATACATAGCGCACCCCGTTTTTGTTGGTTACCTCCAATTCGGTAATGGCCTCAGGGTTCGACGCCGTCACGTTGTTGTCCAGCCCGGTTATCCGGGTGTAATCAAATGTTGGATCCGATTTTTTGTGATAGTTGATGTAAGAAGAGTTAGAGAGTTTGTCGATGTTGAGGTGAGTAGTAAACTCTGTTGGCACATTGACTTTTTTACCACTGCTAATGTTGGCAGTAGACAAGTTGGTATTACCGGTAACGGCATTGGCAGGCGTATACTCTACACTACCCGCTTTGTCGCCGTTGAACCTGAACACCCCCTGTTGGTCAAAGCTTAAGGCATTGGTAGTAGCACTTCTTTTTCTCCAGTCGGTGATTTCGGTTTTTTGGTCGCCTAAACCAATGGTTACTCCTACACCTACGGTTACCCCTACATTAAAGTCTATGCCCAGGTTGCGTTTTTTAGTCCTGCTTTTGACATAGCGAGGCAAGAAATGCCCTATTTTTTTCTGGTAATACCTAAATCCTCCTCCTACACCTTCACCATTGATCATGTATTGGTCGGCATTGTTGAAAGGAATCCCCAGGTACACATCTCGTTTGCTATAAGGGGTGCTTTTTTCTACATAATAATCGTTGCGTTGGTCTTGTTGGCTGGTACTGTGCATGTAGCCATTCACGGTTTCGTCGCTTGACTCTTTGTGGGTATAAATAGAAAATACCCCTTTGGTAGTCACGTCCATTCCTACCGGCACATTGCCAGGGGTACCAGTAAGCCCCGCTTCCAGGCTATAATTGGTCGCATCGAACTCTTCAACGTTGGCATTTGGTATATTTTCGGAAAAAGAATACATGGCAAAACTGGTACTCAAACGAGCAGAGGTTAAGTCAGACAATGCTCGGTTTTTCTCTGTTCTCAAAATTCTATTCCAACTCCAGACTTTGTGAACCTGTCCAGGAAATACAAGTTTTTCTCCCCTAAACAACGCCATAGGGTTTATACCAAACCCCCAGGTAGTTCCTTGCGCCCCAGATTGCATATTGAAGCTTGCTACCCCAAAAGCGTTGCCCCCAATGCCATAAAAGGCAGCCAACCCAGTGTAACTATTGTAGCGTAAAGTTCGCAGGTAATTTGCTTGTATCTTCACTCTGTCTATATCTGGCACTTCCTTTACAATACTTGTGGCAGGAATGCTCTGTTTCTTGTCCAGAGCATTGTTTGACTTCTTTTTTTTCAATACCTTCTTAGTACCAAAATACTTAAGCCCGGTAGCCAAAGTACCACTGGTGGTCCAGTTGACAGGCATCTTGTTGTATTGCTTTATGGGAGCACTTTTGTAATCATCAGGAAAGCCACGCACATTGCGATTCACCGAGCCGGGGTTGAGTGTCCAGCCGTAGCCCACCCACGAAGCTTCTTCTTCAGAGTTGGCGCCACTATGGTAAGCCAACGACATGGCATACCCCCCTCCGTCGGGTCCGGGAATTTGCAACACCGGCAAGTTATAGGTAAAGTCGCCCGTAAAAGTATTGACCATATTGGTCGTGGCCACAGGCTCGAAACTGGCAAACTCCGGCGACGAAGGACCAGAGGTAAGGGCAAAAGCTGCCCCGGCAAATATGGTATCCACCACTATGTTGAACGCCAGAAATAACGACGTTACACGTATGATTTTTTGCTTGAATTTTTTGATTTGTTTCCGTTTCATTGTATCACTTTATTTATGCAGGTAGCTTACCTGTGGTATATTGTCTAAGTCGTTGGTATTGAATACAAAATGATGAATTCCTGTTTCAAAAAGTTGATCGGTAAAAGTAATGTCTAGTTTTTTGGCTTTTTTTAATGCCCGCTTGCTTGCCTCATCACCCGAAAACACCAGGTAAATATTACGACCTTTGGTCAGGCTATAGGTATTTTCCATGTTGGCAATGACAGGCTTCATTACTTTGTTGCCTGCCTTTAGGCGAATGTATTGTGCCATGTTAAAGTTCATTTCCATTGCTCGTTGCTTGTAGGCGCTATAAGAGTTGGCATCTTTGTACAAGATATCCTGTACCGAGGCTTTGTCTCCCTCACTGCTCAAGGTAAGGTTTAGAAGAAAAGTACGCCCGTTTTTGTACTGAGCCAGCAAGCTGTCTACCACCTTGCGGTTTTTGTACTTTCCTCTCAATTCTTTGCTTACCAGCAACTCTGGGGGCAAATACTTCATGCTGAGCTTCACTTGCCCCACGGTTTTCTTTTTTATCAATCCATTGTCGGCATTGTGCACCCACTTGTATAGGGCAGCCTGCGACTTGATCACTTGTTGGCAGTTGGTAAAACAGCATAAACACCCCACCCAAGCCATTAGATAAACTAAACTCCGTTTCATTGTTTGTAACTTTTGTTAAGTGCAGTCAATACTTCTTCTGTAATGTCCAGGGCTTTGTCACCATACATTAGGTTGCCTGTATTGGTAGTACCCAGTACCATACTATAGCCTTTTTCTTTGGCGTATTGCTCTACAAAACTATTGATCTGTTTCACCGCTCCTCCAAAAAGTTTTTGCTCCTTGTTGGCTGCTTTTTTTTGTATGTTCAACTGGTACCGGTCCAGGTCTGCTCTTCTTCGCTGCATTTCTACCTGCAGCTGCTTCAGCTGTTGATCATTCAAGCTGTTTTTTTGGTGGCTGATAAAGTTCATCGTGGCATTTACGCGTTTCTCTAGGGTGTCTGCTCCTATTTTCCACGCAGTTAACTGCTTGTTGTATTGCAACTGTGCTTCTTTTACTCCTAAGTATTTATCCATGAGTTCGGCAGAACGTACATAAGCAATCCGGTGATTTTGGGTGGGCTGTAGTGCCAGGTAACCGATTACTCCTAATAAGAGGAGTAGGTTAAAAATAACGAGTATTTGGTTTTTCATTTTGAGACAATGGGTTTTAATGGATTGCTTTATTTAGCTGTAAAATTTACTTGAAAGGTTTTCCCCTCAGGCGTATTTACTTTCAATACATAAATCTGATGTCGAGTGCGTTTTTTTCTAAACGCAGCATACTTTCGCAAAGGAATGATGTACTGTCCCTCTGCATCTTTGGCTTTTACTGGAACAACACGATGATTGGTAATACTTTCGCCTTGTTTATTAGTAATGGTAAATTGAAGCGCTCTTACTTCCTGATGGTTTTGGGCAGCCAGGTTAAACCGTAGTTTGTAATCGTTTACTACATAAAACTGTTGGCTACCAGGTTGTTCGGTCAATAGCGTGATGCACGTAGTAGGGCGGGGTTTTTCAAGTTGAAAACTGTATACTTCGCTGGCTAGTTTACGAGGAACTGATGATTCGTTGACACCTACATAATAAGTAGCAATTACTTGCCAGGCATACACTTTGCCTTTGGTAAGGGCAGGTGCTGACGCCGGGTAAGTAAAAGTAGGCAGGCGCAGGTATTTTTTTGTAATCAATGGTGGGTTTGCCTGAATAGCTGTTTGAGGCGATTGACCTTCCATTGTTTCTACAAGTTTGAACTCATAAGTAGCAGTATATTTTTGTGGATATAGTGGCATCCAGCTAAATGTAGGAAACATATGTTGAACGACTTGCTCTTTGGCCGGGAAAACCGGACGTGGTGCCGATACTGTACCCAGCTGGGCATAAGTAATTTGGGCACATAGCCCTATTAATAATATGATAGCAGATAATGATCTCATGGGTGTTTTTTTAGTCAATCTCACCTAATAATTTGTTACAATATTATTGATCCAATTATAGCCTTTGGAACCCCAAGAGGCGTATGTTTTAGATATACCAAAGTTTTGTAGCGTCGATGGACATTTTTTTTTACTTTTTTTCAAAAACATACATCACTTGTTGCTAAAAAAGGAATTTCACTAACATCAGACTAACGGTTTGCTCACTTAACAAAGCTGCTATAAAAGGCTGTAAGGGTTGTTTATCAGATCGGCAGGAGCTATCAAATCATTCAAAAACAGGGAGATGGAAGATTATAAAAAAAATACCATCGTTAAAGAACTGTTAAAGCCTTTGTAAAACGAATCTTTGTGCCCAACCAACCAGTTATTCGTACAAGTAATATTTAGAAGGCGTAGAATCAAATTTGAAAAAAACATCGAATATTTTTACGAGAAGTTTGGTTTTTAAAAATCGCTGCCATACATTTGCATCATCAGTTCACTTCACGGAGAATTGATTTATTGAGAAGAGGTGAGAGAACAGGCTCCTAGACCCTCTGGCAACCATCATCAACTACTGAGAACGGTGCCAAGTCCTGCCCCAAGTATAATGAATGGGAAAAATAAATTAATTATCATTATGACAACACAGAAATTTAAATCTTACGCAAACACTCCACAAACAAACGGAGTATACACATCCAAAAGCGCTCATCGAGCCCTCACTCACCATTCAATTTTCGCAAATTGTTGTTGCTGTTGCTGTTGTTGGTAAACACTAAAAACCAATACACCATTAAATGCAGCAAATTACTTTTTGACTTCCAGGTAACGCCTTTGTAGTAAAGGTATGCCACCTCTCACAAAATTTGCTAGTTATTTTCCGGTTCTCCAAAACACCGAAACCTTTTCTTACCAAGGAAATAAAGTTTCGCACATTTGGTTATAACAATCATATATTAGAATGATTGTTTCTCAAATACAATAAAATTATATCAAAATTTAAATGTGCCAACTGCTAAAGTAGATACATTAAACACACTACAAACACTGAATACAATGGAACTCAGAACTAGAAATAATACCCAACATATACAGCCAAAAGTTTACATTTTACACGAAAATAATGAATGGTTTGAGCCTTTA
This sequence comes from uncultured Microscilla sp., assembly GCF_947493425.1. Taxonomy (GTDB): domain Bacteria; phylum Bacteroidota; class Bacteroidia; order Cytophagales; family Microscillaceae; genus Microscilla. The sequence continues at coordinate 4,762 of NZ_CANLRP010000100.1, read as the reverse complement.
AAAGAAGAGTTGGAACTATTGGGGGTGCCCTACGAAAGTTGGTTTATCCACGAAGGGCGCATTGACCTTACTCAACCACCCCCTGAAGGCATATTTTTTAGCCGAATGAGCGCTTCATCACATACCCGCAACCATCGATTTGCCATTGAGTTTACCGAAACGATTCTGGCTTGGTTAGAAGCCCACGGACGGCGGGTGATCAATGGAACGGCGGCTTTGAGGTTGGAAGAAAGCAAAGCCAAACAGCACATTACGCTACAGCAACACGGCATTAAAACTCCCCAAACCTACGTGGTAAGTGGCAAACAAGCGGCGCTGGATGCTGCCCGCAAATTGGGCAATGCTCCTTTTATTGTAAAACCCAACCGTGGTGGCAAGGGTTTGGGGGTGCAATTGTTCAACTCGCTTAAGAGTTTTGAGCTTGCCTTGGACGATTATCTCAATGTGTTGGCGTCGGTAGACGGTATTTACCTTATTCAAGAATATATCAAGCCCCAAGGTGGACACATCAATCGGGTAGAGTTTATAAATGGGCAACTTTATTATGCGGTTGAAGTGGACACCTCTCAAGGGTTTGAGCTTTGCCCTGCCGATGCTTGCAACAACCGGGCGCTGGAAAATGGGGGCAAGCCTAAAGAGAAATTTAAGATTATAGACAACTTCCAACATCCTTATTTGGGGCGTTTCGAGCAATTTTTACAAAATAATCAAGTAGAAGTTGCCTCTATAGAATACCTAGAGTCTGAAGAGGGGGAGTTTTATGTATACGACATTAACACGAACACTAATTATAATAGACGTGCCGAGCAAAAGTTTACCAACGGAGCTTTGAAAGGCACCCGCAAAATAGCGGAATTTTTATTTGATGAATGGAGCAAAATTAAGCAGCTTGAATTAGCGACAAGCTTTTAGCGATAAGCGACAAGCGAAGCGGAACAATGAGCGAAGCGACAACAGTTAAGAGCTTTGCTCTAACAATAACCAACAATTCCAGCAATCAGCGCCGCGGAACAATAGAATTACTAGTGCATTGGGGATTAAATAAATATATTATTTATTCGAGGGTATTTTGTTTGCTGACGCACTTCAAAAAGTGCGCATAGCCAAAGCTACGTAAGCTTTTTGAAGTAAAGTAAGCGGGCTAAATACTCCGAATAATATGATAGGAATTTAGTTTCCAGTGCACTAGTTTTCGGTCAACCATGCCGTTCTAAATATAATTTTACAAAGCACTATAAATATAATTTACTTAAGAACACTATAAAATAATGAACATTACAACACTTATGAACACAGTGGTGCACTACCCAGCTTAGGCTGGGTTGCACCCAATAGTTTAGCCCAACAACCATGTTACGTTTAGATTTCCTTAGACTATGAACACTCATCCGGATGCCTGTTAGCATTGTACTATTCCTATGATAGAGTTTAGAGTTTAACTTTTGATTAGATGGAATGTAGAAAGTCAATGAACAAAACTGAGCGGTTTTATCGCTCAGTTTTTTTTGTTTGTTATAAAAAACACCCGAAGAGTTGGCTTCGGGTGTACATAAGAAATTAAACTATTTTATAAGTAACTTTTCGGGCAAAGTTGGCTGTTTGCCATTCTGGATCACTTACAATAACCACCTTCTTATCTCTATCTTGTCCTCTCTTGATTACCCATTCGCTGCCAGTTTGGTCAATGGCCTCCCTGAACGGAGCCCTGGCTTCTTTTGATGTATCACCCACTATCCACATCATTACTTCAGTAATGCTACGCTTAAGGACAGGCTCTTGCCTTCTTTCTACTCTATCGCAACCTGTCCCCACTTCTGTAATTTCAAACTGTCCACATTCTCCCATCCAACTAGGTATGTCTATGCTTTGAGATACTCCATTGTATTTAGCCCTGAACCACTTCGAGTAGTGCTTCATCCTATATATTTGACCAGCCTGCAGTTGAGAAGACTTTCCTTCATCATGTAGGTTGAATATTTCTGTTGCAGAGTTATTTAGTTTTGCTAAAGGAATATACAAGTCTTTGTACTTGGTAGTATCAAACAAATCACCGTTAGAGTCACCACGTAACTGTGAATATTCCATGCTCACTATAGAGTTAGTAATATGGAACGAAGTAGTGGTCTCTTGCATGTGTTCACCCATGCGTTGCTCGAAAGTTTCGTTGTTGGTGGCTTCGTGTACCTCCCACTGTAATAAGTTTTTGGTATCTGTTAAACTATCTGTATCGGCAATAGATAACACATATTTTTGCAAAGCAGCCCCTAAATTAGATTCGCTTGCGATATGTTCTCTGATAATATCATTTTGCATAATCTTGGTAGAATTGAGACCTGCATAGGTTTCATACATTTGGGTAGAATCATCTTGCCCTACCATCAACAACAAAGAGTGATTGTTGTAGTTAGTGAGTTTAACTATTTTCTTTTTGCTCTTACAGCTTTCTACTTGCTTGGTTATTTTAGTAATTACCTCCTGGGCTATCTCCTGAGATTGTACCCTGCTTTCGTTTTTAAACTTTCGACGACTCGACATCAACTTAAGGATACGTTGGGCATCGTCGTGGCAAGCAGCCTGACCAAATATACCATCTATGTTTTCCATGGTCTTGGCAACACCCACTACCCTTCCAGCAGAATCTCCGGCATTGTCTGAATCTATTCCTGCAATTTCATTGAATATATCTTGCCCTGATTTTATCATCAGGTTATACGCCAAGCGTCCTTGTACATCTCGTCCTTCTTCGTGTATCTTTTGTTGGGTCTGTCGGGCAACCCCTTGTTGCGCTATCTTCATGTTATTGCGCCTCTCTTGACCTTGACGGAATGTAGGATTTAATTTTCTATCCATCACGTTAAATTCAGCCAGACGATTACGAGCAAGAATAAGAGATTTTGCTGCTCCTCCCCATACTCGAGCCGTTTTTTCTCGTTTTTGTGCCAGGCGTATCCTGACATAGTCTTGAAAATTTCTGGCGCCATACAGTAGCTTGTCAAGCTCCTCTTGTTTCATGTTTTTTGATTTTTGTATCTGATCCCAGTGATCTTTGATATCTCGCATGGCATCATTACTAATCAACTTTTTATCATTGATTAACCTCGTAATTTCTTGTTCAAGCGCCTCTGTGTCTCTAATAGTCGATATTTTCTTGAATTGATACCCAGGGTAAGATGACTCAAAACCTAATTTAATATTTTTATAATTTGCTTTTGCCATAGTCAAAGAATCGGTACGCAGAGACCTTTCATCTAGCTGAAGAAGCCTACCTAGCCCTGTCATATCCGTTCTTAATACTTTGGTAAATGTATTTTTTACCTGTTGGGTGCTCAGTTCTGTCCCAGAGTCTACTCGCCTGGCAAACTCTGTATCTTGCTCTTCTTTTACCCTGTTTTGTTTTAACCGTTTTTCTTTCCTTTTGCTTTGCTGTTGGTCTAATTCATAAGACTCGTTTTCTGATAACGTTACATCTTTCTTATCTTTTATGAACACATAGTATTGAATATCTTTCCATACCTTTTTATTCATGGTAAGTTCCATACTATAAATCCAAGGTTCAAAATCATGCGTCTCGTCATCATTGAATTTTGCTTTGAATTCTTCAAGCCCAGATTTATCTTTGAGCATTTCTATAATTTTGTTTGCCGCTTGTTGTGACAAATCGGTGCCATTGTCATACTCAAATTTTCCTTGCACTGGTGCCCCTTGCTGGGTATTGCCCACTGACGATTTCATCGTATTGTTTTGCTTCATTTGGGTAGGTTGCATACTCATTGCCTGGTCGCCAATGTCGTCCACTTCTTTCTCTAGCTTGGGGTCGTTGTTAATGCCTATGCCATTGTTGCCTTGAATGGTAGGCTGTACCCTTCCCTGGGCTTGTTGGCCAATGTGGGCGAGTTCGTGCCCCAAGTGCTTTTCTTTGCCAGGGGCTATTTCTACAGTATTGCCCTGGGCATAGGCTTCGGCTTTGAGCTGGGCGGGTTTGCCAGAGTTATAGTTTACCTTGGCTTGGGTTACATCTACCCCCATGATATTACTCACGTTGGCTTTTACTTGCGCCTCGTTTACATTGCCGCTGCTTTTGCTACTACCAGTGTTGCGTTGTATGGGGCGTTGTTTTGCTTGTATGGGAACCTGTTTTGCCTGCACGGGAGCTTGTTTACTTTGAATAGGAGGCAAGTCACCTTGCGATGATTTTATGGCGCTTGCTGCTTTGTTTTGCACCACCTCTGACGATTCTTTTTTTTGCACAGTAGGTTGATTTTGGAAAGACTTGTCAGATAGGGCAAAACATAAGCATAAACCGTTTAATTACGCTTTTTCAAAAATAGGCGCCAATGCTCAACACATGATACAACAAAGGGTTGATAACAGCGCGTTATCAACCCTTTGTTGTTATATTTTGAAGTTATATATCAAAGTCGTTAGTACCTCAACCTCTAAATATCTGATACATTATTTCGGCGATATTCGCACCCTGACTTTACTTAAAAAATATCGAGTAACTAAGGTTCCGATATGCATCGAAATTCAAAAAGCGAACGATGCTAATTTCCTGTGGGATAAATTTTGAAGTTCGTCAGAGAACAAATCTCATCCAAAATAAATAGTGCATTTACTTAGAGGATAAGATACTAGAGACTTCTTTTGTAGAGTGGGCAACACCCGAATGCATCCTTCGGGTGTTTTCTTAGGAACGATGCAAAAATAAAGTTCTATAGTTTAAGGAAATATTTTTTGGTCAGGCGAGGTCAAAAAACGCGGC
>NZ_CANLRP010000099.1 GCF_947493425.1 uncultured Microscilla sp. | reverse complement strand
TAAAAATAACGAAGTATCAAGGCGAAAAATCACCCCTCAGAGTGTAAATTTATTTTTGAACAATTCCTAAGTTAAATTTTATTCAAATTAAACCCAGAAAAGAATGTCTATTTGGTTGGCTTTAGTTGTTATCCTGCTTGCGTTCTATGTAATGACAGAAATCGTAGATCGACACTTTATTAAAAGTTTGGATAACATTGCCGAATGGATGAAGTTACCACCCAGTGTGGCTGGTGCTACGCTCCTTGCGTTGGGCACCAGTGCACCCGAAATATCCACAGCACTTTTTGCTTTGTTTCTTGAGGGAGCCAACCCTGCGACTGGTGTAGGTACCATTGTAGGTTCGGCTATTTTCCAAATACTGGTAGTGATCGGCTTTGCGGCAGTAGTGAAAACATCTTACCTCAATTGGCGCCCTGTAATGCGAGACAGCATTTTTTATGCGTTTTCGGTAGGCTTACTCATCTTATTTGTTGCCGATAACAAGTTTACCCTTATAGAAGGAATAGCATTTGTAGGCAGCTACTTTCTTTACCTCTTTGTGCTGTTTTTATGGACAAAATATGTAAATGAAGAAGCTACTGTACCTAAAAATGGATTTGAAACCCCAGCAGGAAGCGCCCGTACCGAGTTTGAAGGTGCCGCTCATCATTTAGACACCCCACGCCCTATAGAAGCTATAGAAAAAGACATGGAAGATGAAACTCGTCGTAATCCATTTAAGATACTACAAAAAACCTTGGGCTATCCGGTAGAGTTTCTCATGAAGTTGATACCTGACCCAGAAGAAAAACCCCGCTGGACAATCCCTGTTTTCTTACTATCACTGGTTATTATTGCTGGGGCTTCTTATTTTTTAGTTATAGCTGCCGAAGATCTTGCCAAAGCCATGAACATACCCACAGCCATCATTGCCCTTACTATACTCGCTGGTGGTAGCTCTATTCCCGAAATGATTTCATCAGCAATTGTTGCCAAGCAAGGAAGAGGAGACATGGCCATTGCCAATGCCATTGGTAGCAATATTTTTGATATTCTAATGAGCCTTGGTTTACCCGTATTGATTTATATCTTGATCAAAGGCCAGCCCCTTACCGACTTGGGAGGAGCCAACATTACCTCTTCTATCATTTTGTTGTTTACTACATTGATTGTAGTAGTCTTGCTTCTATTTGTTCAAAAGTTTAAAGCTACCCGCCCCTTTGGTTTATTTCTTATTTTCTTGTATTTAATATATGTAGTAGCTGCCTATATGGGTTGGATTGGTGGTTAAAAACTTGCCTACTCACAGCATCGAAAAAAGCCCTTGTTCTTTTTATATAGAGCAAGGGCTTTTTTGGTTATTTAAAATGTCTCTAAAGAAGCAGTTTACTTCAGGTCTTTTACTACCCTTATGCCTACGTACTTGGTAGCTGTTTTTACTTTTTGGCTGCCTTCATCGGCATAGTCATAAGCACTGTAACCATAGGTAGCCAAGCGGTTGGCTTTGGTATAATACTCGGCAGCGTTCCCTCCCAAATCGTAGATGGTAGCCTTGCCTACTTTAGTACCTTTAAAGCTGCCCCCTTTCATTAATAAAGAAGTCCTTAGCTTGGCTATTTTTTGTTCAAGCCCTGGTACATCATCAATTGTAACTTTGTAGCCTGCCCAATAATTAAGCGAGTTTTCTTTGGCAGCGAGCGTTCGCGCTTGCGTGTGCAAAGCCTTGCCTTCCTTTTCGTTAGGTAGTCGAAATTTTTCACCCGTTTTGCTTGCCAGCCAAGCCACATACTCCTTGGCCTTAGCAGTGCCTATGCCCGTTGCCGGATGATTGGCTTCTGTCACCAAAAACTTATGTTGAGTGTCAAAAGCCCGGTATTGGGCATTGGTTACCTCAAAACGCCCGATGGCTATAGAGTCTTTTTTGATAATAGCTACCTCTGGGGTAAGCACTCCATTTTTCATTACGCCATACACCCCATCCTGATTGGCTGCTTTTTCTTTGATCAATAGCAAGGCCAATGGGCTTTTGGTACTAAATGATTCGTTGGGCTTTTCATAAGTTTTAAACAAATACTTATCAAACCAGGTTTGCTCTTCTTTTACCTTGCGCATTTGATGAGTAAGTTTTCGTAAACCGTGGGGTTGCCCCGGAAACCATAAAAAACGTACTGGTGCCTTGCCTACTTGCTGTAAAGCCCGGTAATACTCCCACCCTTGGTCGCGGGGCACTGCCCTGTCGTTACTTCCGTGAAATATCAAGGTAGGTGTTTTTACTTTTTCGAGCTCAAACAAAGGCGACTTGAGTATATAAGCCTCGTTGTAAGTTTTACCATTCCGATCGTCCCAGGGGGCACCGCCAAAATAACTTTGATCAAACGTAACCCCAAAACGGCAAGTACCATAGTCAGACGTCCAGTTTACATCCCCTGCTCCAGCTGCGGCTACTTTAAACATATCGGGGTAGCGCACTGTAAGCATGGTAGTTAAGATGGCTCCGTTTGACCAACCCATGACCCCCATTTTGTTTTTATCTATCAGCCCTTGGTCTGCCAAAAAATCAATTCCTTTGGTAATGTCTACCATCTCCAGGTCGTAATAGTTCTTCTTAATAGACTCTACAAACTTGAGTCCGTGATTGCTTGAGCCGTGGTAATTGGGCTTGAACACAAATGCCCCTTTTTGGGTAAACAACTGTACTGGATACGCCCATCGAAAACTCCATGCGTCGCGATCGGTGCTGGCGGGTCCTCCATGAATAGCTACCACCAAAGGGTACTTTTTTCCTTTTGTATAGTTCTGAGGGTAATACAAAATACCATCTACCTCTTCGTTGTTGTAACCTTGCCATTTAATCACCTTGCTTTTGCTGGTTTTCTTCTTTTTCCAACTTTCATTCAAAGTAATCAACTCCTTACCCGCTGTAATGCTTACCTTACGCTTTTGTACCAGCTCTCCTATACGGTATTGTACAGGCACCGACGCTGTAGAGTAAAGGTAAACCACTTGCTTTTTATCTGCCGATAAGGCACGCACTGACACATGGTCGGCCATATCACCCAAGGCTACCATTTGCTTTGCCCAACGATTGCCTTGCTTTTTCATCAATGCCAATTTATTGGTGGGACCATTGGCCAAGTACACCAATACATCGTTACCTACTATATTTAAGCCATAGCTTAAGTCCCACTTCCAGTCTACTGGAATATTGACTACCTGTGGGTTTTTCACTGTCATGTAGTGCAACTTAGTGACTCCAGCACCCCCCCATTCAGGGTCAGACGATTTGGTAGAGGTAAAATAAAAACCTTGGTTGTCTTCCGAAAACTCAAAGTTGCCAGGTCCTTGGTAAGTATCTTTTAAAACCGCTGTTTTTTTACCTGTTTTTAAATTCCAGATGTAATAAGCAGGGCGTGGCTTGCCATCAGAGGCGTAATGCAACGACCGTAAGTGAGTGGTAACCATCCATTGACCATTCTTTGACACTGCCAATGATACAATAGGGTAGCGATTGTCGGTTTGACGCTCTATTTGCTTGGTTTTCAGGTTAAACGAAAATACTCTGGTGGCTTTCATGTGCTCGGTATCTTCTACCACTACCACATTGTCTTTTTCTTTTTTGAGCTGTTGTTCACGATAACTTGCCCCTTCGCTGCTTACAAAAAACAAGGTGTGTTGATTGCGTAAATGAATATTTGAAATACTATTTTTAAAAGTGTGTACCTTGTAGGGTGCTCCTCCATACGTGCTCATTGCCCAAAGTGCTTTGCCCTTGGCTCTTGACGATAAAAAGTAAATAGTTTCGCTGTCTGCCGAAAAAACAGGACTATAGTCAGAGTCCTTGCTTCTGGTTAGTTGAATAGTTTTATATCGGCCTTTTTTGTTAGTCATGTCCAGACGGGTAAGGTATAAATCACTGATAAAGCGATCTTTTTTCTTATCAGGACGACGCTTTACCCACACAACCATTTTGCCATTGGGCGAAAACCTAAACCCTTCTCCAGATACCTGATTAATCACATCGTCAGGTTTCCAATTACCTTTTTGGGCTTGTACCAATGCACTCAAGCCAACTAAGCATATCAACAAATAAATATTTTTCATATAAATGGTTATTTTAAACTTTGGCCGCCAAAATACTGAAAAGTTTTTGTTTTGCCTCCTCTCTCTATTCTAGTATTCCACATCATCACCTCTTTCTATCACCTGATTAGTTTTATCTATCACTCCCATTTATTCCAATAGTTAAAATATCAACCTTTTGTTGTAACTTTGCGATTTATCGAAGTTTCCGAAAGTCGGAGCCACTTGTTAAGTTAAAGAAATCAATGCGAAAAGAAGATATTAATATCAATGTAACATTGGACGATGCCAATGTATGTGAGCAAATACTTTGGATGGCTACCAATACACCTGACCAGGGTACAAACGGTTCGAAGGCTATGTCTTTGTCGTTTTGGGACGAAGACGGTAAAGGTACTGCCAAAATGGATTTATGGACTAAAAAAATGGAAATTCATGAGATGAAGGCATTTTGTATCGAAACAATTGCTGGACTCGCCGATACCATTCGTCAGGCAACCAACGATGAAGCAATGGCTATGGATATAGACGACCTATGCCGACGCTTGAGCCAACGTTTGAAACAGGAAATGGAACAACAAAAGCAATAAATCAGTTATCAGTAGAGAGTCATCACGTGAGCAGTACTCTTCACTGATGATTCTTTACACAAATCTGTTCACAAACAAATCAGGTACTGGGTGCTAGGTACTTGGTGCCGGGTAGCTTTTTCATTGCTTTACAGCAATACCCAGTACCTAATCCCCAAAACCTAATACCTTAAAAAAAATGAGCAAAAAAGGACGAGTTTTGGTGGCAATGAGTGGAGGGATAGATAGCTCTTTGGCTGCCGTTCTACTACACGAACAAGGCTACGAAGTAGTAGGCATTACAATGAAAACCTGGGATTATGCTTCGTCGGGTGGAAGCAAAAAAGAAACTGGTTGCTGTAGCCTCGACTCTATCAATGATGCCCGAAATATTGCCGTTGACCTCGGTTTTCCACATTTAATCTTAGATATTCGCAATGAATTTGGCGATTATGTGATCGATCATTTTACCAATGAATATCTCGACGGGCGCACACCTAACCCTTGTGTATTGTGCAACACCCACATAAAATGGGATGCGTTGCTACGTCGTGCCGACAAGCTTGACTGTGAGTATATAGCCACAGGGCATTATGCCAACATTCGCGAAGAAAACGGGCGTTATGTCATATCTAAAGGCATTGATGAAGGCAAAGACCAATCGTATGCTTTGTGGGGGGTTTCTCAGCAAAGCCTGAGCCGTACCATATTGCCCTTGGGACAACTATATAAATCTCAAATCAGAGAGATGGCTATAGAACGGGGTTTTGTAGAACTGGTAAATAAATCAGAGTCTTATGAAATATGCTTTGTACCTGACAACGATTACCGTGGCTTTTTGAAAAGACGCGTACCAGAACTGGAAGAAAAAGTAGATGGTGGTGATTTTATATTGGAAGACGGTACAGTAGTGGGCAAACACAAAGGTTACCCCTTTTATACTATCGGACAACGCAAAGGTCTGGGCATTGCTTTGGGCTATCCGGTGTATGTGACTGGTATAGACAAAAACAATAACCGGGTAGTACTGGGTACAGTAAAAGACCTGGAAAAAAATGGCATGATTGTAAACCAACTAACTTTACAAAAATATGCCGATATGAAAGGAAAACCTTTGGAAACCATTACCAAAGTAAGGTATAACCACGAGGGGGCTCCTGCCCGTATCGAGCAAGTAAGCGACCATGAGATCAAAGTTTGGTTTCACGAAGAAGTAAGCGCCATTGCTCCTGGGCAAGCCGCTGTTTTTTATGAAGGAGACGACATGATTGGTGGGGGTTGGATTAAATCGAGCTTTAAATGGCAAGAAAACGAAGAGGGAATCATTGTAGAAAACTCAGCATTGCCTTCTTTAAAATAATACACTTGGTATAACTATTTGGGCAAACCTACTGCCCAGGTAGTTTTATTCATCTACGGCTCTATTTTGAAACTATATTGAGGCAAAACTTGTATACCTGCTAAGTATATTGTTTTCAAATTATTGAACGTCTGTCATGCATTATCAAAGTAATTTTACCCAAACACTCACTTATATTCTATTCTTATTGATTGTAAGTTCTACCTTTACAGCCTGCTCTACCAAACCACTAGATCCTGATTCGATAGAACTAGGTACCACATTTTTTCCGCTCGAAACCGGACGGTATATCGACTACCAGGTAGAAGACATTCAGTTTACCCTGATTAATGACCCTGATACTAATCGTTACCAAATAAGAGAGCTCGTTGCAGAAGAGTTTCAAGACATTAATGGTGACCCTGCCTTTCGACTCGAACGGTTTAGACGGGCTACGGCGAACAATACCTGGCAACTTGACTCGGTATGGGTTGCCAAACGTTCACTCAACCAGGCAATTGTCATACAAAGTAATTTACCGTTGATAAAAATTGTTTTCCCATTAGAAGAGGCTAAGCCCTGGGATGGCAATATACTCAATGGACTGGATCAGGATTTATACGAAATAGCCAATTTGAATAGGGCTTTTGCCATAGATACGTTTAATTTTGCCAATACACTCAAAGTCATTCAAGGTAACGACTCTAGCTTGGTGTCTATGGATAAACGCAATGAAGTATATGCGGCAGAAGTAGGCCTTGTATATAAAGACAGTACGGTAGTAACATTTTGTACCGAAACACCAGATTGCTTTACTCAAATAGAATCAGGGCGGAAGTCGATACAGAAAGTCATTGGCTATGGAAAACAATAGTTTTGTTGAGTGGTTTTAACCTAAATGAAACTAATCAATCGTTAGCCCCTACAAGGTTCCAGGAACTGGGTACTTGGTTTTACACCCTGTTCTACCAGTTTCTACCGATTTCATAGTATGCTGATTATTAGTATTTTATAAATTCGGTAGATGGAAGCCGTAGTGACCTGAAAACCTGCCATAACTTGTTATGCCTGGGCTACAACTCAATAAACTCTTGAATAACGACTATAGACTCATTAAAAAAATAAAACCCAACTCTCTCATTATATTATGCAACATAAAAGACTATTATTCTTACTGATAACTACTTTGTTAGCAGGCAATGTGTCGGGCTACAGCCAAGTTATTAAAAAACATTTTATCTACCTTACCGATAAAGCCAACTCTCCTTACTCAATTGATAAGCCTGCCGACTTTCTCTCAAAACGCTCTATAGAGCGCAGGAACAAACAAAGTATCAAAATTACCACCCGCGAGCTCCCTGTAAACCCTGATTATATTACCCAAATAAAAAATGCTGGGGCGAAGGTATGGTACAGCTCTCGCTGGCTCAATGCAGTGTTGATAGAAGCCAGCGACGCTACATTGGCTGAAGTAATCAAGCTGAGTTTTATAAAAAGTAGCCAGGTACTCAACAAGGGCAGACAAAAAAGACAAATAGAAAAAGAAGAAAAACGTCGACAACGTGCCGCCCGCAAAAAGCAGAAAAAAGCTGCCAATGGCAAACAACGTACTACCGAGGACATCACCATTGAGTCGGAAGCTGACTATGGCAACTCGCTTTTTCAGGCAAAAATGATTGGGGCAGACGCTATGCACGAGGCAGGTTTTAAAGGCAAAGGCATTGCCATAGCAGTAATGGATGCTGGTTTTCAGAATGTAAACAGTCTCAACTTTTTTAAACATTTATTCAGCAATCAACAAATTGGGGGCACTTATGACCTGGTAGATAATAAAGAAGATGTATACAGCACCGGAAGCCACGGTACCAAAGTATTGTCTACAATGGCGGCTTACCTAAAGGGTACTATAATAGGTACTGCACCCGAAGCTACCTATTGGCTCTACCGTACCGAAGATGTGAGCTCAGAGTATAGAATAGAGGAAGTAAATTGGTTGATAGCTGCTGAAAAAGCCGATAGTGCAGGCGTAGATATTATCAATTCATCGTTGGGCTACAACACATTTGACGATGCCAGCATGAACTATACCTACCAAAATATGGATGGTAATACCACCATCATCACCCAAGCTGCCGACTTTGCTGCTGCCGTAGGTATTTTGGTAATTAACAGTGCTGGAAACGAGGGCAATGACCCTTGGAAATATATAGGAGCTCCTGCCGATGGTGACTCAGTGTTGACTGTAGGGGCAGTAAATCCGAATGGTACTTATGCTTCTTTTAGCTCTAAGGGGTACACCTCTGACGGCAGGCTAAAGCCGAATATTACAGCCATGGGAAGCAACGTTACCATGGTGGGCCCATTTGGATCTACTGTTGGCAATGGTACTTCATTTTCGGCCCCTACCCTGACTGGGCTGGCAGCGGGATTTTGGCAGGCAAATCCAGCGCTTACCAACATGCAAATTATTGACTACCTGCAACGCTCAGCAAACCAGGCTGCCAAACCCGACAGTTTACTGGGCTATGGCATCCCCAACTTTAACCGGGCACAGGCAATTGCCACTAACCCTACTGCATTGACCAAAGCCACTGATGGTAGCTTTAGTTTTTCGCCCAACCCTCTAGATGGCTCTCAAGCTTTGCGCATCGTGTTTAAACCAAGCTATCGCGGCAAGAGTGTTCAAATGCACTTGTATGACGCCAACGGCAAACTGGTGGCTTATGAGCATTTGGCAACCGCACCCATTGAATATAATTGGGGCAAACCAGGCAAGCTTGCCAGTGGGGTATACACGCTCAAGATAAACACCAAAACTCACTCAAAAACAGCAAAAGTGGTAAAGAATTAGCCTGTCATTGATCAACTAGAGTACTAGCCAACGCCTCCTCTTTTGTTCTATGCCAGGTCAGGACCAAAAGAGGGCGCTTATTTACCAAACAATGACTCTTTTCTGATATGTTCTTAGATTATTTATATCAAAGCCATATAAATACCCAAACATTAGTTGCGTAATCAACAATTTTCAAGAAATTAACATTTCATTAAGGTAAAGTAAAGGTAAGGTTCCATAGATTTGGCAAAAAGTAACAAACACAAGACAATAATCACTATCTAATGGAATTGATAAAAAACCTAGAGTGGCGATATGCCACCAAAAAGTTTGACCCCAGCAAAAAAATTAGCGCTGAACACTTAGAAAAAATCAAAGAAGCTATACGTTTGTCGGCTTCATCTTACGGCTTACAATTATACAAAGTGCTCATTATTGAAGATGCTGAAGTAAGAGAAAAGCTTAAAGGGGCTTCCTGGGGGCAAACCCAGATTACTGATGCATCACAAGTGGTGGTTTTTTGTAGCTACAATGAAGTGCAAGATGCGCACATAGATGATTACCTTCAGCGTAAAGCTACTTCAGTAGGTATGAAAGTAGAAGACCTCAAAGGGTATGCAGACTTTATGAAGGGTAAACTTAGCGAAAAAACAAGCCAGGAAATACAAGAATGGACTGCCCGCCAAACATACATTGCTTTGGGCAATTTGCTTGCTGCTACTGCAGAGCTAAACATTGACGCTTGTCCTATGGAGGGTTTTGAACCGGCTGATTACGACAAAATTTTAGGGCTTTCTGATCAAGGACTCAGCGCAACTGTAGTGGCTACCATTGGGTACCGATCGGCAGAGGATCAAACACAACACGCCCCAAAAATAAGAAAAGAAGCCAACGAGCTTTTTGAGGTAATATAGTCAGCTAACAGTAACAAGCGGCAAGCAACAAGTGGAACACCTTGTTACTTGTCGCTTAAATTTTGTTCTTTTCTCAATCATTAATCAAACATATAAACCACTCTGTATCCTGCCTTGGTGCAATGCTGTTGTAACAAAGGGCAAAATGCCTGGCAGTAAAATGAGGCAGAAAATACTCTTGATGTTGCTGTTCGGTGGCTCCAAAAGGGGGTTCGGTACGGTCTAAAAATACGTTGCAAAACAATACCCCTACCAATTTACCTTCAGGTTTAAGCAATGATTTCACTTTTTGTACATAACTCTCCCGCAAACTAGGGTTAAGTGCACAAAAAAAAGTTTGCTCAATAATTAAATCGTATTGCCCTGCCAGCTCGAAGAAATCTCCTTGTAATAAATGAGCTTCTGGAAAATCAGGAGACCTTGACTTGAGGTTGTCTAATGGGGCTTGCACAATGTCTATCACAGTTACATTAGTAAAGCCCTGTTGGTGCAAATATTCTGCTTCATGACTATTGCCTGCTCCTGGAACAAGTATTTTCAAGTGCTTATCCTCTAATTGATCTACATAAGCTTTGATAGGTGTAGTAATGCTTCCGGCATCCCAACCTGTGTCTTGTGCCTGATAACGGTTGCTCCAAAAGTCTTTGTCAAGTGTTGTGTTCATAAAGATATTGTATTTTGTGTGTCTATGTCTAAAACAGTAAATGTGCAACAATGTTGCGGGCACCATCAGAAAACCCCTGTACCAAAATGAATACTTACGACCCTTTGTCGGCACTAGAAAATCCGCCTATAAATTACACAGTTATAACCAGCACGCTCTACGCTTGACAAAAGTCCCCAGCGAGTAATTTCACGACCCAAAGCTGAAGGAGCTATTGCCAGACGTGCTACCCGCCTAAACTTGCCTTGGCTAAGGTAATATTTTACAATGGCTGGTTTTCGTTGCTGCAAATGATCTGTAACAATCAAATACTGATACTTGTATTGGGTACGATGCCGGGCTTCACGGTCAGCAGTAGTACCATATAAGTCCATATACTGGTAGTGGCTCCCTGCCTGTAACACTGCATAAAAATACATTGGTTCGCCAATTACCCTTGCCCCTTTTGGAATGTGCTTTTGCACAAACTGAGTGGCTTGTTGTGGTTTACGTTGATGAAGGCTTGCCACTACCTGCAGGTTTTTTAAAGCAAAATAACTCAAGTTAAACATTGCCAATAAAACCAAGGGATACATTTGCAAATGATAGCGTCTGGCGGGCAGTTGACTCAGGCTATAAAATACCAATAAATAATAAAAAGGCAAGATAAATACCGAATACTGACCATAATCGCGCACTAAGCAGTAAAACAAACCTATGCTACCTAGCCCTACCATTATTGGAGCTACCCAAAAGCGACGTGGATACTTACACAATAAGAGCACGCTTGCCAAAAATGCAGTGACAATCAATACATAGGAATGGCGAGGTACATAACCCACCCCACCAACAAACCAACCCACCAAAGAATCTTTAATCGCTTCATTTTGCCCCAAATAAGTATCAACAAAGCTTGTTAAACTGCCAAAAGCCACATAAATCCAACTTGAATAAAGGCCGATAATGCAGCCTCCCCAAAGCATCAAAAGAGGTAATTGCCTGCGCCATTGCCACACCAAAGCTACTGTCAGAGGCACAAAAATAAAAGCTACCCTTGGGGTAGTCAACGAGGCAAGCGCTACCATCAGTCCTGAGGCTGCTACCTGGTACCAAGGCAAAGTTTGCGCTCTTAGCAACCCTGGCATCAACAAATATATGCTACCCAGGGCAAAGCTTAACGCCAACAAATCCATACGTCCCTCGTGCATTACCAGGTAATACAAGGGGTCGGTAAGCAATAATAGCCACCAACCTTTTTGCCAAAGCCTCCAGTTGGGTTGTTGAGGCAAATAATGTTGATACAATTGACCAAACAAGCCACTACTCAACCATACCACTACCCCACCCGCCATCAAATTTACTAACCGGAAGCTGGCAATGCTAAAACCAAACAGCTGAAAACTGATACCTGTCAGCCAAAAGTATATAGGGCCGTAAAGCTTTACTTCGGTAAAAATGGCTACTTGTGGCACCAGTTTTCCGGTGTTTGCCCAATGCCAGGCAATGCTGGCAAAAAAAGTTTCGTCGAACCAGGGCAAGGGGGATGTATGAAGGGTAAAAAACTGCAAGAGCACAAAAACACCCACAAATACCCAAAAGAAAAGCGAAAAAATGAAAGGCCTTTTGCTGGATAGTTTCATGAATGATATTAAAATATTTTTAAGTTTACTATTGGTTTATCAAATACACTTGCTTACGTTCGTGCTCTGACAGTTGATGGTAATATGTGCTCATCAACAGTATTGATTATTATTTCAGATATATCAGAATCATGAGCAAACAAACATTTTTTACTCCCGGACCCGCTGCCCTATATCCTACCGTGGCACACCACCTGCAAAGCGCTTTAGATACGCAAATCCCTTCTATTTCGCATCGGAGTAAGGTGTTTCAGGGCATTTATGAGCAAACATACCATAATATCCGAACAATTTTTAAACTACCCGATGATTATGCCGTGCTTTTTACAGGGTCGGCTACCGAAGTATGGGAACGCCTGCTACAAAATTGTGTAGAAAGCGAATCTTTTCACTTGGTAAACGGGGCTTTTTCTAAGCGTTTTGCTGACTTTGCCCAACTCATGGGTAAAACTGTCCACCTACACGAAGTGCCTTTCGGCGAAGGGTTTGACATGGCCAAAGTGGCAATACCCACAACTGCCGAAATGATTTGTGTGGCGCACAACGAAACCAGTGCAGGGGTAAGCACGCCAGTAGATGATATTCATGCTCTCAAAGACCAACATCCTGATAAATTACTAGTGGTAGACATGGTCTCGTCAGCACCTTTGCCTTTGCTGGATTTTAATAAAATAGATGCGGCTTATTTTTCGGTACAAAAAGCATTTGGAATGCCCGCTGGGTTAGGGGTTTGGCTGGTAAACAAGCGTTGCCTTGACAAAGCCAAAAACCTGGAAGCCAAAGGGCAAGTAACGGGGGCTCATTATCGATTAGTAAACCTTTGGAAATCGTTTGAGAAGTTTCAAACACCTCCTACGCCCAATGTGCTGGGCATTTACCTGTTGGGTAAAGTAAGCGAAGACATGCTCAACCAAGGCATCAATCAAATACGGCACGAAACCGAGGTAAAAGCCAACCTTTTGTACAATGCCTTGAGCAACCCAACGGTTTTCAAGGGGTTTTCTCCTTTTGTGACCAATCGCCAGCACCGCTCTGCATCGGTTATTGTAGCCAACACTCCTGGTTCGGCGGCTGAGTTTATAGCCAAGGTAGGGCAACACCACATGACCATTGGTAGTGGCTATGGCAAATATAAAGATACTCAAATACGCATTGCTAACTTTCCGGCAACCAGTGTGGCTCAAATAGAACAATTGATTGAAACAATGAGCCGATGTATGTAGTTTTGTTTGATGATCGGGTGGAGTAAAGTAGGGGTTCATTTTACCCTACTTTATCCCCCAATATCAAATACACGGTTATCGTATCAAGGTGAGACGATCAATTCTCACATTAGCAGTTGATTAAGCTACTTCTTGTGCACTATGTATTGTATTCATAGCACACATTCGGATATCCTTCTCTATTGTTTTACCTCAGAAGACCCAAACTTGTCGCTTTTTACTTTTAGTAAAAAAAGTAAATGATTTCTTATTTTTTGCCTTTGCCAAAACTTACCCTGAGTACTAATTCATGGCTATCGTTGGGGAGATTAGCCGCAGCACTGGAAAAACTGTATAAATAATGTAAACCAAACCTTTCACTTAGATCAAGACCTGCTAGAACAGTAAGTCCTACATTTTGCCGATAAAGCCCTCCTAGATAATATTTGCTTTGATATTGTGCCCTCACTCCTCCTTCAAACTGTCCAGCAAAGTCTTTTTGGTAATGGTAAATAAACATGGGAGAAAATGTCCAATCCATATCCAATTCATAATCAAGGCTTAGCGAAGCAATCAAATAGTTCCAAGGGCTGAATGTAACCTCGTCGTTTTTGTTGAGATTTACAAAAGGTTGAGGAGCAGCAAAATTGGGCATTGCCACCCCTACCGCAAGATTCTTCCAATGGTAGGCAATCCCCAGCGAACCGTCAAACTGAAAGTTACTTTGATTTTGTGCCGCTATGGCGGGGTCGTTGGGATCATCCAACAAGCTGGCGTTAAAACTACTAAACGCCAAACCCAGAGACATTCCAAAGCTCAAGTGAGCCTCCAGACCAGTTTCTATCTGGTAACTTGCCGACAATTTTTTGGATAAAGTATTGATCGGTCCTTCAGATACATTGACCAATCGCACCCCTATATTAAGACCCGACGGGAGGGGCTTCTCAAAAGTAAGTGTGGCTACCAATGGTGAGTTTTGTACTCCCAACCATTGTTTTTTTACCCCTACAAACAAACGCGTTTCTTCGCTTTGCCCCAGAAAGGCATCATTATACACATAAGGGTTAAAATAGACTTGATTTTGAACTGGAGCTACCTGTGCCCTAAGAGTGTGTACTGCTATACCACCTAGTAGTAAGAATACTTGCATTAGTTGTCTCATAATAATAAGGAGCGATGAGTTATCTTACTAGGGTGATAAATCCAGATTTCTTTTCTTTTACGCCTTGGTGCTCAAGCACTAAGTTGTAATAGTATACACCTTGGGGCAGAGGTTTGCCTTGCTGGGTTCCATCCCAGGGAATAGAGTAATCGGTGGTTTTAAATACTACTTGCCCAGCCTTGTTAAACACCATCACCTCGTGGTTATCTACCGCCAACACATTGTCTATCCGCCAAATATCGTTGTTGCCATCTCCATTGGGCGTAATCATATTTCTGGCTTTTACCTGTGCAAATAAACCAGCGGGGGTATTGGTTCCCCCATTATTGGGTGTATCGCCTCCTCCACTGCTAGTGCCATCTATATAAGACGATTCGGCAAAATTGCCAACTTCTTGTCGAATGTCTTGCCCCATATTATACTGGTCTATATTAAAAAAAAGGATGCGGTCTAAATTAAAATTTTTGGAGCGCCCCGACAAAATCAAGGTATAAGTCTCCCCTGCTTTAAAGTTGTAAACTGCCGACTTGTAGGCTCCATTAGATAAATGCAGTGATTCACAGGTTCCCCAGCTATCTTCTTTACCTCCAAACAGTTTTTGGTTTTCTTGAAGGAAATTCAGGGCTGCCGCATTCTTATCTTGTGTACTTTCAGTATAATCACCTTCCATTCGCACGTAACAATCATTGCTCAAGTCATCGCGATCGGTTTCAAGGCGCTTATGAGCTCTTAAGATCAAACGGTATTCTCCCGCAGTATTTATTCGAAATTTGTAAGTGAGTGGAGAACCTGGAGGTCCATTGAATATGGAGTTTCCAGTAAACTCAATGTGACCACTTCCTCGATAGTTAGCCACAGTAGTTTGTTTAATCCACAAACCTAAATCGGAAGTAGTATTTTCAGCTTCCATTACTACGAGACCATCTTGCTCGTTGTAAACATCTGAAAACCAAATACTTTTTTTTGCAATTGTGTTGTTTACCTTGGCAAACGAATGGCAAACCATTGAACCTTGATTTAGGTTCGAGTGATGAGCTTTTCCTAGCAGGACACACAATACCAATAAGGGGAACATTTGAATAGTTAACTTCATAAATAAAAAACATTTTGTGTTTAAGAACTATTCGCCAAGAGTACGTTTAAAAATTAGCTGATTTATAGGAGCAAAATTTAAATATACTCTTAAAGCGTAATTAAAACTTGTATGTAGTATGTCTACATATTAGCTATGCTGAGCCGGGCTTGCACTCGGAGGATTTAAAAACTACATACCCAACATTATGATTTTCGATATTGTCTGAAATAGACAAAATAATATCGAGAGTCCCCCCTTGACACTTGACGCAAGCGACTTTCGCACTTAATAAATCGCAAATTACCGAAAAAAATAAGCCTACCAAAATAACTTGATCCATTTAGATTACTCTATTTTGCTCATCACTTAACACTGCTAAATACCAAGCATACTAAAAAAACCTCGCTCATTGTTGAGCGAGGTTTTAAAACTACGAATACTTACTATTTCTGTCTACTACTTGTAAAGTGAACAAAACTCTATGAAAAAATAATTGGTACTTACATTAACCTAAGTAAAACTACTTACTAACCTATTTATTAAATATTACTTCAAAACACCTGTTAATCTTACTTGAATTTCTTTGCGCCTGTTTATAACGAGGCGTTTGTAATAGTAAAGAACCTTTGTATGAGTTTGTACTCAAAGATTTCACAAAAAACTTTTTCTTTTGCAACCCACTCTTTTCAGTCAATGTAATATTATCTAAAAAAACGCTGTAACCTTTTTGAAAACATCGGAGTACCAAGTATCAAAATGAAGGTTTAGTTGAATGAACCCACCTTGGGTTCAATACATTAAAAAAATGATGAAAATGACAGAAGAGTTAATTAACAAGGCAGAAGACTTGTTTGAATCAGGCAAATTCGAAGAAGCAATCACAGTGTATACAGAAGTAATCAATCAGCGAAAATACTTATCTCTTGCCCGGCTTACTTATGTATTTTACATGAGAGGACGTGCATACAAGGCAACAGGCGACCTCGATAAAGCACGTCAAGACTGGCGAACAACTCAACAGTTGAAAGACGAAGGAGGCAATCCATTGCCGTTGGCATCTTAGTACTCTGCAAAATCTTTCAATTAGATATAAATGATCAAACCTCTGACTTGTCAGGGGTTTTTATGTTTGAACCCAATTGATAAAGAAAATAATTTTTATTGAGTACATCTGCCAAATTCACAGTTATTAAATTATAAACTCCAATTAGTCGTTATATTTGAGAGAACGAATACATCCTGGAGCTGATCTTGGCTAAAAAATTGAATTTATTCAACCTTTTTGGATAGAAATAAACACAAATATGATGAATATAAAACACCTGAAACTTTCCTACCATGAGGGCTTGTATTGCCTTGTGGCAATTTTACTTGCTTTTGGTTCATCGGCAAAAGCCAAAATTCCTGATAGCTTACTTACGCAACAACAAAATGTGTTGCACCAACAAATGCAAAAAACGTTACATCACGCTTTGGCGCCCAATCGTGGTAAAAAAAGCCGTGCCTGGCGCGATGGAGTTACTTTTTTGGAAATAGGCGGAGGAGCTGCTATTACATACCGCTCCAATGATAACAACTTTAAAGAAGCTCGCCGCCCCTTGCATTTCTTTGCAGAGTTTGGCAATACAGGTATTCCAGTAAGCTTTGTTCTTTCGTATAATATGAATACCCGCTTTAATGCCGACTCGCTGTCTATTAATCCTAATCATTTGAATTTGAGCCTTAAGTATTCGTTTTTGCGTTATGCTTACGCTATTCCTGAGTGGATAGATGCTTATGGGTTTATGGGGGTGGGTTTATGGACAATGCCTATAGCACGTCGCCCCGACCCAGGGGCCACCAATCAACTGGAGCGTCCACTTACTGATGAATCGGGCTTTAGTTTTACCGCAGGAGTGGGCATGTCTTTTCGCATCATTGATCGTTTTGCGCTTCACGCTCAGCTCGCCTATTACAACGGAGGCACAGACATTCCGGTGGTTACCCGCAACCCTAACCCCAACCCTCCACCTCCTAACCTTGTGGTTCCTCGTCGTATAGATGCAGGCTCTTTACAGATACAAATTCTGCTCAGCTATAGGTTTGGACTAAGTGGCGGCAAAAAATATGTTTGCCCTACATTTTTATAATGACTATTTGCCTGTAAAGGCTGAAAGTACATCGCATAAAGCATTTAAAGCCACATTGATACCCATCGGTGTGGCTTTTTTTATGAAATATACCTTGCAAACAGGTTTTAAAGTTAAAAAAATGGTATTTTTGCAAAACATAACTCTTTAATTATCAAATATTTAATTGGATGGAAACATTTGACGCAGAAAAGTATTATAAGCATTTTCAGGTGCTGTATGAAGATAATCACCTGATTATTGTAAACAAAAAAGGCGGAATGTTAGTGCAGGGAGACAAAACGGGTGATAAAACGTTGGGTGACTGGGTAAAAGAGTATATCAAAGAAAAATATGACAAACCAGGTGCTGTGTTTTTAGGTATTCCACACCGGATAGACCGCCCCGTATCAGGCATAGTAATACTTGCGCGTACGTCGAAAGCGCTCGAACGTATGAATCAGCTTTTTAAAACACGCAAGATTCAAAAGACTTATTGGGCTATAGTAAAAAGAAAACCTGCCGAAGAAGAAGGTAAACTGGTACACTGGCTCAAAAAAGATGGGGCAAAAAACATAGTAACTGCCCACGATGAACCAGTAGATGGCGCCCAAAAAGCAGAAACCAGGTACAAGGTATTGGGTAACCTCAACGATCATTGGTTGCTGGAAGTGAATCCGATTACAGGGCGACCTCACCAAATAAGGGTGCAATTGGCAAGCATGGGGTGCCCTATCAGAGGAGACATAAAATATGGTTTTCCGAGAAAAGATCCAGATAAAAATATTCACTTACACGCCCGACGAGTGTATTTTATGCATCCGGTAAAAAAAGAACCCCTGGTATGCGTAGCAGGAGTACCTGAAAGCCAATTTTGGGAACAGTTTCTAGTGTTTGATGACCCTAGTGATGTTAAAAACAAAAATTTAGACTTTTTATACTAACCATTATAAGCCACCCACCGCAAGGTGCAAGTGGCTTTTTTGATGCCCTCAAGCGTAACCATTCCTTATTTATTGGAGAGTTAATATATCGCACCACTGTAGTTTTTCTACTATTGCCTCTCTCCTGCCAAAGCCCAATGCAACCATTCTGTTATTTACAGTGTCTGACCAACATACAACGTTCTTTTTTTTGAAGTTAGGTAAAAAACACTACCTTGCATTGCAAATTACCGGTTTTTTTTCCATTTTTGTATGGATAGTGTCCGTTTTTGTACATTTTTGTGTATAGAAACTGAACACTTCGCCCCAGGAACAAAGGCACTCTACCTTAGTAAACAACTGATAATCAAACACATAAAATGAATGGTATTGAAGTTGCCAAGCAGGTGATATTGTTTTAAGCCCAGGCAAAGTGTATTTTGTGATGATACAACAAACAAAAAATCATGAGTCAAAAAAGTAGTATTTTCGATATGATTGGTCCAGTAATGATAGGACCGTCCAGCTCGCATACTGCCGGAGTAGTAAAAATTGCCCGGGTAGCCCATAGTTTTTTAGGAGGTCAACCCGAATCGGCCACCATTACTTTTTACAATTCGTTTGCTCGTACTTATGAAGGTCACGGAAGCGACCGAGCAGTAATTGGAGGATTGTTAGGCTATGATACAGACGATGCCCGGATAAAAAACGCTTTGCAACAAGCAGAAAAAGAAGGCCTTGAGTTTTTCTTTAAGTCGGTGGGCAACGCTTCTACTATGCACCCCAATACCCTGAAGATACAGGCAACCCGTGGCGATTTATCGGTAGAAATGACCGGAGAAAGCCTGGGGGGTGGTGTAATCAATATTGCGAACTATAATGGCTTCAGGGCAGACTTTAGTGCCTCTATGAACACGCTGGTAATCAAAGCCCAGGATGTAAAGGGTAGCATTGCATTTATTGCTCAGGTACTGGCACAAGATGGTTGCAATATTGCCACGATGAATGTATCGCGCAAGGGCAAAAACGATATGGCCTGCCAGTTTATAGAAATTGACTCTGAGGTGGCACCCATTACTTTAAAGTATTTGCAGCACCTTGAATGGATCCACGACGTGATTTATATTCCTTATTCAAAATAATTTACCTCTGTTGTAAGTTTTTCGGCAATTGATTGACTAATGCAACAGACCAAAATCATATAACCATTTTGTTTGTTTTAACAAACTGTATAACTCCAATGAATAATATGTCATATTTACACCCATTTACCCGTAAAAACCTGCGATTTGCCCTGTTCTTATCCATAGGAATGCTTGGTGCTTTTGGTCTGCGTGCGCAGGGGCAACCCGAAAACAAAACTACTAAATCATCGGGGTGGTCTATCCAAAAATGTATTGATTATGCTATAGAGCACAACATAGACATTAAGCAAAATGCCTTGACGATTAAAACCAATGAGTACAATGTAAAACAGTCAAAATTGGCGCGTTACCCCTCGGTAAATGCTTCAGCAACTCAGGGTTTAAACTTTGGACGATCTATTGACCCTACTACCAACGAATTTATCAATACAAGGGTACTTACCAATAACTTTAGCCTGGATGCAAGTGTAACACTTTATAATGGGGGCAGGCTTCAAAAAACGGTAAAACGTGATTTGAAAAACATAGAAATAAGCAAACTAGACTTAAAAGCAACCACCAATACGGTGTCACTAAACATTGCCACCTCTTACCTGGATGTTTTATTAAACAAGGAATTGCTTACAGCCGCACAACAACAGGTAGCGTCTACCAAAGAGCAATTGACTCGTACCGAAAAGTTGCTCAAAGCAGGGTCGGTGGCAGAGAATGAAGTCATTAATTTACGGGCTACCCTTGCCAACGATGAGCTACAGGTGGTCACTTCAGAAAATAATTTAAACCTGGCTCGCCTGAGGTTGATGCAATTAATGAACTTACCCTCAAACGAAAGTTTTGAGGTAGAACAGATAGATGTAGAAAATCTGGTGGCGCAGCCTCACAACGAAACCCCTGCTCAGATTTTTGATATAGCCAAGGTGTCACAACCTACAATCAAAAGTGCCCTACTTTCGGTAGAAAACAGCGAAATGTCTATCAATATTGCCAAAGCCGACCGCTACCCTACCCTGACCCTTGGGGCAGGCATGTTAACAAGGTTCTCTGACGCAGGTAGGTTGTTTCAAGAAACCGGAGAAGTAGTTCAAACTCCTATCGGGTTTGTAAATGGCACCAACCAGGCGGTGGTAAGGCAAGTCAATGTGACCGAAGAGCAGCCTTACACTTTTGGCCAACAATTGTCTGACAACCTCACTCAATATGTATCTTTGAGGCTTTCTATCCCTATTTTTAACGGAGGGCAAGTCAATAGAAATATTTCTACCAGTATTATCCAAAAACGCCAGGCAGAGCTTACCGTACAAAACAGAAAAAACCAGTTGAGACAAGACATAGAGCAAGCCTACAATAATGCCAAGGCATCGCAAAACAGTTATCAAGCCCGAAAAAGGCTGTTAGAATCACGCGAGTTGGCTTTTGATATTGCTAAAAAAAGATTCAATGCCGGCGCTATGAACTCAGTAGATTTTAACCTTGCCAAGATAGACCGTGACCGGGCACAGTCTGATATGATCAGGGCTAAGTATGACTATTTGTTCCGTACTGAGGTGTTGAACTTCTACATGGATAAGCCATTAGACTTTAAATAAAAACAGTAAGTACTATAGTAACTTGAGCTTGCTGTTACTTAGAATAAAAAGCTTTGTTGGTACTTTGAAGACTGGCAAGGCTAGTTTTGAACTCGCCTGGAGTCACTTTTTGATTGAAAGTTTGTCATTGCATAAGTTTTCAAGCAGAAATAATGACTCAATGTGAGTTCATTTTTTATTTTCAAATATTTATAAATAT
Source organism: uncultured Microscilla sp. (assembly GCF_947493425.1). Lineage (GTDB taxonomy): Bacteria > Bacteroidota > Bacteroidia > Cytophagales > Microscillaceae > Microscilla. Next base: position 10,638 of record NZ_CANLRP010000099.1, on the reverse strand, counting down.
CTTTCTAATTATCAGCGTAAACCAAAACTTTACTTACTTTAAAAATGTCTAAAAAGAAAAAAAGAAGAAAATCACGGTTGGGCAGAAACATCCTGATTGCAGTTGTGCTCATTGTAGCAGGGATTTTTGTTGCCCGATCAACAGGTTTGATTGGCAAGAAAAAGCTGACCCAGGTATTTACTGCTAAAGCAAAAAAGGTAACCATTGTAGAGCAAGTAAGTGCCTCTGGAAAGATTCAGCCCGAAATAGAAGTAAAAATAAGCCCTGATGTGTCGGGCGAAATAGTAGAAGTACTGGTAGAAGAAGGCGACTCGGTAGTGAAAGGGCAACTTTTGCTCAAGATTCGTCCGGATAACCTGCAGGCAGCACTCGACAACTCACAAGCCATACTTAACTCACGCAAGGCTGCTACAGCTCAGGCAGAAGCCGCTTATTATCAGCGTAAAGCAGAATATGAACGCCTAAAACTTGAGTTTGAAAGGAGTAAAACACTGTATGAACAAAAGGTAATCTCAGAGGCAGATTTCCAATTGGCAGAAGCCAACTTTAATGTAGCTAAACAACAACTTACGTCTGCCAAACAAAACATAGAAGCAACCAAATACAACGCCCAAAGTGCCGCAGCAAATGTTACCCAAAACCTGGATAACTTATCGAGAACGTCGGTTTTTTCTCCAGTAAACGGCACCATATCTAAGCTCAATGTAGAAAAAGGAGAAAAAGTAGTGGGTACGGCACAAATGGCGGGTACTGAAATGTTGCGCATAGCCAACCTTAACAACATGGAAGTGCAAGTAGATGTAAACGAAAACGATATTGTAAGGGTAGAGCTAAAAGATACTGCCGTGATAGAGGTAGATGCTTATATTAGCCAAAACAAAAAATTTAAGGGAGTGGTGACCGAAATAGCCAACACTGCCAACCCTACTACCTCACCCGATGCAGTGACTGAGTTTAAGGTAAAAGTGAGAATTTTGCAGGAGTCTTACCAGGATTTGTTAAACAAGAAAAGAAAAATGGCTCCTTTCCGACCGGGCATGACTGCTTCGGTAGAGATAAGAACCAATACCAAAAACAATGTGCTTTCGGTACCTTTGGCTGCTGTAACTACACGCGTGCCAGGCAGTGATAAAAAGAAAAAAGGAAGGCAAGGACGTGGTAAACCAAATAATGCTGCAAAAGACAATGCAAAAAAGAAAAAAAGCGTGCCTCAGGAAGTAGTTTTTGTGTATGATGCCAACACTAAAAAAGTAAGCAAACGCAAAGTAAAAACTGGTATCAGTGATTTTGAAAACATTGAAATACTTAAAGGGCTTAAAGAAGGTGAAGAGGTAGTGACTGGCCCCTTTGCTGTCATATCTAAACGCCTAAAAGACAAGGAGCTGGTAAAGAAAACAGACAAAGATGATATGGGTAAAAAATAACCAACAAACCCATTTGTCGCCATTTTTTTCAAAAGCCATTTTGCTTATATTCATAAGTGAAATGGCTTTTTTATTTATGGTGATATACAGAGGAAAATTTGAACTGATGCAGGAATGTCAGGCTTTAAATAAAATGTCTATCCGATTCGTTTATTGTTGTAACAAAATTCAGTAGATTTGCTTGGGTAACTTTCCAAAAATAAATTACGTCTTTTTAGCTTTACCTCTTGTATTAAAAATTTACTTAAGTTTTTGTTGATGAGGGGTTTTGTCATCGGTTTGTTGTCTGTCTGAGTATAATATTAATTTGCACACTTGTATTAAACTTGGCTCACGGCTTTTCCGAATTCAAAGACTTTATTTTTACAAATTACTTAGTTTTTAGCAGATTGTTTTGTGAGGATATGAATAAACTACTCATTTTTGGTTTTATTGTTAGTACGCTTGCCAGTTGCATCCCCATTCCCCCCATTGTTGTCAAGGATCAAGTAAAAAAAGAGGTTAACCCCTTTGCCCATAAAAAATTTGTAACCAGAGACTTTAACTACGAATCTACTTTAAAAACCATTTTACTATATCCCAAAGGCAATACTCCTACTCAAGCGCTTGAGTCGTCAGTAATGTATCTGGGGCAAACCGCTCCATTGGTTCTAGAGTTTGACGACCTTTCGGCAAAACCTTCAGCGTTTAGCGCCAAACTTATCCACTGTAACCGTGATTGGACTATTTCGAGCTTAAACGAAATAGAGTTTATCAACGACCTCAACCTGTTTGATTTTGATGCGCCCAAATTATCTAACAATACACACCAAAAGTATTATCATTATTCTTTTACTATTCCTCCGGTAAAAACATCAGGCAATTACTTGATCAAAGTTTTCCGCAAAGGTCAAGAAAAAGACCTGGTCTTGATTCGCAGGTTTATGGTATACGAAAAAAAGTGGGAAATAAAGCCTTCTATTATAGAAAAACCCAACGGCGAACATTTGGTACAATGCAAAATACATTATGGAGGGGTAGAGCTTACCAATCCAGAAAATATTACAGTACTTATCAGGCAAAATCAACGCTGGGACAATGCTTTGTTGCTACAAAACGGTACACGTGACAATAAAAATAAGTTTATAAGCTACCGGATGACTACCAAGGCTTTTGAAGGTTCTAACGAGTTCCGGAGATTTGACATGAGCAGCTTTCAGTTTATCGGAAAACGTATTTATAGCACCGAAACCCTCGAAACAGGCAACATAGTGACCCTTGAAACCGACAAGTTACGCCCTCAGGCTACTTATAAAAAAATCATGGATTTCAATGGAGGATATATTGTATACGACGAACGCGGTGGAAACCCTCAGCTCAAGGCAGACTATGCGCAGGTAAATTTTACGCTCAAATGTAATGAATTGAAAGATGAAGTGTATGTGGTGGGCAAGTTTAACAATTGGCAAACAACCCCCAAAAACCGCATGAACTATAACTTGGAAACACGTCAATATGAGGCTGTACTTCTGCTCAAGCAAGGAGTGTACGACTATATGTATGCCCGAAAGACAGAGGATGGGCAAATATTTTATTTTGACCAACTAGAAGGCAATCATCCTAAAACAAACAATCAATACGAAATATTTGTATACTACCGCCAATCCGATTCGCGTAATGACCAAATGGTAGGATATACTACCTTTGGTTCAGGTAGTTAATTGTGGTCTAAAAGTATGCTTCATTCACCCAAAAAACAGTGCTTTTAACGTCAAAGCTAAAGGAAAATAAGTAGCAAATAATTTACTTCAACAAGTGCTCTATTTGCTTATTTTTGGGCAAAAACATCGTGCAACGATTACAAGCTTCATGAATGGGTGAAGCGGTCTTTCGTAATTTCCTGAACTTCTCTCCTTGCCATATTTTTTTAAACGAATGGGTAGCAAGGCTCCCAATGACTACTTGATCGGTAAGCGTACAACAAGGTGCCACGCTCCCATTATGGTCTATCAAGGCGTGAGTCCAAAGTGCATAACAAGGATGATGTTGGTAATAGTCGTGGGCATAATTGCCTTGAGCGCTGCTTTGTATTTGTTGAGCCGACACACCAAAAACCCAAATATCATCTGGTGTTACTTCTAATCCTAGTTGTTGTGCTTGTTCAAAAGTTTCAGGGGCAATTTCCCCGTTAAATCTCTTTATTTGTTCCTCGTTAAGAGGTTGAAGTTCATCATTACGCGCATATATTGGTATTAGGTGAAAGCCCCTGGCTCCTATTTCATCAACCAACTGGGGCAATTGGTTTACTTGACGGTAGTTGGCTTGGTTGATGACCATGTTCAAGAATATTTTACCAGAAGGTGTACTACTGCATGATTTGTTGATAAATGCTTGCCGTAAAAACCTCGCACCTCGCACCGAACGCTCAAAAGCACCTTGCATGCCCCTGATGTTGTCGTGAATGGCTGGGTTGGGGCTGTCTATAGAAATATTTACTTTTTTGAGTCCGGCGTTGACCATATCTGCCGCTTTTTGCTCAGTAAACAAGGTAGCATTGGTAGTTAAAGTAACTTTGATGCCTTGTTTACGCATCCACTTCACTGCTTGTGGCAGGTTGGGGTACATCATGGGCTCACCTCCTGATAAGTGAATACGCTGACACCCTAACTTAGCCAGGTCAGGAATGAGTTTTTTGAGTATTTTTCTATCCAGCATTGCTCCTCGCCACCTCCAGTGGTTGCACATTTTACAACGCAAGTTACAATCCCATAAAAGTTTTATTTTTACAAACACAGGTTTATAAGCGCGTTCTTTGGTCAAGCTTTTTCGAAAACGATGTTGATCTTGCTCCAGGGCTTTGATATACATACAGATAGATACTTGGTTTTGGCTTAAGATAACCAAAATATACTTTCCAATCCCTTTAAATCTCCAAATTTGTCAATAAGGGTAGAGTAGGTTTATAACTTGCCATTGAACCAAGGTAAAAAAAACTTAAGCCAGCAAGATAACGCCAAATAGTCTGTCGTTTTTTCCTGATATTTAAGGCACTATGTTTCGCTATAGGCAAACATTATCCACAAGTAACCATTAAATAATTAAATTCCTGAAATTCAATTACTTAAACCAATAAAAACAGGTTTTACACTCCAAACAGGCAAATCAAAATATAGTGATGAAAACCCCACTTGAGGCAACACTCTTCGCTTTCAGTTCTCCCTTCGTTCAGAGTATATCTGCCAATTAGTCCATCCTTTTCAAAAAAGTATTATCTTTGTGAATTAGAAACTCCCTGAATTTTGGTCTGTCTTTTTAGGGCTGGGCGTCTTACGTGTAACTTTATAAGCCAGGTTCATCTTCAGGTACTAAAATTTATAGGCTGCAAGCTTTACAAAAGTAAATTGCTTGCCTATCTTCATTTGATTTTAAAAATATAACCAAATATAAACGGCTTCTAAACAACTTGTTATACAACAGGTATAAAGGCAAGGTTTAAAAATACACCATCTATTTTTAAGCTATGTCAAAACAAAAAAAGCGCAGAACAAAGCACTATGTTAGATTTTGTAGGAAAAACTGTTACCAAAATTTTTGGTAAGAAATCGGATCGTGACTTAAAAAAATTGCTTCCTTATGTAGGCACTATCAATAATGCCTGGAAGCAACTCACCTCACTGTCGGATGATGAGCTAAGGGCTAAAACTCAGGAAGTAAAAGATACCATCGACGAGCAATTAAAAGAGATAGATGACAAGCTTGCTGAACTTCGAAAAAAAGCCGAAGAAGACAGTAGCTTGACAGTGAACGACAAAAATGAGATTTTCAAGGAAGTAGACACGCTGGAAGAAGAGCGCAACAAAGAGCTTGAAAAAGTACTGGAAGAAGTACTTCCAGTAGGTTTTGGTATTGTCAAAGAAACTGCCCGTCGTCTTAAAGAAAACAAACAACTAGTCGTAACTGCTACTTACCTCGACAAACAGTTTGCCGCTACCAAGCCCCACGTAGAAATAGACGGAGAACAGGCGATATGGCATAACCAATGGATGGCTGCGGGCAATGAAATTACCTGGGACATGGTACACTACGATGTGCAGTTGGTAGGTGGTGTAGTACTACACCAGGGTAAAATTGCTGAGATGGCTACTGGAGAAGGTAAAACATTGGTGGCCACCCTCCCCGCCTTTTTGAACGCCCTGGCGCGTCGTGGAGTACACGTAGTAACTGTAAACGACTACCTGGCCAAGCGTGACTCTGAATGGATGGCTCCTTTGTTTGAGTTTCACGGAATGACCATTGACTGTATTGACAAATACGAGCCCCACTCGCCCGAACGACAAGCTGCCTACAATGCCGACATCACTTATGGCACCAACAATGAGTTTGGCTTTGACTATCTGCGTGACAATATGTCGCATAACAAAGAGGAGATCGTACAACGTCGTCATCATTATGCCATGATAGATGAGATTGACTCTATCTTGATTGATGATGCCCGTACACCTTTGATCATCTCTGGTCCTATTGAGAAAGGCGATGAGCACGAGTTTGACGAATTGAAACCAAAAATTGCCCGATTGGTAGATGCCCAAAAGAAAGTAGTCCAGGGGTTTATCAATGAAGGTAGAAAGAAAGTAAAAAGTGAAGATAACAACGAAGTAAAAGAAGCTGGTGTGGCTCTTTTTAGGGCGTATCGTGGTTTGCCCAAAAGCAAGCCTTTGATTAAATTGTTGGGTGAAACGGGTAACCGTGGAGTAATGAAAAAAGCCGAAAACTATTATTTGGCCGAAAACTCTAAAAACATGCCTGAAGCAGACGCTCCTCTTTACTTTACTATAGACGAGCAAAACAACCAGGTAGAACTTACTGACAAAGGTATCGAATACATTACGGGCAACAGTGAAGACAAAAACTTCTTTATTTTGCCTGATATTGCCGTAGAGATTGGGCGTATCAAGGATGACCGTGAATTGAGCGATGAAGAAAAACTCAAACAAGAAAAAGAGTTAATTGCTGAGTTCAGTGTAAAAACAGAGCGTGTGCATAGTGTACAACAATTGCTTAAGGCATACACTCTTTTTGAGAAAGATACCGACTATATCATTGTTGACAATCAAGTAAAGATTGTAGATGAGCAAACAGGTCGTGTAATGGAAGGACGACGTTACTCTGACGGTTTGCACCAGGCACTGGAAGCCAAAGAAAGTGTAAAAATTGAAGATGCCACCCAAACTTATGCCACAGTAACGCTGCAAAACTATTTCCGGATGTACCACAAACTGGCAGGTATGACGGGTACAGCTGAAACTGAAGCAGGCGAATTTTGGGATATTTATAAACTAGACGTGGTAGTGATCCCTACCAACCGTCCTATTGCCCGCGATGACCGCAATGACTTGGTGTTTAAAACCGCCCGTGAGAAGTTCAGTGCAGTAATCGACGAGGTAGTAAAGCTTACCGAAGCAGGGCGTCCCGTGCTGGTGGGTACTACATCGGTAGAGATTTCGGAGTTGTTGAGTCGTATGCTCAACCTACGCAAAATCAACCACCAGGTATTGAACGCAAAACTGCACAAGAAAGAAGCAGATGTAGTGGCTTTTGCCGGGCAACCAGGCACCGTAACTATTGCCACTAACATGGCAGGACGTGGTACGGATATTAAGCTTAGCCCAGAGTCTAAAACAGCAGGTGGTTTGGCAATTATTGGTACCGAACGCCACGAATCTCGTCGGGTAGACCGTCAGTTAAGGGGACGTGCGGGTCGTCAGGGAGACCCTGGTAGCTCTCAGTTTTTTGTGAGTTTGGAAGACAACCTGATGCGTTTGTTTGGTTCAGACCGTATTGCCAAAATTATGGACCGAATGGGCTTAAAAGAGGGGGAAGTGATTCAACACTCTATGGTGACCAAGTCGATAGAACGTGCCCAAAAGAAGGTAGAAGAAAACAACTTTGCCCAACGTAAGCGATTGCTTGAATACGATGATGTAATGAACGAACAACGTAAGTTTATCTATCGTCGTCGTCGCAATGCCTTGTATGGCGACCGTCTTGAGTTGGATACGCTGAATACTTTGTATGATTTCTCGGCAAGCATTGCCCAAGCTTACCAAGGCTCAGGCGACAGGTACGAAAACTTTAAAATGGATGTCATTGGCAGCTTGAGTTTTGATACAAGCATTACTCAAGAAGAGTTAGAAACAGATCCAGATTTGGGTAACCGATTGTTTCAGGAGGCTTACAAGTTCTACCAAGACAAGAACAAGCAGATCAAGGAGATTATTTTGCCAGTGTTGACTGAACGTTACGAAGCTTATAAGGCCAACGCACACGAAATTACCGATCTCATTCCTTTTACTACCGATGGCAACCACACGGCTATTAGCGTACCATTTAATCTTAAGAAAGCTTACGATACTGGTGCTGAGCATATCATCAATGAGGTAGAAAAAATTCATACCTTGATGGCCATCGACCAACAATGGAAAGAACACCTGCGCGATATGGACGACATGAAGCAGTCGGTACAAAACGCGGTGTATGAGCAAAAAGATCCTATCGTAGTGTACAAACAGGAAGCCTTTAGTTTGTTTGAGCACTTGGTACACAAGGTAGACCAAGAAATTGGTACTGCGCTTATGGCAGCACAGATAGCCATCATGGAAGAAGAAGAAGGCGATGTTGAAATTAAACAATCAACCCGCAAAGACCGCCGAAAAAAGCGTCGTTTTAACGAAAATAAAGAAGATGCAGCAGGTTTCTCAGCAAGCGGCGCCGGGGTAGACCTGGGCGAAATGCCACAAGAACGCCAGGAACCAGTCAAAGCAGATAAATTACCTTCGCGTAACTCTAAAGTAACTGTACAATATACAGATGGTACCGTGAAGAAAGACGTGAAGTTTAAAACTGTAGAGGATGATTTTAGAAACAATAAATGTGTGCTTATAGAACAATAAGCCCATAAACAACCCAAGGTAAACACCGAAGTTTTTTTAGGCTTTGGTGTTTACTTTTTATAACCAAACCTACACTAATAAAAAAACTGGAACCATGTATCAACAGATACCAACAGGCAGCTCCAGTGCATACAAGAAAATTAATCAACTATACACAGATGAAGAGAATTACTACTTTTGGAATGTTTGCCATGTTGATATGGCTGGCGAGTTGTACACCTAAAGGCGTGCCTCAAACGAAAAAGGATGTAAAAGAAAACCTTTCGGCGAAAAGGCTTAAGTACGACTATTCTATTGAAAAATTTGATGGTAAAGGATTAGTTATCAATGTTCCAATAGAAATGAATGCCACTGATTTTAAATTTTACATCACCGAAGCATTAAATGCTATTCTGGATAATCCTGTATCTAAAAAGTTTGGTATTCACCGTGAGCGGTACGAGGGTTACCGTATTCAGATATACCGTGGACGCAGCAAAGCAATGGCTTCCAAAGCACGCCGTCGTTCTTATGAAATATTTCCACACTTGCGCCCTTACATGGAGTACAAGTCTCCTACTTATCGTATTAAAGTAGGCGATTTTCTGGAAAAATATGAGTATGTAAAAGTCTTCAAAAGACTTAAGAGAGAGTTTCCGTCGGCAATGATTGTACCTTCTATAGTAACGGTTACTGTAGATTATGGCGACTAAAACAGCCTTGCAGCTGACAGGGAGTAATAGATATATTCAATAAAAAAGGGTTGACATACACGATGATGTCACCCCTTTTTTTATGCTGTCAAAGCGCTTTGCCTACAGCTATTTTTTAATAATTTTTACCGATTGTACCGTTTTACCTTCCTGAATAGCAGTACAATAATATACTCCATCGGGTAGGCCTTCCAGGTTGATATAAAAACTGTGCTGTCCTTTGGCAAGCTGCTTATTCTGGCACAGCTGTTTTACTACATTGCCTTGACGATTGAAAACCAATATAGTAGTATTGGATGCATAATGGGTATTTACGCTCAATGTAGTGGCTGACTTCATAGGGTTGGGATAACTTTTGAGTTGAAGCGTAGTAGCCTTTTTACTTCCCTTGGTTTTAGAATTAAAATAAGGCGCATGGTTATTCACAAACTCATAAGCATTGGTTTTGTCCCAATTGACCGACCAGGTCATTACTCCCCTAAAATCAGGATAGCCACTGGCATTTTGCAAGGTGTACCTGCCACCAAAAGAGGTGCCTTTCATTAAGTAATCGAGCGCTTGATGTACTTTGGCGGGTGCCAAATAACCACCCGCAGGAGCTGCTTCAGGCTTTGCGGGCAAACCTATAGCTACCTGGTCTTGACGCAATGGGGGGAACATCGCGTTGGTGTTGCGCCCTACCGGAAAACCTCTCAGTAACATTTCGCTCATTGCCACCGCAAAATCTGCCGTAGACTGGGCATAAATTTGATTGTCAGGTCCAAACTGAGTACCTGTGTTATACAATTGTGGATGCACATAAGTAAGCTTGTCTCTTAACCCATGTATCACAGGAAGGTAGCCTCCGAAAGCTCCTCCATAATTGGCAAAGCCTCCTTGTAAATATTGTACCTCAGGGGCCGCACTCAAAATAAAATCATCGCCAAACTCATTGCACAAAGTACGGGTTGCCGAAATCAGATTTTTGACCTTGGGCGTGGTAGGGTTTGTAAAATCAGTATCACCTGCATCCAAAATCACCGAAGAACCCTCTACATCTATGTCCATTCCATCAAAACCATACTCAGTAATGATGGCACGCATAGACGTAATAAATTTTTGGCGATCGGCATCAGTGTTGAGTTCTATAGGGGCAGTGGCTCCTCCTATAGAGATGAGCACCTTGGTACCTCGTTGCTGGGTTGCCTTGATATCGGCAATAAAGGCTGCTTTAGACACTTGCGCCGGCGCAAAAGTCATCGTCATATCTGTGTGTGATACAGGGATGGCAAAAGCCACACAGATGACATTGTAGCCCACGGGTACCTCCTGAAGGGGCATATAAGGTGCTGACCACAAGTTCCAATTATGCCAGTAACCCACCACCAAATGTTTGGGCAATGCCGGGTTAGGTGTACTATTGCCCACTTGTATCCATACTGTGGCCGAGGTAGTTGTTTTTCCTTCATTATCGGTGGCTATGGCGGTAAGTTGGTACTGCCCCACTGACGCATTGTTCCAGGTAAACTGATAAGGGGCACTAGTGTACCAGGCAATAAATAAATGTGGAATTAATTATTATCTTTGTGTGAGCAAAATTTAGCAATAATGAAC
>NZ_CANLRP010000098.1 GCF_947493425.1 uncultured Microscilla sp. | reverse complement strand
AGCCGTGTGATGGGAGACTATCACGCACGGTTCTGTGAGAGGTTCGGGGTGAAAATCCCCTTACCTACTCGACTTTACAGGGCTTAATAAGGTAAGTGTTTACTCGAATCAGCTACGGACTATGGACTAAATACTATGGACTATTGAGTATTATACCTGTTTTTATTTGGTTTAACTGTCAGCTAACAGACATACGAACAAATTGATTGACTGTCTTGGGGAAGAGTTGTTAATTATTTGATAAGAAAAATCGCTAATGTGAGTTTTGGCTTGAAATAGTGCTATTTTTTTGTGGTATTTTATGCTACTTGCAACATCAAAAAAAACTGAAAAAGAACAGTATCATTCAAATAAAAGTGATTAACTACTATCAAACTATTCATAACCACAAGCTTAATAATGAAAAATATAAAACAATGGCAGTTAGTCAGCATGTTTGCTGGCTTTCTGATGTTTGCTTGTCTGATAGCCTTAGGAGGTTATGCCACTATGAGCGGAAATAAAAAAACTTTCAAAGCAACAAGCACAACAAATTTAAATCAGAAAATAACTGTGACCGACTCCATTAAAAAGACCAATTGATGGTTTTGTGAAGTAGGTATCTGTGTACTAAACTAACTCCTTTCCCTGTCAGTAGGATCCTGGCAGGGATTTTTTTTGCCTTTTTTTTAAATAGTGCTAATTTATTCATGGAAACTTCAAATAACTCTTTCTCAATCATTTAAAACCTGCTATATAACCATCATTGCATTTGGCTAATAGTTTGGATTTGTGTATTGTTGTTTGAAAAAATACGCCAGCATTGCTATATATTAGGCGTTGAATACACAGCATCAGGTTTTAGATTTAAAAAATGCCAAATATCAAAGTATTAATTGTTGAAGACGAATTTTCTATTGCACTCGATATTCAGGTAAGATTGCAAAAAATGGATTATCAGGTTACAAGTATTGCACACAATTACGTACAAGCTCTGCAATGTGTACAAGCACAGCCTCCTAACATTGTATTGATGGATATTAACCTGTCACAGGGTAAAAGTGGTATAGAAGCTGCCCGTGATATTTACCAACAATACCGCATTCCAGTAGTATTTCTGACGGCTTACGGAGATGACAAAACCTTTGCTGAAGCACTTGATTCCCAACCTTTTGGTTATTTGTTGAAGCCTTTCAAAGATCAAGAGTTAAACTTTGCCCTCAAGGTTGCCCTACAGAAATGTCAGGAAACCCCACCTCCCCCTCAAGTTTTGAGCGATACCTTGTTTATCAAAGATAAGTCGCAGTTTACAGCAGTAAAAGTTACTGATATCTTATGGGTAGAGGCAATGGATAATTATGCGTTGATTATCACCAAAACCCAAAAAGTAGTTGCTAACCTATTCCTGAAAGACATAGCGCAAAAACTGCCCAATGAGCGTTTCTTGAGGATACACCGCTCTTACATTATCGCGCTTGACAAGGTGGAAAAAATAGAAGATAATGCTGCCCAGATCAACCAAACCATGATCCCAATCAGTAAATCATATAAACATCAATTGCTTACCCGCTTGAATGTACTATAACCTTATTTTTTATGAAAAATCAACTAGTTATTTGTGTGACTTGTTTGCTCTGCAGCTTGAGCAGCCTTGCTCAAAATAAACTACAGGATAGCATTGCCCGGTTGCCTTTGTCTCAACAAATAGACGCATATAAAATCCTGATAAAACAGCATTTGCGTAGCGACCTCGATAAAGCTTTACAGTGGATAGAACAAGGAATGCAAGCAGCCAAAAAACAGCAAAATCAAAAAGCTGTGGGATTTTTTCTGCTTAATAAAGGGGTTGTATACGAAAGCAAAGGTAAAAGTGTTCAAGCCTTGGAATATTATACCCAAGCACTGGATATAGCACTGGCAACGCGTGAGCCTATAAGTGCTGCCAAGGCTTATCAAAACATGGGAATAGCGCATGCCAAACAAGGAAAATATCAACAATGTGTAGAATTTTTTTTCAAGGCCTTACGCATTTATGAGCAGTTAGAAGATACAGAGCATATGATAGGCATGTATAATAATTTGGCAATTTTGCACATGCGTATGGCAAACTATGCCCAGGCATTGGAGGTTTACCAGAAGGGCTTAAGTTTGAGCCGAAAAACCAACAACCAGCAAATGATTGCTCGTATACAGGCTAATATCAGTCAGTTGTACCTTCGCAATAAAGATCATAATAGAGCTATAGAGGCTCTTCGTGAGTCGCTCAAAATCTCTCAAGAAGAAAAGGACTATATGCAAGTAGTGGCTACAGTAGGTAATATTGCTGAGGTGTACCAAGACAAAAAACAATTAGACTCAGCTTTACAGCTAAACCAAGAAGCCATTAGATTGCACAGAAAGTACAAACTTGAGGATGGGATGGTGCTTAGATATGTGTCTATGGCACAAATATACAATGACCTGAGCAAACCCGACTCATCAACATATTTTTACGAAAAAGCTTTGCAGCAAATACCCAAAAATACCATTACACCTACTCTTTTAAATGTATATGGATCTATGCATCTTCAGTACGCCCAACACCAAAAGTATAAGCAAGCGTATAGTTATTTACTGAAGCATAATTCTGTGAAGGATTCCTTGTTCACTCTTAAAAAAAATAAGCAAATAGAAGAACTCAAGGCAAAGTATGAGTTAGATACCAAACAACAATTACAAGGCACACTTGCTGTATTACAAAGAGACAAAGGAGCAAGCTTTGAAATTACGTTTACAGCATAATTATTCACCATGTTTTTAGTGTCGTTTACCTGATATAGGTTGCCACCTACCATAATCTATAGCTTAAAATCACCTGCGTATTTAATTTTACAGTTTTAAAAGAGCAATACATCACAACATATTTTAACTCAATAGTTTTCAAAGTAATGAAAAAACAGATTTTAATTTACATCAGCGCATTAGTTTTTATAGTAACAGCTTGCGCCAAAAAAAATGATGAACCTCAGCCAGTTACCAATACACCCGATGGCGATGGCTATAACATTGTATCAATTGTGCCTGCCAGTGGCAAAGTTGGCGATGAGGTGGTCATTACTACCAATCAGATAGAAGCTGTATCAAGGGTTACCTTTAATGGAGTCAGAGCCAGCGTTTCTGCCATTAGTAATAAGGAAATTACGGTAACTATTCCGCAGTATGCCACCAATGGTAAAGTAAAGGTGGAAGTACTCGACAAAACATTGAAAGCCGAAAGTAAGGAAGATTTTATTGTAGAATACCCTGCCAATCAACTGGCTTTTGTAGGCGGTGATACTCGCTATGGTGCCAGTGGATTTACCATAGGTACTAAAATATATATGGGTTTAGGGTTTCGGGGGCAAGACGATTTCTGGGAGTACGATACTCAAACCAATGCCTGGAAACAACTAGCGAACTTTCCGGGAGGCAAACGTGGCTTTGCGGTAAGTTTTGTGATAGATGGCAAAGGGTATATGGGTACAGGGCGCCTCTATAACGCAAGTGCGAATACCTCTACCTGGTACAAAGATTTTTGGCAGTATGATCCTGCGACCGATCAATGGACAAAAAAAGCTGATTTTGCCGGTTCAGCACGCACCGAAGCAGTAGGTTTTGCCATCAATGGTAAGGGGTATATAGGTACAGGGCGCGATGAAAGAGGCAACCAAAATGATATGTGGGAGTATAACCCAACCATTGATCGTTGGACACAGATGGCCGATCTTACTGATGATAACTTCTTTGGGTTAAGCCGTAAGCAAGCAGTATGTTTTGTAATTAATAATAAAGCTTATATAGGTACTGGCAATACCGATCGCAAAGATTTTTGGGAGTTTACCCCTACAGCTACAGATCAATGGCGTAAGGTGGCTGACTTTGGTGGGGTTGGTCGTGGAAGCGCTTTAGCATTTACTATCAATGGCAAAGGCTATGTAGGTACAGGGTATACAGAGTCGGGCTATAAAAATGATATGTGGGAGTATGACCCAACTACTGATCAATGGACAAAAAAAGCAGATTTCAGTGGTGGTCAAAGAATTTGGGCAATAGGTTTTGCCATAGGCAATAAGGCTTACATTGGCACAGGTTGGGGCTTAAATAACTATACCAGCAGCTATAGTCCAATGCGTGATTTTTGGCAGTATACCCCTTAAAATATTCTAACATTCATAAAAAAAAGTTGTAATAAAACTACTTTGATCAAAAGTATCAGGGTAGTTTTTGCGGTTTATAAGCCAGGGGTTTATTACAAATGAGCACATTTATTGATACGAATACTTTGTCATCAAAGTGTGTTTTTATGACTGTTATGCTCTAATCCAAAAACAATGAGAAACCCTACAAAACAAGTTTTTATAAAGTTGATGGTCATTTATTTGTGCAGTAGCATTACCTGCTATGGACAAATACAAATAATAAAACGACAGCAACCAGTGCAGGTTATTTCTGAGTATGCTTATTGGGTGAGTTCTATGTGTGAACAAGGATGTACTAATATTGACTTAGGACCTTATAAGCTTACCAAGTCGCTGAAAGACATTCCTCAATACAAACGAGGAGTAGTTGTATGGGCAAAAGGACAGTTTGTATTGGTCAAAGACCTTCCTACCATTGCTGGACCCCGTGCTAATAAAAGCATGCGAGGGCAAAAAGTAGTCATGCGTAAAATAGATGTTCAAGACCACAAAGAAGTAAAGTTTGTACACATCACTATGTCCGAGCAAGCCAAAAGTAAGTTTACCAACCAAGAAGATTTTTCTATTGATTTTACGTTTATTAATCCGCTGGCAAAGCCTATACAATTTAAGCTCACTGTAGGAGATAAAACCAATAATGTGGAGTTAGGTGCCAATGGTAAAAAAACAATCTCAGTAAATGTGCTTGCCGAAAAAGGCAAAAGCTATTTGAACTATATGGTAGTAAATGAAAACTTTGTTTTTAAAAAGTATGCGGCTAGTTTGAAGGTAGCCGAACGTAGCGGGCTAGTAATCTATCTGAATGGTTCAGTTTACCCTAAAAGCCTGGCAAAAAATAAAAAATAGCTTTATATAATTCTGACTTGCTTGCTTCGTTTAACTCTTGTGTGACTAATATTAATAACTTCTTGTATATAAGGTTGTCTTTTTTAGGCAACCTTTTTTGTGTTTCATCGTTTAAGGTTTTCCCTACATGAAGCATTCTTTTTTAGTCCTGTTTTCAGCCCCTGTATTTTACGTCTTACACTGCCTGGTTTTGAGTTAGCACATCCTTGAAAAATTTTATTTTTAGGTTATATCGTTTTTGAGAAAACATACACTTTTTTGGACGTTATGTTCAGGTGAACTGCTATATAACAAAAGAGCGTTTTTTAAAAAATATGTGAGGTTATGTTATTAGTTGTTTAGCTAATGATTCCTTGAAATTGCGCTGATTTTGTCGTAAGCGATGTTTTTTGCTTAAGGTAAATTATTGGTGATAAAGATAAGGATGTATTAAAATTGGACTTTTTGGTGTGTATCAAGGTAGGTTTTAGGGAAAATCAGGTGTTTATGCTTGCTTTTAAAAGTCAGGTATAAATACCTGATTTTTTTTGTAAAAGTACAATCATTTTTTCTTATTAAATAGCGTAAAACATTATTCAAACTCAATAAATTTGTGTAAGTTTGCTCAATATTTTTGTTGAAAATGCAAAAATTTTACCAGCCACCTTCATGATTTTTTACAAAAAATTAACAAAAATGTGTTTACCTTATTTACAAAAACCGGATACACCTATATAAACCGAAATATATAAACGATTATTTTATAGAATTATTTTAACAGTATCTATAAATGTAACGGGTGAGTACATATTTCAGTTTTTGACTTTACATGAATGTGTAAAGAATTTATTAACCATAACTACAAACATACCACTAGAATTTGGTTGAACCAGCACTGTGCAATGCAGAAAAGACACAATACACTTAATTAATAGACAATATCTTAATTAACACTGACAACAAAGCAGAATTGTAGACAGGAAATATACCCTTACGAATTAGTGTAAAACAGGTATGTTTTCTTTTTTATATTTTTATCCCAACTAAAATAGTTTTTTATAAAGTATAATTAACCAAATGAGAAAAGTAGCAACAACTATCAAAGCAACATTGGTAGTAATGGCTCTTGGACTCCTCTCAATACAGGCACAGAGGAATGGTTATTTCGATAACCTGTCCATTAAAAGCTGGTTTTCTTCTACTAAGAAGAATCCCACTGCCACGAAACCAAAACTAATATCCAAAACGCAACAAACTCCAACTAAATTAGTTAACGCCTTCTTACCCACGCCTAAACTAAAGAAAGATTTCTTTATGGGTGGTTTGGCTAAGCCTCTCATCAAAAATGGGAAAGCCTGCGATTGTGTTGAAATCACTACTGAAGGTCGTGATCAACGCGGACGTGTTTTTTCTTACGAGAAGCTTAATCTACGCAAAGATTTTGCCCTAGAGTTAGACTTTTATTTTGGAACTCGTACCACCGAAGGTGCTGATGGTCAAATCCTTATGATTCATAATGATCCTCGTGGAAACGATGCCCAAGGTGACTTTGGTGAAGGATTAGGTTATGGAACTGGACGAAAGTCGAAAGGCATTGCCCCATCTATAGGAATAGAGATGGATACTTGGCAAAACCCTGCCAGAATGGACCCAAGCGAAGATCATGTCGCTTATCTAGAAAATGGTGTAGTCACTCACAATGACCCTGCATTTCCGTTGATCAAAATGCCTGAAATGGAAGATGGTAAAGAACACCGTCTTCGTTTTGAATGGTATGCTTCTACTAAACAAATAAAAGTATACTGGGACAAAAACAATGACAAAGAAATCGACAAAACTTCTGAGTTATTATTTGAAGTAAACCGTGACCTGATTGACCTATTAGGTACAGCCACTCCTTATTGGGGCATTTCTGGTGCTACAGGACATAGCTACAATTTACAGTATTTCTGTAACCCACATGGCAAGCTTATTTTTACTCCTACCGATTTCTGCGCTACTTACGAAGGTTTGCAAGACAAATCATCTGTAGAAGGCTTGGGCAAAGTTCACCCCCTCTTGAATGTGAGCACTGGTCGTGGCAAAGCGCAAGTTTTATATCAAGATGGTCGTAAAACCATTTATACTGCACCCAATGGCAAAGACAAAGTAGTCAATGGTTGTTTAGGCAACGGAAAAGGTTTTGCTGATACTGAATCTTCAAAAAAGAGACTACATGATTATACATTTACATTTGAAAACAATGCAGCCGTAAAGAATTTTTCTATGCAGATGTTGGATTTTGGTGATTATAATGCCGCCAAAGCACAAGTTCAATCTGCTATACTGGTAGGGTATAATGCAAAAGGAGAAGTAGTAGATACTGATTCTTTAATTGTAACTGCTACTTCACACGGCAACCTGAAACTTACTGGTGATGCCTGTACTGCCAAGCCTGGCGAACCAGGTAACTATACTTTTAAATTGGTAGGTGATGGCATGACCAAAGTAAAGGTATTGTACTATAATGATGGTAAAGGCACTTATGCTGGTAACCGCCCTTCTGATCCTAATATTGCCATTGGCAATGTTTGCTTCACTATGGATGCCAACGCCTCGCCTAACCCTCCGGCTAATATGCCTGACTGTAAAGCTTATGCTGTAAATACCGATCAGGGCAATAGTCAATTTTATACCGTAGACATTAACAATCACAACTTTGTTTTGCCCCTAGGCGATGCAAATGCTGGTGCCGATATTCAGGGAGTTGAATTACACCCTGTACATGGAGTGTTGTATGCGGTGTCTGGCGCGGCTAATGCCAATAACCAAAAAGGACATTTATTTAAGGTAAACACGAGCACAGGTGAATTAACTTCAATAGGAGCTACTGGTTATACCAACCTTACTTCTTTGGCATTCAATAGAATGGATAATCACTTGTGGGCTTGGGCTACTGGTACTGGTTTGGTACAAATAGACCTTGCCACTGGTCAGGCTACTGTAAAAGCAGCGTCAAACTACCAGGTAAGCGGTTTGTCTTGGGACAAAGATGGTGACAAGCTATATGCGACCGTTGGATCTAAGCTATTTGCTTATGATAACAACACACAAAAAATTACTGAGGTAGCTCATAACCTACCAGGCGAAACTTCAGCATTAGAAGTAAGACCAGATGGTTTGTTGATGGGTGCAGTATCAAAAAGTGGTGCAATGACTGTTTTTGTGTACGATTTGGGAACACTTCAAACCGTAAAGAAAGAGCGTTTAACTACTTCTTACAGTAAAATTACTTCGTTTGCCTGGGCTGATTGGTGTGACATTAACGATGACATCGTAATTCCTGCGCAAAACTGTGTAGCATTTGATAATATTACCCCTGGTACTGTGGTAGAAGGAATGGGTACTGCGCATCCTTTGTTAGACATTACTACTGGTGGTGGACTCGCCAAAAGGTTGAGCGAAGGTGGTACCGACAAAGTATACATTACCGAAGGCAAGTTGGCCAATGGTTGTATTGGTGCTGGTTTTGCTGATACTCGCCCATCTGCTACCCGTACTCACGACTACTCTTTTAAGTTTAAGCCTGGTACTACTGTAAACAGCTTCTCTTTAAGATTGGTTGATTATGGTGACTGGAACCCAGCCAAAGCTACTGAGCACTCGGCTAAATTGGTAGCTTATGACAAAGACGGTAATGTAATAAATACTGATGAGCTTAAACACACTACTCAAGCAGGCAAAACCATCGGCAAAAAAGGGGATGCTTGTGGTGGACAAGAAGGTGAGTCAGGAAGGTATACATTTACTGTTACTGGAAATGGAATTGCTCAGGTAAAATTAGAATTCTCTAATAATGGTACTACCCAATATGGTGGCAACCGCCCTTCTGATCCTAATATTGCCATTAACAAGGTATGCTTCTTCGTTGAAACCGACGTTGAGCCTCCTTTGATTCCTTGTGAAGCAAGTGTGTATTATGCCAATCACACCAACGGTGTAAACTCTAAAATTTATACTACTCAAACTGACCTTACGAACAAAACAGTCACTTTCAAAGAAATTGCTGAACTACCATTTAGCGATGCTCACATTGCATTGAGCTTAGATGGTAAGCGTTTGTATGCAGTAAAAGGCAGTGGCAGCAATGAGTTGGGTTACCTAAGCTTAGAAGATAACACTTACCATACAGTAGGTTATTTGAACGTGGGTAAAATCACTCAACTTTCATTCTCTCCTAATGGCAAGCTTTACTTTACCAACAATTCAAGCAACGAAGTATATGTGATGAATAACATCGAGGCTACGTTGTATACAAATTTAGGTAAAATCAACCTTAACAATGGATTCCTTAACATTCAGGGTGGAGACATTACTTTTGCTCAGGATGGTACTTTCTATGTATCTACTGCTGCCAATGGTGGTCGTGTATACCGTGTAGTTACTCAAGCAGGTGTAATGACTGCCGAGGAGATAGGAAGCACTCCAAGAAGTCAGATCAATGGTATAGCTGTATTGAACCACGGTACTGGAAGTTTGGTGTACGCTGGTAAAGGTAAAAAAGGTTTTAGTGTAGTTGATCCTTCTACAGGAGCTACTTATGACCTTGCTGCCAAAGGTGACCTAAGTGTATTGGGCTATGGTGATATGTCTAGCTCTTGTATGGATGAGTTGCCAACTGGACCTGATCCAGGCCCAGGAGATGGAGAGCCATTGACTTGTGGTAAAATCAGAATTGAGAAAATTGGCAACAATGTAAAGATCAACAATGATCATAACAAACAAGTAGTGGTTTATTATACCATTACAGATGGAGGCAACGATACCAAAGGTAGATTAATGGTGGATGCCAATACATCTGTTGATTTTCATACTCAAGTACCTGCTGATGGCAAGATTGTATTTGATATGGGATCAGACAACATCCAAGACAGCACTGTAGCTACAGGCGATTTCTGTGCAGTAAAAACAGGCACTAAAACTGTAGAGGCTGGTGAGCGCATAGACACTATTCAAGTATACGAAGGCAAAACTTACGATGCCCGTGACCTTGACTGGTTCGTGTTTAAAGAGCGCCAACAACTGCTAGACCGTAATGGCAATACAGTGGCTGAGTCTGATAAAGGAGTAAGCCTTCCTGACTTGCAGACAATGGCTGATGAAACCAACCTGAAAGTAGATTTTAAAGCTGGTACCATTGCTTTTACCAATACGATTGTATGGTTTAAGATTGAAAATGGCTTACCTAAAGATCCTTATATATTAGCAAATGGACTGAGAAGCAATGTTACTACTACTGGTACACTGCCAGGTACTGTTCCTGCTGGAACCCAAATGGGCTTCTTGTTGGTAGGCGCTACTGCTCCTCACAACCCATTGGCCGAAAACCCTACGGCTAAATTACGTTTCTCTGGAACCAAGTTGCAGTATTCTACCAACAACGGATCTAGCTGGGAGGATATTCCTGAAACTAAGATCGTTTACTCTATCAAAGAGTGGAACCGATACAAGAAAGAAAGTGTAGTAGCAGGTATTTCTGATCACCCAACCAAAGCAGGGGAGAAGGTATTGACCGTAGTTTTTGAAGACATCGTAAGTGGTGGTGACCGTGACTTTGAGGATGTACACTGTACAGTATACATGCAAGGAGTAACCAAGTTGAAGACGAAGGTGGTCAAAGAAACTAAGGAAGTGGATGTATACACTGAGATTCCTTGTGGCAACTGTTCTGTAACCATTCAGGGTACTGAACCATTGACTTGTGACAACATTGAAATTACCAAAAATGGCAATGATGTAAAAATCAATAACAAGAATGCCCTGGATGCTTATGTGTACTACACTGTGTATGAAAACAATGTGGCTACTAAGACTGGCGACTTGTTGGTTAGTCCTAACACGGTTATCGACTTTGATACACCTGTGCCTTCTAATGGCAAAATTGTATTTGCAATGGGTGCAGAGAGCATTCCTGACAGTACAATTGTTACAGGTGATTATTGTGCCATCAAAACTGGTACTAAAATTATAGAAGTTGGCGAGCGTGTAGAGATTATTCAAGTATACGAAGGCAAAGTATATGATGCCCGTGACCTTGACTGGTTTATCTTTAAAGAGCGTCAAAAGCTACAAGATAGAGAAGGCAACCTTGTTCCTTACTCTGACAAAGGAGTAAGCCTTGAGGACTTGACTACTATGGCTGATGAAACTAATCTTAAGTTTGATTTTAAAGCCGGACGTATAGGGTATACCGACGCCATTATTTGGTTCAAGATTGAAGGTGGACTTCCAACTGAGCCGCATATTTTATCTGCTGGTTTGACCAATATGTCTACTGCGAGTGCTACACTTCCTGGAACTGTTCCTGCTGGAACTAAAATGGGATTTGTATTGGTGGGCGACGTAGCAGCTAAAAACCCCATCGTTCAGAATCCTACTGCTCAACTACGTTTCTCTGGTACCCGTTTGCAATACTCTACAGACAACGGTGCTAACTGGAACACCATTCCTGAGCATCAGTTGGTATACAGTATCAAAGACTGGAACAGAAACCAACACGAAGGTGTAGTTGCAGGTATTTCTGATCACCCAACCAAAGCTGGTGATAAAGTATTGACTGTAGTATTTGAAGATATTGCAGGTGGTTATGGCGACTTAGACTACGAAGATGTACACTGTACGGTGTATATGCAAGGGGTAACAAAGTTGAAAACCAAAGTGGTTAAAATCACCAAAGAAGTAGATGTTTATACTGAAATTCCTTGTGGTACTTGTGAAGTTACCGTAGAAGGTGGTGACAGTTCTACTTGTCCTGATGATGCTTATCGTTATAAATTGAGCAACGGCAGCCCTGATGGTGAAAATTATCACGTATGGATGCCTAACTTGTTTGTTCAAGGACAAACTACCCGCATGACTTTTGAGAAAGAGGCTTATATGGACATCAAGAGAGATGGTTCTAGTGCTCGTCTTTATGGTTATGCTACAGTAACTGGTAGTGGCGGATCAAGCATGGGAGCTCGTTATTTGGTAGATGCTACCTTCCATAAAGCTACCAACAACATGCAGCCTAAGATTACCCTTCCAACTCAAACTCCTGATGTAGTGAAAGATTGGAAATACTTTGAGATGGACGCAAGCAAGTCTACAATCTCTTTGGTAGGAGGTAATCAAGTATTTAAACTCACCCATATGCCTGCCAACAAACAATTTGGTTTGCAAGTAGGAATAAGTGCCAGTGGCCAGAATGTGAAGTTTGGCGCAGCTGCCTGGTTCTTCTGGGAAGAAGTGGGCACAGACAGAAAAGGTGCTGGTGACTTTATTATGGACATGGAAAACCTTTGTCCTGATGATACACTAGATTGCCCTGACAATGCTTTCCGTCACAGACTGAGCAACGCGGTATCTGACGATGCACACAATGGTAACCACGATCATAGTATCTGGATGCCGAACCTGTTTGTATCTGGACAAGATGCCAAGTTTACTTTTGATAACAACGCCTACATGGACATCTTAAAAGATGACAGCAAGGCGCATATATATGGCTATGCTACCGTAACAAGTGGTGGTGGTACTAGCCAGGGTGCTCGTTATTTGGTAGATGTATGGTTTAACCTTGCAACTAACCCAATGACGGCTAAAAAAGAGTTGAAGCCTGGTTATCAGCCTGACGAAGTAACTAACAAATGGAAGTTCTTCGAAATGGATGAAACCAAAGCTACGATAACTAAAGTAGGGGGGAGTCAGGTAATTAAACTGACCCACAAACCTGCCAACCGTAAAATGGGCTTACAAATAGGCTTTACTGCCAATGGTAAGAACGTGAAGTTTGGTGCTTCTGCCTGGTTCTTCTGGGAAATAGTAGGCGAAGAGAAGTCAGGACATGGTGACTTTAACCTTGATCTTGAAAACCTTTGTCCAGGACAACCTTTACCTGATTTGTGTGAGCCTCCAATAGAAGTAATCTATGTGTTGGATATGTCGGGTAGTATGAAGTGGGAGTATCCAAAAACTGACGATGCTGGTAAAACAATCAGTCGTTTCCGTGCAGCCCAGGATGCTTTGATTTATGCTAACTCTGCGCTTGCTCAGCAAGGAATGTCAAGCCGTTCGGCTCTGATAGTATTTAATAATAAGACTGCTCAAGTAATGTCTGGATTTACAGATAACTTCCAGCAATTGAACAGTATCGTAGAAAATCTTGATGCACCTAATGGAGGTACTCCAATGCCAAAAGGTATGTTGAGTGCCAAAGAGTTGCTGAAAACGCACGATCCTAACAAAAGGCCTGTAGTTGTCTTAATTACAGATGGTGTACCTACTTATGATTTACGCAACTTCCCTTATGACCACTTGAAAGTGTCTGCAGTAGACATCTTTGACCCTGTGGCTCAGGTATTCCGTACCAAAGAGATCGTAGCTAAAATGGGTGGACTAAATACTTGGATTAATTCATCTTATGGCTTGTACAATGGTCAGGTATTGTCAGAAGTAATGGGAGCCATTGATGGAATCAAGACTGAAACTCCTGAGGCATTAATTTATGGATTAGGTATTGACCAGGATGCTGGTAATAATGAAGCATCATTTAATGATGATATTCTGGAGTATGCAGCTCATAAAACTGGGGCAACTTATCATACAGTAGACAATGCCGAGTCAATGATCAAGGCTATGGCTGACATCTTGTTAGATGCTACTTGTAATCCGCATAATCCGCCAAAAGATCCTACTTGTGAGATTTTGTTAAACGGTACGCCTTTGAATGACTCTACCCAGTTAAATACTGTTTGGAATGGTCAGGATGATAAGGTAACTGTAACCGTTGCTAATATTGCTGATTCGGTAAATTATACCTGGAAGCTTACTTTCCCAACTGACCCTTCAGTTCAGGCAGTGGAGGTTTCTGGTACTTTTACTCAGGATGGAACCTATGAGATTACGATTCCTATTCCTCCAAAAGGTCAATGGGGGAATGTAGCTACTGATGGTTCTGGTTTATTTAAAGCCAATATCTCTTTCAATATCAGTACTCCTTGTGGAGATCAGAATTGGGAGCATATTTATTATGCACCAGATGAAGCAGATGTTCAGGTGGTAAAAACTGTAGACAAAACCACAGCAAACGTAGGTGATACCCTTACTTATACTATTACAGTTACTAACAATGGTCCTAGAAAGGCTAATTCAGTAACTTTGACTGATGCGCTTCCTGATGGATTGAACATTTTGTCAGTAACTGGTGGTTCTTTTGAAGAAGATACTATGGACTTAGGTTCAATCAATCTTGGAGAAAGCAAAACCATCACAGTAACTGCTATCGCTACTGCTATTGGAACAATCACAAACACTGCTACCGTGAGTGTGGGCTCTCCTGTTGATCCGGATACAAGTAACAATACTTCTTCGGTACAAACAGTAGTAGTGACTAAGCCAAAAGCTGACCTTGCCATTACCGGAACAGGTCCTGCAACGATAGGCCAAGGAAGTGAAGCTACTTATACTTTCACTGTGACCAACAATGGTCCTGACAAAGCTGATAACATCAGTATTGCCAATGTGATTCCTGCAGGAGCTACTTTGGTGTCTTCTACTCATACTACTATCACAAGCCTTGAGTTGGGTGCCTCGGCTACCTTTGAGGTGAAGCTGTTGATGAATAACCTAGGGACTTATCAGCTTGCTTCAAGTGTGGCAAGCACGGTAGAAGATCCAAACCTGGCAAATAATACAGCCACTGTAGACACTGAGGTTACCTTTGATACTTCTGATGAGAAGTGTTATGCCACAGGAGTATTGAATCATACTCCAGGTACCAATTTAGATGGTTCGCCTGTGTTACCTGATTTGGGTGACCCGTTTAAAATTGTAGGCAAACCTGAAAGAACCAATGCTATAGGTACTTACACAAGCTTAGGTTTTGGTGGGGATATTACAATGGAGTTTCAAATGCCAATTAAGAATGGTACAGGCAACGACCTCCGTATAGTAGAAGCAAGCCCAGCAGGTACTACTTGTGCTACCAACCCCGAAAAAGCAGATGTATTTGCTTCTCAGGATGGTCAGAAATGGGTATACTTGGGTAGAGCTTGTGGTGCTAACAGTGACTTTGATTTAGGCGAGCTTAACTGGGCGGTTTATGTGAGAGTGATTGATGTAAGTAACCCAACTCACTTTACCGATGCGGCTGCCAACGGTTTTGATGTAGACGGAATGGCTTGTTTGCATGGAATACCTGATACATTTGACCCTGCCCCATTGGTTTCTTGTGTAGCGGCCAAGCTGGTATCGTTCAAACCTGGACAGAACCAAAATGGAACTGACTTGGATGATGGCAATGATCCTAACAAAGCATTGGGTGATATAACCAACCCTGATGATGCCAACGAAGCTGTATCACTTGGTTTTGGTGGAGAGTTGATTGTTAAATTTGACTATGTAATCTTTAACGGAGACAATGACGACCTCGAGATCATTGAGTACAGTCCGATTAGTGATTGCTCTACAAATCCTGAAAAAGCAAAAGTGTATGCTTCTCAGGATGGCAACAATTGGGTACTATTAGGCGAGGCTTGTTTAGATGCCAAATTTGACTTTGGCAGCCTTAAATGGGCGCAGTATTTCAAGATTGTAGATGTGAGCAATACTGCTGATTTCTCTGATGCCAACGCCAATGGTTTTGATGTAGATGCCATCAGGTGTGCGGGTGGCTCAGTATATCAAAAGTATCAGGGTGACAAGGTTGCCAGCGAAGACAATGTAACTATACTTCCTAACCCTGTGAGAACAGACCTGGGCGTAGATGTGTCTAAGTTGTATAGCGTACCTGCTTCACAAGTAATCAATGTAAAAATTGAGCTGACTGATATTGATGGTAAGAAACTAGCCAGCAAAACT
The DNA here is from genome assembly GCF_947493425.1 of uncultured Microscilla sp. GTDB lineage: Bacteria > Bacteroidota > Bacteroidia > Cytophagales > Microscillaceae > Microscilla. Next base: position 16,672 of record NZ_CANLRP010000098.1, on the reverse strand, counting down.
GTAGGCAAAGATGCTTTTGACAGCAAAACACTACATTTTGATATGACTAACAAAGCCAGTGGCTTATACTTAGTGAAATGTATTATCACTTACAAAGGTGTAAATGGTGATACCCGAACTGCTATCATAGATAAAAAAGTGATTAAGAACTAATTACTTTTGCTATTCATAGATTCATAAAATGTCCGGTGTCTGTAAAGGCACCGGATTTTTTTATGCCTTGCATTGAACTTAGCTTTGGTGGGCAATCAAAATAATAATATCGTGTATCAACGAATATTGTAACAACCTTTTTGGTTTTTCCCCGTTTAAAGCCCTCTTCCTTATACTTCTTTAAGCTTGCCTACTTGGATTTAGTTCTTGTATGGTGGAGTTTGCTACCTTGTTTTTAGAATGACTTTTATTTGAAAAGTACTATTATGTGATTGTTAGTATGGGCTTTTTACAAGTGATACTTGTACAATGTGTTCAGGAAAATAGACGCACAGTGAAAGTTTTTTTGTGTGGGTATTGTATGGTATATTGAGGGGAAGGAGAAAAGAGAATGTACACTATATATCCATCTGAGTATATCGTAAGCGATTTTTTCTTGTTTTGCACAATGAGCAGCACTTGTAAAAACAAATGTTACTAATCGTGTAACTGTGACAACCACCGAATTAACTTTAAGATATTACTGTGTGTTTATACCTGTTTTTAGTATATCTACTAGGGAAATTTCTTAATGCAAAAATACAATACTTTTTTTAGAGTAAAATAGCTTCAAACATTGTTCAAACTCAATAATTTTACGTAAGTTTGCCAAACTTATAATCACAGAGAAGTTCATTTTATTTGCGAAAAAATTTTTTTCACAAAAAATTAACAAATCCTGTTTTTTGCATAAAAAAGCAGGCTACTAATAAAGTTTAACTAAACACCAGGCTATTTATATCGGCGATAAATCTATTTTGTAGGTTTATTTAACCACAAGAACAAAACATAATAAGTAGGACTAACCATGCATTAGTTGAACCAGCCTATACAAGTTACTATAAAAACGAATTGTAATGTTTAAAAATCATCAGCAAAGCATAATTATGTATTGAGGAAATATACCTTGCAAATTCATGCAATTGGGTATGTTTTCTTTTTTTTTATCCCAACTAAAACAATAATTTATTTAAGTATTTTTACGAAATGAAAAAAGTAGCAACATCCATTAAAGCGACATTGGTCGTATTGGCCCTTGGGCTCCTCTCAATACAGGCACAGAGGAGTGGTTACCTTGATAACCTATCTATCAAGAACTGGTCATTATCCACCAAAAAGACAGTTACTGTCAAAAAACCAAAACTAACAACTAAACATGAAACAACATCTACAAAAGTAGTTAAGGCTTCGTTACCTGTAACTCCTTTGAAAAAGAAGGATTTAAGTAATGGTGGGTCATTGACTTGTAGCAAAATCAGAATTGAGAAAACAAACAGTCAGGTTAAAATCAATAATGATTACAACAAAGAAGTAGTACTTTATTATACCATTGTTGATGGTGATAACAATACTACTGGTAACATAATGGTAGATGCTAACTCTTCTGTTGACTTTCATACACAAATACCTGCCAATGGCAAGATTGTATTTGATATGGGATCAGATAATATTCAGGATAGTACGGTAGCCACAGGCGATTATTGTGTGGTGAAAACAGGTACTAAAACTGTAGAAGTTGGTGAGCGCATAGATACTATTCAGGTATACGAAGGCAAAGTGTTTGATGCCCGTAACCTTGATTGGTTTGTGTTTAAGGAGCGCCAGCAACTGCTAGACCGTGATGGTAAAACAGTAGCTGAGTCTGACAAGGGAGTGAGCCTTCCTGACTTGCAGACAATGACCGATGAGACCAATCTTAAAGTAGATTTTAAAGCAGGTACCATTGCTTTCACCAACACAATTGTGTGGTTTAAGGTTGAAGATGGCTTACCTAAAGATCCTTATATATTAGCGAATGGATTGAGAAGCAATGCAAACACTACTGGTACACTACCAGGTACTGTTCCTGCCGGAACCCAAATGGGTTTCTTATTGGTGGGTGCTACTGCTCCTCACAACCCATTGGCTGAAAACCCCAACGCTAAGTTGCGTTTTTCTGGAACTACCCTGCAGTACTCTACTGATGGGGGAGCCAGCTGGAATGATATTCCTGAAACTAAAATAGTTTACTCTATCAAAGAGTGGAACCGATTCAACAAAGAAAGCGTAGTAGCGGGTATTTCTGATCACCCAACCAAAGCTGGTGATAAAGTGTTGACCATTGTTTTTGAAGACATCGTAAGTGGTGGTGACCGTGACTTTGAAGATGTACATTGTACAGTATATATGCAAGGGGTTACTAAGTTGAAAACAAAGGTTACTAAAATTACCGAAGAAGTAGATGTTTATACTGAGATTCCTTGTGGAACTTGCACCGTAACTGTAGAGAACAATGATAGTACTACAGGTTGTCCTACTGGTTACACTCGTTACGCAGTAAGCAATGGTAGCCCTGCTGGTCAAAACTACCATGTATGGATGCCTAGCTTGTTTGTGCAAGGCGAAACCGCTCGTATGACCTTTGACAAAGAGGCTTACTTAGACATCAAAAACGACGGTTCTACTGCTCGTTTGTATGGGTATGCTACCGTAACAGGTAGTGGTGGCTCAAGCATGGGAGCTCGTTACTTGGTAGATGCGAGCTTTAAGAAGGCAGGTGCCAACATGGGACCCAAAATTACGATGCCTGAGCAAACTCCAGAAGTAACTAGCAAGTGGTTATACTTTGAGATGGATGATACTAAATCTACAATTTCATCAGTAGATGGCAACCAAGTATTTAAATTGACCCACATGCCTGCTAACCGCCAGTTTGGTTTGCAAGTAGGTAAAGCAGCGAGTGGGCAAAGTGTTGAGTTTGGTGCAGCGGCTTGGTTCTTCTGGGAAGAATTAGGTACTGGTAGAAAAGGTACAGGTGACTTCTTTATCAAAGAGATTACTGACCTTTGTCCTTCTACTTGTCCAGACGATGCAACGATTCGTTACGCAGTAAGCAACGGTAGCCCTAGAGGTAATCAGTACCAAGTGTGGATGCCTAGCCTGTTTATTGACGGTCAAACTGCTCGCATGACTTTCGACAAAGATGCTTACTTAGATGTTAAAAGAGATGGTTCTTCTGCTCACCTTTACGGATATGCTACGGTAACAGGTAGTGGTGGCTCAAGCATGGGTGCTCGCTATTTGGTAGATGCTAGCTTTACAAAAGCAGGAAGCGCAACTGGTCCAAAAATTACTATGCCTGAGCAAACTCCAGAAGTGACTAACAAATGGCAATATTTTGTAATGGACGGTACCAAATCTACTATTTCATTAGTAGGTGGTAACCAAGTATTTAAATTGACTCACATGCCAGCCAACGAACAGTTTGGTTTGCAAATAGGTGAAATGGCTAGTGGTCAAAGCCTTAAATTTGGTGCGGCAGCTTGGTTCTTCTGGGAAGAAGTAGGAACTGGTAGAAAAGGTACAGGTGACTTCTTTATAGATGGTATAGACAACCTTTGTCCAGAACCACCATTACCACTAGAAGCGGACGTACAAGTAGTAAAAACTGTAGATAAGACTTGTGCAAGAGTAGGCGATACCCTTACTTATTCAATCGTAGTAACCAACAACGGCCCTAGAGCTGCTGAGGGTGTCACTTTGACTGATAATTTGCCTTATGGGTTAAACGTTGTGTCGGTAACTGGTGGAACGTTTACAAATAATAAAATTGATTTGGGTACAATGGCGGTAAATGCCAGCAAAACTGTTACGGTTGCAGCAGTTGCTGCCCGAACTTGTATGATTACTAACATTGCTACTGTAACATCTGCTTCACCAGTTGATCCGGATTTAAGTAACAATAAGTCTCATGCCCGTACATTGGTATTGCCTCAACGCAAAGCTGACCTTAAGGTAATCCCAAGAAGTTGCCCAAAAACAATAGTAGAAGGATGTACAGTTACTTACTACTTTACTGTAATCAACCGTGGTCCTTACACTGCCGAAAATGTGAAGATCAAAGAAATTGTACCTGCTGGGGCTACTTTGCTTTATTCTAGTGCAAGCGATATCAGACGTTTGAGACGTGGTGGTTATACTACTTTCCAAATGAAATTGTTGATGAATGATCCTGGGGTACACAATGTATCTGCTAGTGTATCAAGCACAACTTATGATCCATACCTTGCCAATAACAAAGCGACTACTCCTGTAAGAGTAAGACCTCGTAGTTGTCCAAAAGGTGGTATTACAAATGCGGCTAACATCAAGATATTGCCTAACCCAGTAAGAACTTACCTTGGGGTAGATTTATCTGGATTGTATAGAACAGCTGCCCGTGAGCGTATTCGCATCTATGGGGTAACCGTAAAAATAGCTAATAGTTATGGTAGAACCGTTGGGTGCAAAACTATACGTGGAGGCTATGGTAGCAAGCGAGTATACTTTAATATGAGATACCAACGTCGTGGCTTGTATATAGCCGATGTAGCGGTTACTTATAGAGAAAATGGCAGAATGAAAAAAATCGTGCTTAAAAAGAGAATTATGAAGCGCTAACGATTTGATCATCTGAATCAAATAAATATTATATCCGGTGTCTGCAAAGGCACCGGATTTTTTTATGCCCAAAAGCCTACTTTTTCACTAAAATAGTCATATTTGCACCTTGAAAAACTATAAACCCAATTACCTGAAGTAACAAACAAAACATGAACAATATATTTTTATCTATCCTGGCCAATACCACCAAGCCTCTATTTACCAATGATGCCGTAGTGTTGGGCATCCTTTTAATGACCTTGGCTTTTGTGTTTCAAACGTCTCAAAGTCCTCGTTTTAAAGGCTTTTATAAGTATGTGCCTGCATTGTTGCTGTGTTACTTTATCCCTTCTGTATTCAACTCTTTAGGCATTATCTCAGGCGAAGAGTCCAAACTATACTTTGTGTCTTCTCGTTATTTGCTTCCAGCTAGTTTGGTGTTGCTCACTATTAGCATTGATTTTAAAGGCATTCGTCGTTTGGGAAGCAAAGCCGTTATTATGTTTTTTGCTGGAACCATAGGGATTGTTATTGGAGGTCCATTGGCTTTATTGATTGTGAGTGCCATAGCCCCCGATGTAGTAGGCGGGGCTGGTCCTGATGCTGTATGGCGCGGTTTGACTACAGTGGCAGGTAGCTGGATTGGCGGAGGAGCCAACCAAACAGCTATGAAAGAAGTATTTGGCGTGGGCGATAAGTTATTTTCGGCAATGATTACGGTAGATGTGATCACAGCAAACATCTGGATGGCATTTTTACTGTACGGAGCGGGTATTTCTACCAAAGTAGATAGTTGGTTCAAAGCTGATAGTTCGGCCATTAAAGAGGTGCAGGAAAAGGTAGAAAACTATCAGGCGAGCATTGCCAAAATTCCTACATTTACCGATCTTGCTACCATTATGGCTATAGCCTTTGGTTGTGTGGCTTTTGCCCACTTTGGCGCTGATAATATTGCGCCTTTTGTCAAGACCAATGCTCCACACCTTGCCAAGTTTAGTCTTACCTCAGGTTTTTTCTGGTTAATTGTCATTGCTACTACTTTAGGTTTGATACTTTCATTTACCAAAGCCCGAAATTACGAAGGAGCAGGTGCTTCAAGAATGGGGAGTTTTCTGTTGTATGTATTGATTGCCTCTATTGGTATGAAAATGGATATTACCGCTATTTTCAATAATTTAGGCTTATTTTTAATAGGTATTATTTGGATGTTGGTGCATATCATCATATTAATAACCGTAGGCAAGCTTATCAAAGCCCCCTTCTTCTTTGTGGCAGTGGGTAGTCAGGCAAACGTAGGTGGTGCGGCTTCAGCTCCAGTAGTAGCGTCAGCTTTTCATCCATCATTGGCACCCGTAGGAGTACTACTAGCGGTGTTGGGGTATGCTGTAGGCACTTATGGCGCTTGGTTTTGTGGCATTATTATGCAAAGCATTGCTGAATAGTCCATAGTGTTCGGTCGATAGCCGTTTTGTAAGCATAAACCTGTATCATTTTAGGCTCTTATTAAGCATCCTGCGGATACATTTTAGGAGTGTACAAAGTTTTTAAAATCTCTGATATACAGGTATTTATGTATAAATTAAAGTGATAAGTGTAGGGGCAATCCCTTACTGTAATGCAATGGAAGTTCTCGATTTATCGGAATGGTTGCCTTAGTGAAGAGCAAACATAAGCATACAATAACCCTTAAGCCCAATTCTTTATAAGAGCCAAAACAAAAAGCCTGATGAATGATCATTCATCAGGCTTTTTGTAAAGTATTGATTTAGTTTATTTATTAACAGCTTCTTCGTCCGAGGTGGTAGTTTCTTCTGAACTATTTTTGATCACCTCTTCGTTTTCTTCTGTGGTAATGGCTTCTACTTGATCTTCGGCTGTTTCGTCCTGAACAAACACATCTATAAACTCAAACTTTTGCCCATCAAACAAGCCTAAGTCACTGAGTTTAAGGTCTGGAATAACCAACAGTGCCATAAATGACAAAGACATAAATGGCGAAATAAGCTTGCTACCCATTTTTTTAGCCATCTGGTCAATTTTGATATATTGTTGGGCTACCTCATAACCATCCTCGCCTGTCATAAGCCCAGCAATAGGCAAAGGCAACACCGCAGATTCTACGCCTTGTACTGCTGAAAGCCCTCCCTTAGATTTGATCAATCCATTGACGGCTTCACATATAGAATCATCATCTACTCCTACTGCAATAATATTGTGTGAGTCGTGTCCAACCGACGAAGCAATGGCACCACTTTTTAAACCAAAGTTTTTGATAAAAGCCACGGCAGGAGCTGCCTCTTGATAACGATTCACTACGACTATTTTAAGAATGTCATTGGCTATATCGGTTTGTACCACCCCGTCTTTGATTGTTGCCTCTACATCCAAACGTTTCGTGATCAACTCACCGTCTATGACCTCAATTACCGATATTTTTTCGTAGCCTTCTTTAGCTTTTACTTCAAACTGTTCTACTTTTTTGAGAGAAGTATTAAAGTTATTGATAATATCGCTTTGCAGATGCTCAATTTTAGTCTCGCCAGCTTCAGCCACTAGTTCACCATTGATATAGGTCTTTAGAATATTAAAATCCTCTAGGTCTTTTACCATAATAAAGTCAGCTGTATCGCCTTCTTTGAGTTGTCCTACCTCTAAGTTATAATGTGCTACCGGATTGACACAAGCTACCCGCAATACCTTAAATAAATCGATGCCTTTGCTTAGTGCACGTTTTACCAAAGCGTCTATGTGTCCTTCTACCAGGCTATCAGGGTGTTTGTCGTCCGAGCAAAACATCATATTGGCACTGTGGTTATGAATAAGATCAACCAATGCCTCAAAGTTTTTGGCAGCACTCCCTTCTCTAATGATCACCTTCATGCCATAGCGCAACTTGTCTAAGGCTTCTTCTTTGGTAAAGCACTCGTGGTCGGTACTGATGCCCGCATCTATATATTGTTTGGCTTGATCTCCCTTGAGCCCTGGTGCGTGCCCATCTATAGGTTTGTTGTGTTTTTTGGCTATTTCAAGTTTTTTGTAAACAGTTTCATCTTTGAACAAAACCCCTGGCCAGTTCATCATTTCGGCAAGGTATTTTACTTCGGGTTTTTTCATCAATTCATCTATCTGCTCTGCAGTTATTTCAGCTCCGGCAGTCTCAAACTTAGTGGCAGGCACACACGATGGTGCCCCAAAATAAAACTTGAATGGCACCCGCTTGCCATTTTCAATCATATATTCTACCCCTTCTACTCCCATTACATTGCCTATTTCGTGGGGGTCAGACACAGTAGCTACTGTGCCATGTACTACCGCCATACGGGCAAACTCTGCTGGAGTAAGCATAGAACTCTCTATGTGAACATGAGCATCTACAAAACCAGGCAACAGGTAGGGCAGTTTTTCCTGGGTTTCTATTTTTTCTATAGATATTATTTTTCCTTCTAAAACTTGAACTTGGGCTGGGTAAATTTTCTCTTCGGTAATATCTACCAAATTACCCCTCACCGAAAATGCTTGTGACATTGCTTAATGCTTTAAATGATTTTATTTGGGGAATGGTTGTGAGCACATATATGCTATGGTTGATCCCACTCCTTGTGTTTTTATTATTATTATTATAAGATAGTAATATTAGCAGGGTAGAGCACCTATTTTTATTTTACAGGGTCTAATGATTAATTTTTACTTACTAAAAGGGTATTCTTATGCGCAACTGCACTGCAAAAAGTAAACCTAAAAATAAAGCAACTTCAAAATTACATGTTTCCCTGCTGTAATTGGTTGGTATGGTGATTTTTATCAAACCATTTTTGAATTGATATAAAACGCCGTACAGTAGCTTTTTTTCCTAAAGATGTACCTGTATATTTGTAGCCTTTGGGAGAATACAGAGATTTGTTGGTATTCCTCAATGCGAAAGGTGTGTGTCGTGTACACCAAAATTTCTTAGAGTTTTAACTTTTCCAAAAAAGCCGTGTTAAAGAACCTTGTTTTTTTGTTGATGCTGGGGGTAATTAGTTTGAGCACCCAAAGTCAAAATGTTACCTTTTCACCTCAAACCAAAGTAAGTATATTGACTTGCGCTCCTGGTGAGGCACTGTATGCTTCTTTTGGGCATACTTCTATCCGGGTGGTCGATCCAGTCAAAGGCATAGACTGGGTGTATAACTATGGTATTTTTAACTTTAATACCCCCAATTTTTATGTGAAATTTGCCAGAGGCATGCTTAAGTATATGGTGTTGTATTATCCTACCGACAAGTTTTTATATGAATATAGAAAAGGCAAACGTGAAGTAATAGAGCAGCAATTGAATTTGAGTCCTGCCGAGAAAACCCGTTTTTTGGAAATACTCAAAGACAACTACAACGACGAGAATAAACGGTATTACATGTACGATTTTTTCTATAATAATTGTGCTACTCAAATCCGAGACATCCTCAAGCGTGAATTTAACCCTACTTATCCCACACCCAAAAAAGACAGCACTTTTCGTGATATGTTGGATGTATACATTGCCGATCAGCCCTGGCTCGATTTAGGCATTGACTTGATTTTGGGGTTACCTGCCGACAAAAAAACCGATGTGTTGAGCCAGATGTTTTTGCCTTATTATTTATATTATAATATGAGCGAATGGAAAAAACCTAATGGAGAACCTTTATTGGGTAAACCCACTTATTTGGTAAAAGGCATTCATACCATAGACCGCCCAGATCCGGGTTTTAATCAACCCTTGTACATATTTTGGGCATTGTTTGGTATAGCACTGGCGTCTACCTTCTTCATTAAGAGTAACCGATTAAAGCGTGTATTAGACGGTTTCTTTTTACTAATTACGGGTTTTATAGGCATTTTTGTATTGCTCATGTGGTTTGCTACCGATCATGACGCTACTCAACGTAATCTTAATGCTTTGTGGGCAAACCCTTTATATTTTTACCTGGCTTTTGCCGTGTGGCGCAACCGTCGGATCAAGTTTACTTTTGGTATGATGCTCATTATGACTTCATTGTTGCTTGCTTCCTGGTCATTTTTTCCACAACAATTTCACTACTCACTCATTCCCATTTTCTTATTGATGATTGTGCGGTCAATTGACCATTTATTTTTGAACAAAAAGCCTCGTTAGGTAAGTAGAAACAAGGTAGTGGTGGTTGTTCAATAGGATTAGTACTAAAGTAAAAAAGCGATAAGTATCACTATAGACACTTGTCGCTTTTTGCTTGAGGCTTGTTGCTTGTTTAAAAATAATGTGAATAAAACAACTTACCCATTGTAGTATGCTTAAAAGGAATCCATTCACCTTCGCGTTGATTGAGCCGCTCGGCAATACAGGCAAGCACGGCAGGGTTGTGTCCCAAACCAATATGACTACCAGTTACCTGTACATTTTCGGTAATTGGTCCTTCTTTTTTCTCCATACAATGCTGCCAGGCCACTACTCCATCCCCTTTTGTATAAATGGCTGTGGTAGGTACAGGAGGAGCTTTGGGGATATTACATACAACCTCTTCAGGTATGTGATCTACTTCAGACACCTTGCGTCCTGTGACCATTTCATAGATCCACTCGATGTTGTTTTCTCCGGTGATTCCGCCAAACGGAGAGCCAAGCGTGATTACCTGGCGTACAGCGTCTGGGTGACGGCGGGCTATTTCGCGGGCATATACTCCGCCCAGGCTCCATCCCACAATACTTACCTTGCGACCATGAATATCTTTGAGTTCTAACAAGCGATCGTATACTTTTTCTTCTATTTCGTGAAAATTAGCAAGGTTGCGCCCCATTCTCCAGCGGTAAGGAGTGTAGTTACGGCTTTTGAGATAAAAGCGTAAAGGGGCAGTAGTGGTGTCTGTAGTCATAAAGCCAGGAAGCACCAACACCGGATGTTCATCGCCTTTGGGCATGAATTGTAGCCAGGGAAACGACATAAAATAAGCCCCCAGTCCAAAGCTTGCCCGACCCAGCTCTGTTAATAATAATAATTTAGAGGGACGTTTGACTTCTTCTTTTCCGGTAAATATGTGATATTCTTCGTCTGACATATAATTGATGTTTGATTTAATACAACTCTAACAAATATGTTTATTTGGTTGTTTGTGCTGATTACCATTAACTCTGCAATTATAAACGAATAATAACAAATTTTATTCTAAAAGTAATATTTTGAGCGAATTTCAACTTTTTCCTTAGGGGGTGCTAGAGTTTCGACGAGTCTTGAGCTAGAGATGAGATTTAATAAAAGAAGCTTGTTATTAAATCTCATTTTAGCATTAGGACTTAACAAGTTTTATAAAAATAAAAAGTTGGGATGAGTTCACAGGATTAATTCCTTCTTTGCTAATTGTTTATTGTCTTAATAATGCGTATTATTAGTTTGGACGATCACACTTTAATCAATCAAACTACTATGAGTAATGATGTTATTTTTGAGGACGAACAAGGAAATCGTATTACACGCGAAGACTTGGCTTACGTAACCAAAGGACACGTTGACTTTGCGTTGATAGGGCGAGAACAAATTCCTTTTGAGGCCATTGAGCTTCATCAAAAAGCCCGACAAGAAGGACAACAATACGGAAACTATGACAAAGCAATTGAACTTTTGAAAAAGACTTGCCTAATGGCAGACCATTGGCCTTACCCAGTGTATGACCTTGCTTTTACTTATTTGCTGCAAAAAAACTACGAACAAGCACTTCAATATTACCGACTGACTGATGAACTGGAGCCTCGTGGTTTTTTTACTGCCAAAACAGCTATTTATGCCCTGGAAGGTGAACTTGATGGACGGTTTCCACCTGGCTTGTACCTTGCTTACCTTAAAATAGAATGGACAGACAACGAACAGGAAAAGCTAGAGATCGCTTCTTCTATAGTTCAAAAATGCCCCGACTTTGCCCCTGCCTGGAAAGAGCTTGCTATCCTGCACGATGACAGCACCCAAAGAATGAAGGCAATAGCTACTGGCCTGGCCCAAAATCCAGATGCAGAAACAGAGGGTAATTTACTGATTAACAAAGCATTGGTACTTGATAAAGAGGGCAAGACTAAAGAAGCCATTGGTATTTTGGGTAATTTGATTTTGAATAGTAATGTAACGCTGGCAAATGACGCTATGAGTAGGTTTGTGCTCAACCAAATTATTAACCGAAGTTAAAACAAATACAAAAAATATAATATATGTCAATGCTCTATAGTAAGGTTACTGTAGGGCTTTTTTTCGAAAACGATGGTATTTCTGTTTGCTGATGCTTTTATTCAGGTGCGTAAGTCAACAGTTATGAAGTGGCTTACAAGCTTGTTAATACATCTAAGAAAACAAAAATGTACTATCCTGTGGGCTTCCCTAATAGAGTTGCCTTTGGAACAGTATTTAGCTTGAAGCATCGATATCTAAGGACTTGTACCTGTTGGTGTTGTAGACTATTGCTGTTACATTCAGTTGTATTTTTACTGGAATTATCAAAGCAAAGAGTGAAAGACATGCACCTCTTTTTTTATGAAAAATCACCGAATTAATTACATTAAGCAAGTATTTTACGAGCATTTTTAGTATAATTGCATCATAAAGTTTCAATACTACATCCAGGTACTTTATTTAGTTTTACCCCATCAATCAAGCTTTTTGATATTTTTCTAATAACAAGCCATACACTTCCAATACATTCTACCAGTACCCTAGCTTCTTAAGTAAGTAAAGTGGAAAATTGGCTAGGTTTTGCTTTTTGACGATCTTCAAAAATTGAGCATAGCCATAGTGGGGTACTAGAAACCAATCTCGTTTTTTCTTAAAAAAAATAGTATGCATTAGAAAATACGATGTAGGTAAAAGAACTCGTTTCTTAAAAGGCCTGAACTATTAATTCAAGTGTACAAACTGGTCTGCTACATACACTGCTATATAATAGGTAATTATGCTAAAATTTAAACAACTATTTCTACTACTACTTTGTCTATCTTGTATCTTGCATAGTTGCAGGTTATTCGAGAAAGAATTTTTACTACCATTACCCAAAGCACTAGATGCTACATCAATTAATGCCGCAGGGTTTAACGCTAATTGGCAAAAAGTAACAGGCGCTAACAGCTACGAAATAGATGTAGCTTTGGATGAAAACTTTACTGAGTTTGTGCCCAATTATAAAGACAGAACAGTTGATGATGGAACATCTATTGTGGTTACCTCACTCGAATCATCTTCTACTTACTATTACCGGGTACGGGCTCAAATCTCTAACCAAACATCTCGAAGCTCTAATGTAATTAAGGTAACTACTACTGGTCTGGACAAACCTGTGGCTTATGAGGCTACCGATATTCAACCCTTGAGTTTTAGAGCCAATTGGAAAGAAATGCCTTTCGCTCTAAGCTACACCTTAGAAGTAGCTACTGATGACAGCTTTACCAACATTGTCAAAACAATGAGCAAACTCACTGGCACAAGCGCACTGGTAGAAGGTTTATTGATTGACCAAACATACTTTTATCGTATAAAAGCAGAGCAACAACAATCATCGTCTGAGTACTCAAACATTCAGTCTGTGACCACCAATGCTTTGCCTGCACCTATACCTCAAGCACCCAGCAATCAACGGGCTTTTTTCTTTACCGCCAACTGGCAAAAAAACGAGGGACCTGAAGTAAACTTGTTTTTGCTGGATGTGGCTTCTGACCCTGAGTTTAAGGAGTTTTTGCCAGGTTATAAAGACAAAGAAGTGCCAGGTACATCACATGAAGTAACTACCCTTGATTTCAGGCAAACTTATTACTACCGTATACGTGCCAAAAGGCTGGATCAGGTTTCTGGATATTCTTCTACTGTAGAGGTAAAGCCCTGTATTAGTAACAGCTGTAAGTTGGGGAAAATAGAGTTTGTGACCAACACTTTACCCAAAGCGTTTGACCAAACTTTTACGTATGATACGAAAAACAGGCTCGAAACCATTAGTTACCACAAGCGCACCAATTCTTTTTATAAAGTAAACTATAATGGCGACAATACCATCAAGGAGGTGGTATATACTTTGGATAATGTTATCAAGTATCGCTATACCTATACTTACAGTGCCAACTTGCTCACTACCATACAAATTACTAACAAAGACGATAATTTTATAGAGGTTTGGAAGTTTGCTTATAACGCCCAGGGACAGCGCACAAGTTGGGCGCTTTATTCAGACATCACCGCCACAACTCTCAGGATAGAATTCTTCTATACTTATGATGCCAGAGGAAACGTAACTGAAGTAAAAAACCAGTTGGGTACTGTGCTCAGAAAGTATACTTATGAAGATAAACTGAGCCCTTATGCCTTGTTTGGCCAAGAAGATTTATGCTTTTTTATTGCCCACTTTCGTGATCAATGGACCCAACCACTTCCCATTCAAGACATCAGAATGTTTGATTATGAGTGGCGAGGATTTCTGCCAATCAACAGTATTCGCAATGTAGAAACGGTGGCTTTTTCAGATGAAGGCTTTCAATATAATTACAACAACAAAGATGTAGTGATTGGTCAAAGGTTCTTTTTCACGGTCACTTTTACTTTTACAGGATGTAGTTTTTAAAGACCAATACTGGCACAAAAAGTGGCAGTTGTATGCAGCGAAAATAAAAATACTGTAGAGAGCAATACATACTTGTATGTTGATTTATAATATGCTTATTTTCAGTGGGGTTATGTGTTTATTGGTTAGTGGCTCATCATACATATATTGTGCTCACCCTAATTTTGGACGACAAGTCAAAATCAGGGTGAGTCTTTTAGTTTTTATGGGTTTGTTCAAACAATATAGTGCCTACACACTTTAGTTTTTCTGATATACTTTATTTTTGCAGATGATTACAAGGTATGCAAGGCTTTATGGCTTAGCCAATTGAGGGCAAGCACGCAGTATGCGGCGCAATTTGTACTCAATAAAACAAGCATTTTACCCGATGCCTCATACACTTGTACTTTTATAATCTTAAAAGATTAAGAACTTATCTTGAGCTCTTTTACTTTTGCACTCAAAACCACCCACTTAAGCAAGAGGGTTAAGTAGTATAACTTCACGACAATATGAAAAAAAAACTGAAAAGATCATCCAGCCTTTTCTTTATTACACTTTTGCCCTTTTTGCTATGGCAATGTACCCCAAAACGAGAAGAAATAGTGGTTCGCTCTACTGTAGCTTACCCTAAGATTAGCCTCAGAACAGATTATTATGCTACTAGCCAGGCCAGCGCTATATTAGACATTACCCAAAGTGGTGTATCTACTCCCTACAGTATTCGGTTTGTTCACAGTATCAACCCCGACCTTTCGTTGTCGGTAGAATTTTTGGCAGACTTTGGCACCCAGAGTTTTACCCAAGGCGATGTATTGCCCTTTAGGGCTACCGGGCTTATGCCCAACAACACTCACTACATTACAGCCCTGCTCACCCTGCCAGATACTACTATTCAAACAGATACGGTACAGTTTAACACCTTGACCGCCAATGCCCTGGGGCGTTTCACCCCTATCAATAGTTCTCAGGCACAATTTGGCAATAATACCCAACTGGGTTTTGCTGCCAATGACAAGGGTTACCTTATTGGAGGCAACTTGTCGTCACAATCGCTCTATTTATGGGAGTATGACCCGCAAAGTGGTGAGTGGAGCATTAAAAAAGAAAATCAACTATCTGCGTTGGCAGGGGCATTTTTTGATAGCAAGCTTGCCAGCACATTTACACTCAACGGCCAGTATTATGTGGGTTATCCTGAGGCATCGAAATGGCATTTTTATAACATCAACCTCGACACAGGTGCCATCACTGCCAATGCTACTATAGAGGCTGAAGGTACAAGGCTGTTTGTAGCCAACAATCAATTGTTTGTGGTGAGTATATCTACCATTGCAGGCAATGACCAAAACAAAAACTTGAATGTGTCGGAAATAGACCTTGCCACCCAAAAGGTGACTAACACCTACACAGCAATTACCAACAACTACGATCAAGTAGCCTTGGCACAAATGGCGGGCGACAAGGTACATATCATATTGACCAACTTTGCCAACAGTGCCCAGGCAATCCATCGGTTTGAACCAGTAGCCAAAACACTCACCCTGGCCACCAACATATCGGGAAAGTTGCCCGAAACTACTGTCTTGAGTACGTTTACTGCCAATAACCAAATTTATTACTTCTCGAAAAAAGCCAACGACAACTCTACCCATTATTTTTCGGTGTTTAATCCTGTCACCTTTGCCTCTACCCGCCTGACCGAGTATGCAGGAAGCACTGCAAGCAATATTTTTAAGCTTAACAACATATTTCATATTGTAGGCAACAACGGTAAAAGTTATATGATTGAAGCTGATTTTTAATCAGAGATTGGCCTCATTGTATTGGTACAGATGAGGGGGCTTGTAGTTGTTTAGGGGTAAACTCGGTGCTGTATCAAGCAAAGGCTACTCTACCCTACTATTTTTCGCCCTGATTTGTGTCCTCACAGATCCAAAAAACGACTTGTTTTAGGGTTTCGACCGCCCCAGCGGAATTTACCAATTGGTAAAGACACACCGCTCTTTTAAGTCTTCCGACTTCCTTGTTCGTTGGTTTAATTCCCCCGACTTAACACCTGCACGGTTCTTTTAAGCTCTGGACAATGTGTTATTAATAATCGCAGAATAAGCTCGGAGGAGAAGTCAGAAGACTTCTATTCATTAATAGTGTCAAGTCGCCCTGCGGGAGGTACACCGCTCTTTTAAGTCTTCCGACTTCCTTGCTCGTTAGTTTAATTCCTCCGACTTAACACCTGCACGGTTCTTTTAAGCCCTGGACAATGCGTCATTAATAACCGTAGAATAAGCTCGGAGGAGAAGTCAGAAGACTTCTATTCATCAATAGTGTCAAGTCGCCCTGCGGGAAGGCTTGACACACCGCTCTTTTAAGTCTTCCGAAGGAGACTTGAAAGTTTTAATAGGGGGAAGTCTTTCGACTTCCTTGCTCGCTGGTTTAATTCCCCCGACTTAACACCTGCACGGTTCTTTTAAGCCCTGGACAATGCGTCATTAATAACCGTAGAATAAGCTCGGAGGAGA
>NZ_CANLRP010000097.1 GCF_947493425.1 uncultured Microscilla sp. | reverse complement strand
AAGCTCTAAGAATGGGCTATCAAATACAAAAAATAGCTTCCTGATTATCAGTAGATTATGAAATTGGTAGATGGAAGACCGTAGTCGCTTCGCGTTCATTCGTAATTGAATATTAGTCCGGAGTTAGTAGTCTGTAGACCATATTGGCTTTGCCTTCATTCGTAATTCGTAATTCCCTCATTCGTAATTGAATATTATTCCGGAGTTGGGAGTTGGTAGACCGTAGTCGCTTCGCGTTCATTCGTAATTAGCTTACGCAGAGCTCCCTTTGGTCGGTTCGTAATTCCCTCATTCGTAATTGACCTACTCGTAATTAAAAACCTATCGACTCAAAGTCTTAGAAATGTCAATCCGATATATTTGTATAGCAGGAATAAGTGCGGCAAATAAGGCAACTCCCAATACCAGCGCTATGACTCCTAGTTCGGCGGTGAGCCATTGCCAGCCTGTGATCGACATTTGCGAACTGTTGCTAATCATCTGCCCAGTAAACTCTACTGCCCCATGCCCCAACAAAAGACCTAAAGCAGCCCCTACACTTGCCAATAAAACGCCCTCTAAAATAATGTGGGTAAACAATTTGAGGCGAGTAGCTCCCAGGGTACGCATAATGGCAAGATCATATTCCCGCTCTTTAAGAGCATTATATAAAGCAATAAAAATACTTAGCCCGGCAATGCCAATGATGATGTAAGCAAAATATTGTAATACATCGGCTCCTATGCCTATGTTTTCGAGCAGGTTGAGGTATTCGCGGGCGGGCGATACTGCTTGTATTTTATTACTTCGGTTGGCAATTGCCGGAATCATGACTATAGCCATGTTCGAGCGGCGTTGAATGAGCATCGCCGTAATTTCTTTTTCCTTCTTTTGCACAAAAGGTTTATGATTTTGGGTATGTGTCGAGTCGGTTTTATGCGCTTCATGGTGTCCTTTATGCTCTCCCTGTTCTTTCTTTTGCGCAAAAGGGTTATGGTTTTGAGTATGTGTCGAGTCGGTTTTATGCGCTTCATGGTGTCCTTTATGTTCCCCATGTTCCTCTTGATCATGATCATGTTGCCCGTGCACCTCCCATATACTTTCAATGTTGGTTAGTATCAGGCGGTCAGCTACGGTGCCCGAACGTGCCAAAATGCCGCTTACTATAAATGGGTGGTCTTTGTGGGCAAGATCTTCGTCGTCTTCTAACCCATGCGCACTATAAAATTTACTGCCCACTTTTAGCCCCAGTTGCTGGGCTATAGTGGCTCCTATGGTTACCTCAAAGTTTTTTTGCCAAAGCTTGCCTTCAGCTATTTTGCATTGATAAAAATCGACATACTCATGGGTGGTACCCACAATGCGGTAAGCCCTGTAGCTATCGCCTAAGGCAAGCGGAATGGCTCGTTTTACCAGGCGTTTGTTGCGGGCAATGGCGTTGGCTTCAGAAAGTGGAATATTACCCGTAGGGCTGTCCAAGTGGTAAATTGCATTGAGAATGAGTTGTAATGGGCTGCCTTTGGCGCCAATGACATAATCTATACCTTGGGCGTTGTTTCTAAGTTTTTCTTCTGCCTGATGCAACACCAGCAATAAGAATATAATGATACCTACCCCAAACGCCAATAACAGCGTGTTGAGGAAGGTATTGAGTCTTTTCTTTTGGAGGTAACTCCAGCTTAATTTGAGTAAGTTCATGTTTTAGTTATTAGTTCATAGTGCTGACAGGGTTCTGTGCGTTAGGTGTCCCGCAAGCAGGACGTCTGCTTCATCCAAACTTTTAAGTCTCCTAAAGGAAGACTTAAAAGAACGTGGGCAGTTAGGATTGAGTAATGATGAATTAAAAAGGCTACAAATCATTGAACCCATCAAACAATACAGTCTCTTTGTCATCACAACAATATTAGCCATTACTCACAGTTCATACACTTGGCTTATTTCTGTTTTTACCCTTTGGTCGTGAGTGGCTATCACCAAAGTTGCGTTAACTGCTTGCGCTTGTTGTTTCAACAAGTTGATGACCTGTACTGTGTTATGGTCGTCAAGGCTTGCTGTAGGTTCATCGGCAAGCAACACTTTGGGAGCATTGAGCACTGCCCGCGCCACCGATACGCGTTGCATTTCGCCTTGACTGAGCTTATTGGGATACGATTTTTTATGGGCTTGCATGCCCAATTGTTCCAGCACATCCATACACCTTGTTTTGCTTTGTTTGACACCTGCCAGGTATTGCGTCAGCAAAAGGTTGTCTAATACAGTAAGGGTTTGAATAAGGTGGGGTTTTTGAAAAACCAAGCCAATGTTTTTTGCCCTGAATTTATCGAGCTGGGAACCTTGTAAGGTGTGTAAACTTTGCTGAGCCATTTGTACTTTTCCCGATGTAGGCCTGAGCAGCCCCCCCAGAATGTGCAATAACGTGGTTTTACCGCTCCCCGAATTGCCCAGTAATAACCATTGTTCGCCTTGAGCGGCTGACCAATTGGGGGCTTGGAGCACTGTTTTATCACCATATTTGTGTATCACCTCTTGTATAGCAAACATACGACGTTTTATTTAGTGTACCAAGCTTCAAAAATTCAGATATTTTTTACAGAAAGCAAATTTTAGTAAAGGATATGTCAAGTTATGCAATGTATTGGCAAAGCATACAACTATTGTCTGTTATTTAGGTACTTCTAAATTTCTCCCATCTTCTGGCTTCGCGTTCGAGCAAACTGGCAAATTTGTGAGGAATATCAATACTGATTTCAACGGTTTGAGTGAGCGCTGGGTGTTGTAACTGCAATGAAGTAGCCGCCAAAAATAAGCCCTTGTGTAGCATTGTATTACCTGCTTCATCGTATGTGGTATCGCCAACAATGGGATGCCCCAGGCTTGCCAGGTGAATGCGTAATTGGTGGGTGCGCCCAGTATGAGGCGATAGACGTACCAACGACAAAGTTTCGTTGCGAAGCGAGGGTACAGTTTGCAATACCTCAAACTCGCTGTGGGCGCTTTGCCCATTGACTGGGGTACGAATATGCCCTCGTACAGTGGGAGTTCCTTTTACTATGGCATGGTAAGTTTTTTTGATGGTTTTTTGTTCCAGTTGTTGCCCCAGGTGCATATGTGCCTGGGCGGTTTTTGCCACCATCAACAGCCCGCTGGTAGGCACATCTAGTCGGTGTACAGGCTTTGCCCATTTCAGTGCATCAGGTAGGGGAGAGGGTTGCACATTGCCAGGCAACATATTGACTATAGTGCGGTATTGGTTTCCACTTACTTTTACTCCAGCAGGCTTATTTATAACCGCAAAATGATCGTCTTCGTGTACAATTTCCAAGTCAAACTCATAAGATTTTGGTGGCGTTTCTTCCAAGTCTACCAATGTGATAATGTCGCCTGGTTGCACCCAGCGACCCGTTTCAGCAGGTATACCATTGAGTCGCACTGCCCCTTTTTTGATGGCTTTTTTAACCCCTTTGCGTGAGGGAAGTTGTTCAAAAATGCCACAAACATAATCGCTCAGACGGGTAGAAGGGGCATCATGGGGGACAGTATGAGTTTTGAGTAAAAACATGGGTGAATGAATTTATTGGCAAATGCTATTTTTATAATCTGCAAATATGCATAGAATTATTGATTTTTGGGTAAGGCTCTCTTCTTGACTAAAAACCCTCAGATGTTAACATTTTTCTTCTAAAATTTATATATTACAAGAGAATGATATACACCTAATAATCAGGTGTAAATGTTTTATAATGAGTTAGTTATATTTACTTGTAGCTTATGGCTAATTGCTTACCGCTACCAATCACCTATTTTCAAAACTATGAGTAAAACACGCAAAATTTTGCTATCTGAAAAAGATATGCCCACCCAATGGTATAATATTCAGGCTGATATGCCCAACCCGATGCTACCTCCCTTGCATCCGGGTACCAAACAGCCCATTGGTCCCAACGATTTAGCGCCTTTGTTTCCAATGGCACTTATCCAACAAGAGGTTTCGCAAGAACGTTGGCACGAAATACCCGAACAAGTACAAGATATTTATAAAAAATGGCGCCCTACCCCTTTGTATCGGGCTTATGATCTGGAGAAGGTGTTGGATACACCCGCTAAAATTTACTATAAATATGAAGGAGTAAGCCCTAGTGGATCGCACAAGCCCAATACGGCAGTGGCGCAGGCGTATTACAACAAACAAGAAGGAGTAAAGCGGATTACCACTGAAACAGGGGCTGGGCAGTGGGGGAGTGCCTTGAGTTTTGCTTGTGGTTTGTTTGACATGGAGTGTGAAGTATTTATGGTAAAAGTGAGTTATGAGCAAAAGCCTTATCGTAAGATTATGATGAATACCTGGGGCTCAAGTGTGCATGCTTCGCCTACCGACTTGACTGAAGCAGGCAAGCAAATATTGGCTCAAGACCCTCACTCGCCAGGTAGTTTGGGCATTGCCATTTCAGAAGCCGTAGAGCGCGCGGTGCAAGATGAGCATACCAAGTATTCGTTGGGCAGTGTGCTCAATCATGTGCTCATGCACCAGACCATTATAGGCATGGAAGCAATGAAGCAAATGGAAATGGCGGGAGACTTTCCCGATGTGGTAGTGGCTCCTTTTGGTGGCGGGTCTAACTTTGCCGGCATCACCTTCCCGTTTTTGCGTCATAAGCTTACCGAAGGCAAAGACCATCTGCGTTTTTTGGCCATTGAGCCAGCTTCTTGTCCTAAGCTTACCAGAGGTGAGTTCCGCTACGATTTTGGCGATAGTATAGGCATGACTCCTTTGCTACCTATGTATACTTTGGGGCATAGTTTTGTGCCGCCTACCATCCACGCAGGAGGGTTGCGTTACCATGGGGCAGGTGCTATTGTAAGCCAGTTGCTCAAAGACGAAATCATTGAGGCTCAGGCCATTCAGCAACTGGAGTGTTTTGAAGCGGGGGTCTTATTTGGCAAAACTGAGGGGATTTTACCTGCACCAGAGGCCACGCATGCAGTAGCGGGTGCCATTCGCGAAGCCAATCAAGCCAAAGAAGCAGGCGAGTCTAAAGTGATTTTGTTTAATATGTGTGGGCATGGACATTTTGATTTGCGGGCGTACGAAGATTATTTTGCTGGAAAACTCCAGGATCACCATTACTCTGATGAGCAATTGACTAAAAATCTGAAAGAGCTGGATGATATTCCGATGGGATAACTTACTATCAAAACTGATCTTTTGAATCACCCTGTAAGCTGTGTATGGCTTTAGAGTATGTTTAAAAATCATAATCTGGGCTAAAAAAGTGTCCCCGAATACAAGTTCGGGACTTACAGTTTTTACGCGCCGACTTCGTTAATTTTTGTGTCAATAGCTTTAGCTATTCACTTAAAAATATATCTCGTCAGCACAAAAAACTCATCATTTTTAACTCTGAAGACAAAATTTAAACATACTCTTACAGGGTTTTTATGGGTAGTAAACCATTCGTGTATCCATAGAAATAATTTTCTACATCTTCACTACCTAAAGCGCATCTTCATTACCTTTGTGCCTTCTGTTTTTGTAAATAGACAACTTAATCAATACAATGTTTACACTCAAGGTTCGGCTTTTATTGGGAGCAGCAGCCCTTTTAGCCATTGTTTTTTCTTTGTTTTATCAAAACTATCCCAGCACCATTTTATACATTGCCTGCATTGCGGTGTTAGTGGTGGGGTATTATCGCAATGGCACGGTATGGCTGGCCTTGCAACAGTTGCGTAGGCAAAAATATGACAAAGCCAATGCGTATTTGAGCGAAATAAAACAACCAGAGCGACTGGCAAAAAGTCAAAAAGGCTACTATTACTTTATCAAAGCATTTGTGGCTATGTCAAAAGATGATATTCATGCCGCCGAAACCCTGTTTAATCAAGCCCTGGAGTTTGGTGTGCGTACTCAAAATAACGAGGCATTGGTGTATTTACACTTGGCCGATATCAAGGTGGTACATAAAGACAAAGCGGCGGCTGAGGCGTATTTGCAAAAGTTGCAAGCCTTGAAGTATAGAGCCAACCTGCAGAGCTTTATCAATGAAGTAAACGAAGGTGTGGCCGAGCTTTAGGGTAGTTAGTAAACCTACAAAAATAATCTGAGCCATAAAACGGTATCTTTGCCGAGTGAACTTCCTCAAAAAACAGTTCCATAGCTTGGGCTATGCAAAGGTTTAGCTAAAGCAGAGCTTGGCACAGTAAAACTGTAGCCTCGGTTTTTGATTCGCCCACTCAACAAATATTTTGTTTTATTGGCACATCTTATTTTTTCCGCTTTACTTATGGTGGAAAAAAACATAAAAAAGGCAGTCACTTCTTTTGAGTAACTGCCCTTGCGTTCAAGTTTAAGTGTTTTTTTAATCAATGCCCATCATATTGAAAGCTCCCCAGTATATAGGATCTTTGTATTCTGCTTTGATCTCTTTTTGGGCTTCAACAAAAGCCTGGCGCTTGTTGCCAGTGGCCAACCATTTTTTATAAAACTTACTCATCAGCTTTTGGGTAGCATCATCCGATACTTTAAACAAACTCATGATCAACACATCGGCACCTGCTACCAAAAACGAACGTTGCAACCCAAACACTCCTTCGCCTATCTGAACTTCGCCTAGCCCGGTTTCACACGCTGACAACACCACCAATTCGGTATTGTCAAAATTGAGGTTCATGGCTTCATAAGCTGTCAAAATACCATCGCTACTGTAAAAATTGTTTGTTTTTGCCAACAAATCGCCCGCTCCGTGGGTAAGCAAACCCGAACGATGCAAAGGTCCATTGGTTATCTGATTGCTTCTTAACCCTCCTGACCCTGGAGTGTCATCTTTTTTGTGACTGACAAAAAAACCGTGGGTTGCCACATGAAATACCCTGGGATTTTGCAGGCCTCTTATGTTGATCTCTTCAGCCACATTGTTAGTAAACACCTGGGTTTTCCACCCCTTTTGGCGCAACAACTTGTTTACCTCGCTTATTTCTTTCTCAGTACCAGGTAGTCGACTAATAAATCCGATTTCTCCTCTCTTGCTTGCCGAGCGAGCTATTTTTAAGATCTTGTCGTTGCTGTAAAATACCGGATTACCAAATAATACTGCCCGGTTGTTTATATCGGCAGGTTTGTCGTTGGCTTTTGCCAGCTTATTTTGCTGGTTTATCACCAAATCTTTAGTATTGCTCACCAATACTACATTGGTTTTATCTATCACATAAGTAGTATCAGCTATACGCATCGAAGATACATTTACTTGGTTGTAGGCACCATCGGGCGACAAGTATACCCTATTGATTCCTGCCAGCGCTTTGTCTATGGGCAACCAGTAGTTTTTATAAGAATAGCGGTCTTTACGACGAAAACGGGTACTGTTTCTATAATACCTCAAGTAACGGTTTTCTAGTTGATTACCATTGCTTAGCAATACCAGCTGTGGGCTTCGCTTACTCTTCTTGGTTACAATAAGTGCCGCGTAACGTACCGAATCGGTAAACCCTTGATTGTATTCCCGGTAACGGATAACTTCTATTGCTGCCTCTCCATCTTTCAATGTTTTTTGTACATCTTTCCAGGTATAGTTTTTCTTTTCAAACCCTTTGGCAAACAGGTTTGATTTTTTGTTGAGTTTTTTTTCAAGTTGCTCAATTTCCTTTTCAATTTTACGAGGCTTGATATTGCTTTCTTTTAATTTGTCTTCGTTCAGCGACAATATACTAGTCAAAAATTCCTTACGATCTACCCATTGCTTGTACAAATCTATCAGTTGTTGGTCGCCACTATTCAAAATACGATTACGTACTTTTCTTGATGAACTCAACAACAGCGCTTTGGTAGCCAGCGCATGGTTATACATTTTACTTAACAGCTTTTTGCGTCGGCTTTTGCGGTGTGCCTGTTTGACAGCAAGCGTATTATAAAACTCAAAGTCAGCCCGTATCAGTCCCCAGTATTTGGCTTTTTCACCTTCGCTCAACACTGGAAAGTAAGTTTTGATATATTCGAGGTATTGATCGGTTGCCTGCTCTAAAATTTTGTTTGATTGGCGATACCTCCCCCTTACAAACTCCACCTTGCCTATTTTGCTCAACGAACGCACATATTCAGGGTGTTCATCATTAAACACCTTTTTATACATTTTGCGTGCCCGCTGATATTCTGCTTTGGCTTTTCTAAAGTTTTTAGTTTTGGCGTATAAATCACCACGAAGCATTGCCACTCTTGCCGAGTTTACGTTTTCTTTGCCAAAAGCATCGAGCCAAATATCGTCTGCCTGATTCAATTGGGCAAAAGCAGTCTCATATTGGTTTTTGTCTATGTGATAATATGCCATGTTTTTGAGCGCTTCAGCATACAAAGGATGTTGATCGCCAAAAGTAGTTTTATAAATAGTAAGCGACTTCTCCAGCAAAGGCTTTACCTCGGTAGTATCCCGGTCGCCCCGGTTAAATTTCACCAAGGCAAGGGTAGTATATGCTTCTGCCATTGTAATGTGGTTTTCGCCTAGTTTAGCTTTGCGTATATCCATGACCTCTTTAATACTTTCTTCAGCCTTTTGGTAGTCGCCAATAGACAAATACAACGAGCCTAGCAACCCAATACTTTCGGCATAACGAATGGTAGTATGTCCATATACCTTTTTAGATATTTCAGATGCACGCACGGCAAGCTTTTCTGCTTCGGCATATTTGCCCGTGATGAGGTACAACTGACTCAGTTGGTTGAGCAAATTGACCAACTTACGGCTTTCTTTGCCATATTTGGCTTCTTTTTGTTCAATTGCTTCATTGAGCAACTCTTCAGTTTCGGCGTATTCGCCAATTCTTATGTACAAAAAAGCAAGATTTTCTACCGACTTCGATTGTTGCGAAATGTCGCGCGCGCGCATTCCCCAGTAAATTCGGCGGGCTCGCCTTAGCAAACGTTCGGCGGTATAATATTGTCCAATAATGCCATACAAACGGGCGGCGGTGCTCAATGCATCGGCATACTCAAACGAACGTCGGCGAATTTTTGACCTGATAATACCCATAGACTCTTCTATGTTTTTCTCCGCATTTTTATAATCCCCCACCTTTATTTGCATTTCGGCGAGTTTGGCGAGTTGTTTTCCGGTTTCACGGTCTTCAGCCCCCAACTTCTCTGTCTGTATTTTTACGTTATTTTCTAAAATCGCCAATGCTTTTTTATACTCCTCTTTTACATCATGATAGGTAGCAATATAGTTTTGTATGGGAATGTAGTCTTTGTGGGTTTTGGTGAGCTCATCCAAATAGGTTTGGTATTTTTTCTCGGCGAAGACTTTTTCAGCATTGCTCAAATCATCTGCGTGTAGTAGGTAATAATTTGCCCATTTGAGCTTATACAACTCATATTTGGGGGCATCTTCACCCATCAGCTCTTTTTGTAGCTTAAGCAAATGATTAATATCTTTTTCGGCCTGTATCAGGTTAGCTTCTTTGTACATATGCAAGTCGTACAGATCTTCTACCAACCGCACCCTTAGGGGATGATACACGGGCAACAAGGTACTATCAGTCTGTTGCAATTCATCAAACCTTCTTTTGGTTCGTCGGCTACCTCGATTATAATGTTTAGAGCGTTCGGCGCGTAAAAACTCCCCACGCAGGCGGTGTATGTTTTTGCCTCTATAAAATGCATACATAATTTTGTCGCGGTATTCTTGCTGTAGGTTGGCCTTGATAGGGTGTCGGTTTTCAAAGTACATTCGAATAGTTTGATCATACACCGACAAATAAGTTTTACTTGACTTAATGTACCCTCTGGTCAAAAATAAATTAGGCTTGGCTATTTTCAGGGCTTTTTTGTACCAGCGCATCGAGCGGGCATAGCGTTCATCGTTGGCATAGTTATCGGCAATTTGTTTAAGGTACAATCCATAAGTTTGGCTTTTTTTCCAAATTAGCTTTCTTACTTTCCTGCGTTTTGCCAACAAAAACTTGGCAGCTTTTTCATACTCCCCCTTGTCGGTCATGAGCATACTTTGGGCAATCAGCAACTTTACGTACTGGTGTCGGTAATACCTACGTACCCACTTGTTAGCTACTGGCTTAGCAATCAGGTTTTGCCAAAAAGGAAGCGCCTGATCCAGCAATTGACCAGCATCTTTGAGTTTGCCAATATGGATATAAGTGACTGCCAGGCGATGATTTACTTCGGTTAGTCCTACCGAATCTTTGGCAGTACCGTCACCAGTGGGTTGTGACAACCAGTTTTGCTTAGCGTCTTCTAATAGCTTGCGGGCTTTTGAGTAATAACCATACTCCAGGTATACATCTGCAGCTTTATAGGTGCCCACAAGGTAGCTTTTAAAGTCACTGCTTTTGATGGTTTGCAATGCAGACAGCCCTTCATTCAACAGTTGATTCATTTTGTCAAAGTGCCCCAAAGCCTCCCGGCTCTTTGCCTCCTGAATTTTTCCCCAGGCTTGTAGCACTTCGTTGGTGAGTTTTTTCTTTTGTTTTTTGTGTTTACGCAACGCTTTTTTATAACGCCCCTTTTTGTACAAACGCTCAGTTTTACGAAACACCTGTTCCCAAGGCTGGGTAGGCTGAGCTTGCACCCAATGACCCATAAAAATAGCCAGGCACACCAACCACCAGCCAAAACCAGCGAAGCCTATATGCTTGTATTTTTGTTGTGCATGTTGATGTAATAGTTTTCTCAAATTCATTGTATTTTTAATTAGTTAAGTAACCCTGTCATTCAAAGCTGTTGGCATTGAATGCCTGATAAGATTTAATTGATTAGATATTTTAGGTATATATAATTATTGATTGTCTTCTGTCTGAATTATTAACGAATATTGCGGTCAAACCCTGTATACAGGCATTATTTTTCTACAGGCTTCAACTTAAGCACCTCTTCGGCAAACTCAAAGGTTTTTTGAGCAACCCTTTGATAGTTTTTGCTGGTAATATAAGAGGCAATGACGTGAGAGCCCACGTTGGGAAACGCCACTTGTCTTTTTTGATATGAAGGAGTACCTAGTTGTGTATACATTTGTTTCATTGCTTTTACCGAAACAACCTTGTCTTGGTGTGTTTCATCTTTGTAATAATACCCCAAAAACAAAGGTTGTTTGATTTTGGCAAACAGCCCATTGTCCATAGTATTTGCTACCAGCGATTTAAGTGCCACAGTACCCTCAAAGCGGTAGCGGGTAGTCCAGTATTGTCGCTTTTTTTGGTTACTTTCTCCGGTAAAATCGTAATATTTGCTATCAAACACCAACCGAGCCACTTGCAAGCCCCACGGCTTATTGAGCAAATAAAGTGCAGGAGAGTAAAAGTCTATAAGCGGAGAGTATAAAATAATACCGGCAAGTTTGGGGTGGTGGGCTGCCAGGTATAGCCCTAAAGTTGCCCCGGTAGAGGTAGCCATTATGATGACCTGCTCGCCCAATCGCTGGGCAATGGCCAATGCCTCTTTAGCTGAAGTCAATAATTGGTCTACCGTGAGGTTTTCAAATGCTTCCTGATTGCCAATGCCATGTTTGGCAAGTCGTGCCAGGTACAGGTTACATCCATAACGTCGGGCAAAATTGCGGTGTACAGGTTCGCCTTCAGCCCAAGTAGCCGAAAAACCATGCAAATATACTAAAGCGTAAGGTGTTTTTTGTTTTTTAGCTGAGTCAGCCCACACAATGCGTGCTTCGTTATCTGGTCTTAGGTCTTTTACTTTTTTTTCTTTGACGATTACCTCTTGCTCAAGTTGTGTCAGGTTGTTGGTTACTTTAGGCAAAGTAGTGTCAAGCACAGGAGAGGGAGGAGTAGGCCCTAACAGGTATACAATTGCCAATACCAACAAAAGAATGCCTAACCATTTAAAAATACGTTTTATCATTTTTTCAGAAACTTCTCAGCATAAAAACAGGGAATGAATATAAACATTCATTCCCTGTTGTGCGAATTTATTTCTAAAAAATGTAGAGATGCTTTTTACTGTCTTGCCAGTATTTGCTTGCGGTGAGCGTCGAGCTTGAGTAGAATAAATATCAAAATAGAAAAAGACCACATAGAGGAGCCTCCGTAGCTGATGAGTGGCAAGGGAATGCCTACCACCGGAAACAGCCCTATAGTCATACCTATATTGATGGCAAAATGAAAAAATATGATAGAAGCCACCGAATAGCCATAGACTCGCACAAAAGTGTCTTTTTGCCTTTCAGCAATGGCTATGAGCCTTGCCATAAGCAAGAGATATAGCGAAATCACTACCAGGCTTCCTATCCAGCCACGTTCTTCGCCAATGGTACAAAAAATAAAGTCAGTACTTTGTTCAGGCACATACCCTAGTTTGGTTTGGGTACCTTGTCTAAACCCTTTGCCAAAAAAACCCCCTGAACCAATGGCAATTTTTGATTGGTCTACATTCCAACGTGCCCGTTTAGACGCTTTTTCTGGTTTAATCAATACTATGATTCGTTCTCGTTGGTATTTTTTGAGCACATCATTAACTATATAGCTTACGCTAAATATGTAACCAAATACCAACACCGCACTCATGATAATGACTGTACGTTGTTTAGATTCAGTAAACAAAAGCAAAGTGATGACAGTCATAATGGCGATGCCAACGGCAAGGTTCCAAACCCCTAAAATAAGGGTTAAGAAAAACAAAGTAACCACCGAGAACCCCCCCAAGAGCAACCAGTGAGGAATAATTTTTTCGCGGTATAGCACAAAGGCAAACGAAGCAAAGACCATGGCTGAACCCGTATCGCCCTGAATGATGATCAATACTGCCGGAATAGCGATAATAAATCCAGCTATTACATACGTGTCTAGCTTTTCGAGCGCCTTGCGTGGAATACCCAACCCAATGCGTGATAAACCAAATACTTGCTCAGAAAAAAACCAGGTAATTCTGCCAAAAAATCCCAAACTTTGGGGGCGTGGCACTTGCAGAAAACGCGCCAGTGCCAGTGCCGTAGCAAACTTAGCAAACTCAGCGGGCTGTAAACCTACTCCGCCTATCATAAACCAAGACTTAGAACCATTGATGGTAGAACCTACCAATAAGACCAGCACCAGTGCCGATATGAGGGTAATGTATATAGGGTAGGCAAATGCTTCGAAAAAGCGCATGTCTACCACTATAATGACTACAATCAGGATCACCGCCAAACCAAACCACATCATTTGCTTGGTTGACCTGAGCGAAAAGTCGAAAAAACCCTGGTGTATTTCTGGTTTGTATACGGCTGCAAAAATATTGACAATGCCCACACATACCAATGCCAGGTATAGCAATACTGCCATCCCGTCGAAGTTGAGCCCGTTTTTTTTATCCTGTGTGTTCAATTGATAAAGCTTTTTTCTATGACCATTTTTTCTGTGCTGGGGCGCAATGTTTTCCCCTTTAGATAGCGGGCAATCATGAGGGTAGCAATAGGAGCCGCCCAAGTTCCCCCAAATCCGGCATTTTCTACATATACTGCAATGGCTATTTTAGGATTTTCTTTAGGAGCAAATGCTATAAATACCGAGTGATCTTCTCCGTGTGGGTTTTGCGCAGTACCAGTTTTGCCACAGATGGTAATGTCGGGCATAATGGCATAACCAGCTACTGTACCTGCTTTTACTGCCCCCTCCATACCGTCTATAATAAGTTTAAAGTACTGAGGATCAATGGTTACCTTATGGCGTTTGGTAAACTCAGGCAATTTTTTCTTGTTTTTGCCTATCCCCTTGATGAGGTGTGGCGTGTAATAATACCCCCGATTGGCTATAATGGCCGAAATATTTGCCATCTGTAGTGGTGTAACTCCTAGCTCACCCTGGCCAATACTCAAAGAGTAAATGTTAGAAAACTTCCATTTACCTTCGCCAAACTTTCGGTTATAAAACGAGAGCGATGGTACATTGCCCCCTTTTTCGTTGTTAAGGTCAATGCCTGTTTTGGCTCCCAAGCCAAAGCTCAAAAGGTGTTGCCGCCATTTTTCATAGCCAATTTTACCATCACTTCCTTTAGATACCCCGCCAGTACTGTCAACCAGTTTGTTTTGGTAAATAATGCGTCGGAACACATTGAAATAATAAGGGTTGCAAGAGTGTTGGATCGAGCGCTGCAGGTCTACTGTGGGGTGCCAGTGACATTTTACCAGGCTTTTGTTGCAGGGAAATACCGTTTGTGATGAAATTACATTTTCTTCTTGACCAATCAACGCCTGCACTGTCTTAAAAGTAGAACCTGGAGGGTACTTAGACCGAATGGCACGGTTATACAAAGGCTTGGTTTTGTTGAGCAACAAGGGACCAAAGTTTTTTGAAAACTCACGTCCTGTCAAAAGGTTAGGATCATACGAAGGCGCCGAAATCATAGTTAAAACCTCACCAGTAGCAGGTTCTATAGCTACTATAGCTCCCCGTTTGTTGCGCATAAGTTGTTCGCCGTATTTTTGCAGGGCAAGATCAATGCTTGATACCAAATCTTTGCCTGCTACCGAGGCGGTGTCATATTTTCCTCCTTTATATGCGCCTTTTTTATTTCCTCGAGCGTCTTCGTACACCATTTTTACCCCACGTCGTCCACGCAAATACTTTTCATAAGCAGCCTCCAGCCCACTAATACCAATGTAGTCGCCTTGTTGGTAATAATTAGCCGTGTCTTTTTCTTTCTTTAACTGTTTTTTACTTATTTCTCCGATATATCCGAGGGCATTTGCCAGGCTTTTATGAGGATAAGCACGTACAATTTTAGATTCGGCATAAAAACCAGGGTAGTCAATGAGTTTGTCCTGTATTTTAGCAAAGTCCTTACGGGAAATCTGTTTCAAAAAAGCCTTGGGTTGCTTGCCACGTACCTTTACCCGCTTCATGTTTTTGTCAAATTGGGCTTTGGTAATACTCAAAAAGTTACAAAAGGCAAGGGTATCTTTTATTTTTACTTTTTTAAGGTCTACCATCAGGTCATATACAGGCGTATTGAAAGCCAACAGTTTACCCTTTCTGTCATAAATGAGTCCTCGGTGTGGGTATATTTTTATAGAACGTATGGCATTACTTTCGGCTTTTATTTTATAGTCGCTTACCAAAACCTGGATCATAAACAGCTTGATAAGGAAGGTAAGCCCGGTAGCCGTAAACAGCCCCAATATAATCCATTTTCTACTGTCGTTCATGCTTGTTTTGTTGCTTTTTTAGGCGATAAGTACTGAATAATAACGCTTAATACAAAAGTGAAAATTGTGCTAAAAAATATTTTAACCAATGTATGGAAGAACAATTTGAAATGTGCAATCTCTATAAAAAAGATCATACTATGGTGTATAAAAATAAGAATGATGGCATACAAACTAAACCTGAGCAGGCTTCGTTCTTTCAGGTCGTTGTCATCACCTGCATTTTTTGGAGTCACTACCTTTAGCACAAAGGGGCGGATGAAGGCAATGAGCACACAGGCAGCACTATGAATACCCCAGGTGTTGTAAAAAGAGTCGACTATAAAGCCCAGCAAAAAACCTGAAAACAGCAAAACATCACGTTTGGTGTCCTGGGGCAGGTTTAAAATAAAATTGATGTATACAAAGCAAAAAGCTACATCAAACAACTCAAGGTTTTTGGCAAAAAATACCTGTAAAATGATGTAGAGTACAAAGTATACTACTTGGGTTACTATGGTTTTGTTATTCATCTATATCTTCAAATGACTCTCGCTCAAGCGACTCTTGTTCTAACTTTAATCTGTTTTTGATGACATATACATAAGACAACTGATTGAATTCAGTGGCAAGCTGTACATCAATGTCAAAAAAGGTTTCTTCTGCTTTTCTACCTACTTTTTTTACTACACCAATGGTAATGCCTGCCGGAAAAGTACTGTTATAGCCAGAAGTAACAATGGTGTCTTTTTCTACTACGTTCAAATGTCGGGGTACATCCAGCATTTTGGCTTGAGAGGGGTCGCCCCCTTGCCATTGTATGTAGCCCAATGAATTGTTCTTTTTGATTTCTGACGAAATTCTCATTTTAGAGTGCAACAATGACACTACAATAGAGTAGTGCTTAGAGCAAGACTTGATCTTGCCTACTGCTCCTTCTGGAGAAATGACCCCCATGCCAGGTTTTATACCGTGTAGGCTCCCCCGGTTAATCGTAAGGTAATTATTGTGTTTATGGGTAGAGTTGTTAACTACCTTTGCCACATCATATTGGTATTGTGCTACAATAAGCGAATCGCGAATGGGGACTACCTGGGCATTTTTGGCAAATTGTTTTTTTGCCACCAAATAGCGCAACTGGGCATTTTCCTGCGCCAACTTTTCGTTTACATCTCTCAAGTTGAAATACTCCCAGACACTGTTCGACACACCTAACAGTTGTCCGGTATACTCGCTCGAAATGTTATAAAAAATAGTGTTTTGATATTTATTGCGGGTAACAATTAATATCAGGCAGAAAATTTCAAGTAGCAGGAATAAAATGGGAGTCCTGAATCTTTTGATTAATAAAAATAGCGATTGCATATTTTTTACTCTGACAAATTTAAATGTCCCTTACTCTCAATATTTATAAAGATGCCCGATAAATCGGTGTTTTCCATTGGGTTCCAGGGACTGGGTACGATGGTATTCTCTTACTAACCATTTTAAGTATTGCCTTGTTAGCCTTTGGTTATTTGTTTTGCTGGCAAACTCGCGTGATTTTACAAAGCTCACAATAAAAAGCTTGGATATGCTTCAAAATAAAATGCTAATATACACCAAGTACTGCCTGAAAATCAAGCACTAAGTAATTCTTCTATGTATTTTAACATATACACAAAAGAAATTATTATAAGGTGTATATTAGCACTAAAAAACTTAGTACAGTGTCAATTAAGTAGGCTACTCTAGCTCATCAATACTGGTTTGTATGCTTCAAGGTTTTTTAAGGCAATACCAGTACCTCGTACTACAGCCCTTAATGGATCATCGGCAATATGTATAGGTAGCTTGGTTTTAAGCGCCAAACGCTGATCTAAACCTTTGAGCAATGCTCCACCACCAGTCAAATAAATACCATTGTTGTAAATATCAGCAGAAAGTTCTGGAGGAGACATTTCCAGGGTTTTCAATACCCCGTCTTCTACTTTAGAGATGGACTTGTCAAGGCAAAAAGCAATCTCAGAATAACTCACTTTGATTGTTTTAGGAATACCCGTCATCAGGTCGCGCCCTCTTACCTCGTAGTCGGCAGGAGGTTCATCGAGTTCAGCCATTGCCGAACCTACTTCCATTTTGATACGTTCAGCCGAACGCTCACCGATTAATAGGTTGTGCTGACGACGCATATAATTTAGAATGTCCTGAGTAAACACGTCTCCAGCAGTTTTGATAGACTGCTCGCAAACAATCCCCGAAAGGGCAATTACAGCAATCTCGGTAGTACCACCTCCAATGTCTACAATCATAGAACCCACTGGCTCATCTATATTGATACCAATACCTATGGCAGCTGCAATAGGTTCGTGTATCATATATACTTCGCGTGCACCGCAGTGTTCAGCCGAGTCTTTTACCGCTCTTTTTTCTACTTCGGTAATACCAGAAGGAATACAAATCACCATTCGGTAAGAGGGCGTGAAAAAACGACTTCCTGAGTTGATCATTTTGATCAAACCACGAATCATTTGCTCAGCCGCAGTAAAATCTGCGATTACACCATCTTTCAAAGGGCGGATAGTTTCTATTTCCCGGTGGGTTTTTTCGTGCATTTGCATGGCTTGTTTGCCAATTGCAATTACCTTACTGTTTTTTCGATCTATGGCAATTATAGAGGGTTCATCAACCACAACTTTATCTTTGTGGATAATGAGAGTGTTGGCAGTACCAAGGTCGATGGCGATGTCGCCAGTAAAAAAATCAAATAATCCCATGGTAGTTTTGCAATATTTATAAAACTTTTCAGATATAGTATTTACCCTTAAGAACTTGGTCAAAATAAGTGTCGAGTTTTGGCAAGAACTCAAAGTTATAGGAGGTAATTTTTGCAGTTGTAGCCACAGCTACGGCTAACTAAAATTAACGAAGTATAACAAAGTGTATTACAGCCAAAGCGGGCAGCTATTACGATCAGATTCTTTTAGTATAGGCAGTTGAGATTTAATATTTGTATTAAGTCAAGTGCTTTAACCTGTCAGGTATTCAACACACTATTTTATTAAAAACCCACTACACTAGGCAAATATTTTGGAATAGCCAACAGTAACCTACAAAATTTTTAAGTACTGATTTACTACTTCCGTAAAGATAACAAAGTAAGCTATACACAGGCTAAAAAGCTTGATTGATAGCATAAGCACTTGTTATTAGTGTTTAAAATGGCGAACCCCAGTAAAGACCATTGCTATGTCGTTGTTGTTGCAATAGTCGATAGATGCCTGGTCTTTGATAGAGCCCCCCGGTTGAATTACGGCTGTGATGCCTGCTTCGTGGGCAATTTCTACACAGTCGGGAAAAGGGAAAAAAGCATCAGAAGCCATCACAGCTCCATTTAGGTCAAAACCGAAGTTTTTGGCTTTGATAATGGCTTGCTTAAGCGCATCTACTCGCGACGTTTGTCCTACACCACTGGCACACAACTGATTGTCTTTGGCCAGTACTATAGTGTTCGACTTGGTGTGCTTGGCTATTTTGCTGGCAAACACCAAAGCTTTTATTTCATCGGTAGTAGCCTCTTTTTTCGTCACAGGTTTCAGATCGGCAACACTTTCTATGGTTGCATCTCTGTCTTGCCCAATCACTCCGTTAAGCAAAGTTTTGAACAACGGAGAAGCGGGTAAATTTGTTTTCTTTTTTAACAAAATTCGTTTTTTCTTGCCTTTGAGAATCTCCAGCGCATCTGCGTTGAAATCGGGGGCAATCAAAACTTCAAAGAATAACTTGTGCAATTCTTCGGCAGTTTCGGCGTCTACGGTTTTGTTAGTAACAATTACCCCACCAAAAGCCGAAACAGGATCACCGGCAAGTGCTCTTAAGTAAGCATCTTTGGGAGTATCCCCAGTGGCTACTCCACAGGCATTGGTATGTTTGAGTATGGCATAAGCTGTTTCTGTTTCGTCAAATTCTTCCATCAATGCCACTGCTGCATCAACGTCTACCAGATTGTTGTACGATAACTCTTTGCCATGCAGTTGGTCAAACATCTCGTCAAGATTGCCATAAAAGTGACCTTTTTGGTGAGGGTTTTCTCCATAACGCAACGTTTTTGCCTGACGGAAGCTTTGCTTGAAACGAGGAAGTTCAGCGTCTTGATTGAAATAGTTGAAAATAGCCGTGTCGTAATGAGAGCTAATGTCAAACGCTTGAGCAGCCAAACGCTTGCGGTCTGCCAAAGAGGTAGCCCCTTGGTTTTGTTCAAGCAAGGCATTAAAATCGTCGTATTGCTCACGAGAGGCAAGCACTGCTACATCTTTAAAATTTTTGGCGGCGGCTCTTATCAGCGAAATACCCCCAATGTCTATTTTCTCGATGATATCGCTCTCGCTGGCACCCGAAGCCACAGTATCTTCAAATGGGTACAAGTCTACGATGACCAGGTCGATAGAAGGGATTTCGTATTGCTCAATTTGAACGGTGTCTTGTGCTTCTTCTCTACGGGTAAGAATACCCCCAAAAACTTTAGGGTGTAAGGTTTTTACCCGACCTCCCAAAATAGAAGGATATCCGGTGAGGTCTTCTACAGCGTGTACTTCTACGTCAAGTGATTGGATAAATTTTTGGGTGCCACCAGTAGAGTATATTTTGACTCCATTTTGATCTAAAAGCTTGACAATTTTGTCTAGTTTTTCTTTGTGAAAAACTGAAATCAGGGCAGATTCTATCTTTTTCAATGTATACTAAAATTTTGGGGTTTTGTCTCAGCCTTGTTCTCTAACTCTCAGGTCTTTTACCAAGTTGTACTGGTAAACATTAAGTAAGAATAAATCTGGTGGGAAACGACTCAATCAGGTTGTGTGAATGTGTGAAAATTAAACCTAACCCACTGTTTTTATTGCACGAAATTTTATCAAGTAACTATTTGAGAGCTAAAGACTTAGCATTCTGCTTTTGACAGGCTTTATTTAGGCGACAAAGTTACATGTTTTTTTAGTTATATCTGTAGGTTTTTTGCCAATTCTTCTACCACTTTTGGAAAGTGCTCATGTTCAAGTAGTTGCACTTTTTTTGACACCATTTCTGGCGTGTCTTCTGGGGCTACTGGACAGCTTTTCTGAAAGATAGCTTTGCCCTCGTCGTAGTGTTCGTTTACATAATGGATAGTTATGCCAGTTTTGGTCTCCTTATTTGCCACCACCGCTTGGTGTACCTTCATGCCATACATACCCTTGCCTCCGTATTTGGGCAATAATGCCGGATGAATATTGATTACCTGTTGAGGAAATGCCTCAATCAGATTTTGGGGCACCAGCCATAAAAAACCTGCCAATACAATCAAGTCAATCTGATGTTGTTTGAGCAAGCCAACTACCTCATTGCTTTGATAAAAACTCTGGCGGTTGATCACTTGG
The DNA here is from genome assembly GCF_947493425.1 of uncultured Microscilla sp. Lineage (GTDB taxonomy): Bacteria > Bacteroidota > Bacteroidia > Cytophagales > Microscillaceae > Microscilla. The sequence goes on along the minus strand of NZ_CANLRP010000097.1, from coordinate 12,300 downwards.
GTAGGCACCCCAAAACCTTGTGCTTTGTCAAGTACCTTTGCCTGAGGTTTGTTTGATACCACCAGACTCACTTTAGCCAGCGAGCTATCTTCGAAATGTTCTATTATTTTTTGGGCGTTGCTGCCCGTGCCAGAAGCAAAAATAGCAATGTTTTTCATGAATTATTTTTTACATTTTACTTAGGTATTGGTGCTTTAAGCCAGAAGTTCTTAGTTATGTTGAGCTTGCAAACTTGGTTTACTAAGCCGTTTATTTACAAGTTGATGGGTTGTTTTTTAGTTTTTCAATTCGTAATTAAAAAACCAACACCATACTCAACACCCCTATCAGCATAATAAATTTGCAAAAGTGACTCAAATATCTGTATTCTTTTTTGGTATCGGCACGGCGAAGGCGAGTAAAAAGGAAAAAAAGTGAAGGGAGTACAAAAATGACTAAATAAAGTATGAATAAATGGCGATATACAAAGAGTGTAGAGAGTAAGATAGCTGTGAGAATACCCAAAAATACATAAATCACGTTTTTAGTGCGACGCATGCCCCATACAATGGGCAGGGTTTTGCAGCCAAAGGTAGCATCTCCCCTTACATCTTCCATATCTTTGATTATTTCGCGGATAATGGTGATAAAAAAAGCAAAAGTAGCAAAGGTAAACAGCGACAGTTGCTGTTGCTCGTAGTATACTGCCATCACTATCACCACCATTGCTGTGAGCACCGCTATAGCTGCATTGCCCACCAGTGGCAGGCGCTTGAGCTGGTTGGAGTACAACCAAAGAAGAAAACCCGCAATAAAGTTAATGACGCCTACTTTAAGGCTGAGCCAGACACCTAAACCAATGCCAATAAAATTGAGGGTAAAGTGTGCACCTAATGCCACCCTCCGTTTAATGAGCCGCCCTATCACAATGCGCTTGGGTTTATTGACTCGGTCTATTTTAATGTCATAATAATCGTTTATGATATAACCCGCCGCTGCCACAATCACTGTAGAGGAGCCAATGATCAGCAGTGGAAGTTCTTGCAAAGTAGTAAGCCAGGGTTGTTGGGGGCTGATAAGAAAAATTTTGACCATGTATTGGGTAAAAACTATGATCATCAGGTTTTGCCACCTTACCAGTTTAAGAAAGCTCGTCCAGGAATCTTTTTTGACTAATGTTGTCGTATTGTTTTGGGGCATTGTGCTATGAGGTCAAACTACACAATCATTTTTGTTACAACAAAATTACGGTTTTTATCTGAAAGGATTATTGATTTAGCTGAAAAAGAATTTGCACCAAATCGTCAAACTTAAGGGCAGGTGTAAACGAGCGATCAGCATAAATGGTAGACAAAACTTTGAGGTAACTGGGTTTTTCGTCTACCCACACATTTTCCAGCAGTAAATTGCCATAGAGTTGGTTAATGAGTTTGCCTTCGCTCATGGCTTGCTTACTTTCGGGTTTTAAGTAATAGCGTTCTACTGTACTTATATAGGTGGCCTTATCGGTGATTTCGCGTTGTGCTGATCTGAGTGTATACTCTAGAGGCAGTAGCATATCTTTGAAATAATCACTCAAAAACATCAAGTCATTTTTGCCCATGTGTTGCTCATCATAAGTAATGGCAAAACCGTTGGCATAAGGTGATTCAAATATATGGATAGACAAGTCAGGCTTCATGTTCTGTTGTCGCAGGTAATAGGCCTTGGCAATAGACTCGATCAAGGCAAGGTGTTGTTGGTCGCTTTGCCATTCATTGTATTTTTCGAGCTGAGCCTGCGAGCGTTTAAGTACTTCAGTCACCAATGGTTGGTGAGTATTGGGTTGAGTAGGAAGTAATTTTTTTATAATTTGCTCAAAAAATGATGCCATATACAAAAACATTAAGTAAATATGTAGAAAGATCAGCCCGTGTTGAGTGTACCCTTTGATGTGGGTAAGTTTATATTGATTATACCAAAAGTGATCGTAATATACTGAACATTCTGGTTGTACAGACTCTGTTAGTAAATATACAAATTATACGAGAGATTGTGAATAGTGCATGGAATAAATCATCTGAGAGTATGTTTAAAAATCATAATCTGGGCTAAAAAGCGATTTTTATGCGCTGGCTTCCTTGATTTTTGCGCTAATAGCTACGGCTATTTGCTTAAAAATACAACTCACCAGCACAAAAAACTCATCATTTTTAACTCCGAAGACAAAATTTAAGCATACTCTGAAATTAGAAAATCATAATGTTAAGAAAAATCTTATTTATATTTTTGGCGGGGTTGTTATTGTTAGTCATTGTGTTATTTATCAATGCCTATCGTTTGCCTTCACGCCAAATGACCCCAAAATCTGTAGCTTCAGTTGATATTTCTGCCAATGCCTTTGAGCACCTTTCAAAAGCCATTACTTTGCCCACCATCTCGCTCAAAAGAGGAGCTCCAATAGATACAGGGGCTTTTGTACACCTGCACCAGCATTTACGCAATAGTTTTCCTTTGGTGCATAGTCAGCTTAAGCTGAAAAAAATCAATCAATTTAGTTTGCTGTACTATTGGAAAGGCGCCAACCCCCAACTTAAGCCAATACTTTGGGCTGCCCATACCGATGTAGTGCCTGTAGAAAAAGGCACTGAAAGTAAATGGAAACACCCTCCTTTTGCAGGCAATATTAGCAACGGTTTTATCTGGGGGAGGGGAGCCCTGGACGACAAAATGAATGTGTTGGGAATGCTAGAAGCAGTAGAACATTTGCTTAAAAACGGTTATGTACCCAAACGTAGTATTTACCTGGCTTTTGGGCACGACGAAGAAATAAGTGGGCACGAAGGCGCCAAAAAAATTGCCCAATACCTGATCAAGCGAGGGGTAAAACTAGAGTATGTGCTCGACGAAGGTTTGTTTGTGCTGAAGGGCTTAATGCCTGGAGTGACAAAGCCCGTAGCTTATGTAGGGGTAGCAGAAAAAGGCTATGCCAATGTAAAACTAAGTGTGGCTGCTAACGGGGGACACTCGTCACGACCACCGCTACAGACTCCTGTGCGCATATTGAGTCAAGCAATTGTGGACCTCGAAACGCACCAGTTTCCAGCAAGTATCCAGGGGGCTACCGGAGAGTTAATGGATTTTCTGGCTCCAGAGATGGACTTGGGTTTTAAATTGGTCTTTGCCAATCGTTGGTTGTTTAGTTCAGTGATTAAAAATATTATGGCTGGCAAAGCTACTTCCAACGCCGTATTGCGTACTACTATAGCGCCGACTATGCTACAGGGTAGCCCTAAGCCAAACGTGATGCCTTCTAACCCTAGTTCTGTAATTAACCTGCGTTTGAGCCCTGGCGAAACTAAAGCATCGTTGCTGACCCACTTCAAAAAAGTAATTGACAACCCCAAGGTAAAGGTAGAAATATTGAACACTGAGTTTAACACTCCAGTTCCACTGTCTGATGTAAAGGCAACCAGCTTTCAAAAACTGCAAAAAACCATTCATCAACTTTTTCCTGAGGCATTGGTGGCTCCTGCGCTCATGGTAGCAGGCACCGACTCTAAACACTATCAGACCTTGAGCAAAAATATTTACAGATTTAGCCCTTTGTATCTGGAGAACAAAGAAATTGATGGTTTTCATGGAACCAATGAGCGCATTTCTAAGAAAAGCTATCAACAATTAATTCGTTTTTATATTCAGTTGATGAAAAACAGTGATTGAGTTTTTGCGTGAAGTGTATAGGTACAAGCGGCAAGACTCAAGCGACTTGCTGCTGGTAAAAGGTTCTTTATGAAAATATTAGGCACATTCTTTATAATCGTGACTCTCTGGAGTAGGGTAGGTTTTAGTCAAAACATTGCCTGGCAAGGTTTTGCTCCACCCCAATACTACCCCTTCAATATTTGCTCACCTATTGCCAACATTCCACAGGCAAACTGCCCCAATCGCATCTTGACCAAAGACCTAGATGGCGATGGAGACTTAGATGTGATCCTAGACGCCCAATTGTACCAGCACCAGTCGAGCCAAGGACCCAAACTTGCCAAAGCTTCTGTATTTATAAATCAGGGCAAAGGCACTTTTGGTAAAGAAATTATTTTTGAAAAGCCTGATCAGTTTGCTTTTATCAGCGATGTAGCAGACTTCAACCAAGATGGTCGCCCTGATATGGTCGTGCATCATTTCTGGAAAAATGGTTTTTGGCTTTATAAGGGTAAAGTGCCTCAGGATTCAGCCAAATTTGCTTTCGAACCACCCCGGTTTTTTACTACAGGTAGCCACGGAGGGGAAACTTTTTTATTGGATTACGACCAAGACGGAAATATAGACATTGCCTCTTTTTCGTCGGGTGCTCTTGAGCCGCTGGCGTTGCATTTGTTTAAAGGTAAAGGAGATGGAAGCTTTGAGCTTCCTAAAAAAATACAATCTACCGTGGGTAACATCTCTACTTATTATCAGGTATTACAGGCAGACTTAAACAATGACGGTTTGCCCGATTTTTTGGTTACTGACAAGCTTGCTCAAGTGAGCTTTTTGCAAACCACTGCTGGACAATTCAAAGCGACTTGGAGACGTAGTTTGTTTAAAATGCCTTATCCAGTATTGCATAAAACAACTGCTGAAGATAGCACACGGGCTTATGTAGCTACCCGGCAGCAGCTAAAGGTGCTCACCGCTGACTCTTTGGGCAGTTTTAAACGAGTAGTGCAACAAAGTAAGCTTTCGGTGACTATCAAACAACAGAGTGAGCGGTTTGCTGTAACTGACCTCAACCATGATGGCACAGCAGATGTATTGGGAGTGGAACCTCGTAAAAAAGGCTTTGATCGATTGTTTTTTGCTTTACGCAATCAAGCGGGGCAGTTTTATCAACCCCAGTATTTGCCTATGTTGGGCAAGGTAGACACTAAAAAGTTTGGGTATGCTATAGCCGATCTCAACGGCGATGGCTGGCACGATGTACTGGCCATTGTGCGGGGCATAGACGAACTGGCGGTGTGGTTGAATAAGGGTACTCAGGGTAATAAGCCATCACCCCAATTTGTTTTAGACAAGCCAAGAGGCAAGCCACAAGTACTGAGAAAGTCGGCGCAAGCCAATACCTATAAGTACTATCAAAAAAAGGTGTTATTGGATATTTCATCCCGCCCAAATACTTATAACCGGAGCTTGTTTTTGTATGATCAGAAAATGATTCCTCACCGTTTTTTTGTTGATGGAAAAATTTATAACCTGGAAATAGCCTTGCACAAAAAACTGAACCAGGCAATTATGACAGCTGGGGCAAGCAGGTTAAAAATATACTTGAAAAATGTGCCCGACTCGGTATTAAACGAAACACACCGCGATTGGGGCAACACAATAGAAAATATGACCTTGGTGTATGACCAAGATCCCGCTAAAAGCTTGAATACTAATTTTTTGCCTTATACTAAACACCCCAACGCGCTCATTGATTTTCATTTAGATAATGTTTTTAGATTTGACCCTACCCAAGGCAAAAACCTATTGATGGCGGTAGAGTATATACAAACCAAACCTACTGCCAACGGGGTTGACTTTCAGGTGTTTCATAACAAAGGCGAGCGTCAAAGAGCGTATCATTATTATGTGCGGGGAAACGCAGACCAGATGAGTGATCAATTGACCGAAATGGATGGCTTGCGTCCAATGTTTACTTTTAATAACAACTTTGACCTGCGCCTGACCAAACTGAAAACTGACATCGGGCAAGACCTTAAAGCCGATTATAATAACATTGATTTGACGCTGCAAAATATTCGTATCAGAGAAGCTGACTTTGCCCAACACCCGCTCAAAATTTACCTCAAAAGTGTAGGTTCTTCCGCAATTGCGATTCAACCCATCGAGATTAAAAAAGGAAAGCTGGGCTTTTTTAGAGATACCACCATTAGCTTTTTTATTCCTGCCATCAAGCAAGGGGGTGCTTACCAGCTCAGGGCTTATGTAGCATCAGTTGACAACTTTTTGGCAAACGACACTATTCTATCAAAAGTAGTGGTGAATAAAGTATCGTTGCCCTGCCAAATGCAGCTCAACCAGGTACACTCGCCCAGTGCTCAACGCCTGGGTTGGATAAGCAAGGGTACCGCCTTGAGTAGCTTGCGTCAACAGCGTCGTTACAGTATTCATTCGCTGGTGTTTTTGCTCCAGGCCAACAACCGCAATGCTTATGTCAAAAGTCCTGTGTTTAAGGTACGTAGCCCTGCCGACACACTTTACTTCAAAGCTTTTGCTACTGCCCCCAATGCCGGTAAATACCGGGCAATGGATACCGATGATGTGCTAGAGGTGAGGGTGTCGGCAGACGGAGGAAAAACCTACCAAACGATTGCAGCTTATAACCATCAAAATATCAAAGCAACCACTCCTAAGTTGCGTAAAATACCTTTAAAAAATTACGTAGGTAAAAGTATTTCGGTGGCTTTTTATGGGGTAGGAGGAGTGCGCTATGGTAAATATGAGTTGCACTTGAGCGAAGTAAGGGTAGGAGAGTGAAGGCAGCGGGTGGCTTGCTTACCTTAATCCCCCCGTATGTAAAGCCACTATAGTAGTACCAGGAGCAAAGTAACGTTTTTCGATCAAATCGTATAATCCATAAAACATCTTACCAGTATAAATCCATTCTATGGGTATGTGGTGCTTTTGTTGAAACTCAGCAATGAACCGCTCCAGAGTAGGCTTTTTTTTGGCGTAGCCGCCAAAGTGATAGTCAGTCATCAGAGTATAGGACTGCCTTGTATCTGGCAGGTCTTCCTGGGTGTAGTAAGCATCTAACAACTGAGCAATGTCTTGGTACAAAAACTCGCCGCCCTTAAGTGCTGGAAATCCCAGTACTTGCTTGCTGGCGTCAAGGTGTGCAACCAGGCCCGCAAGCGTGCCTCCCGTGCCACAAGCAGTAGCCACTACATCAAAATCAAGCTTAATCTCTGGCAATATCTCAGTACATCCCTTCACTGCGAGTGCATTGGAGCCTCCTTCGGGTACCAAATAAAAATCCCCAAATTCTTGACGTAATTGAGCGATTACTTCCTCCGATTTTTTGTTTCGATAGGTACTTCTGTCCATATAATGCAAGTGCATGCCAGCCTCAGTAGCAAATTGGAGCGTAGGGTTTAAAGGCAAGTGCTCTTCTCCTCTGATTACGCCTATAGTTTTGAGCCCTGCCTTTTTTCCGGCAGCAGCCGTGGCATAAATATGGTTAGAATAAGCACCTCCAAAAGTAAGTAAGGTGTTTTTCTGTTGTTGTTTGGCTGTCAGTAGGTTATACTTAAGCTTGTACCCTTTGTTGCCCGATACCTGTGGGTGAATAAGGTCAAGACGGTACACATATACTTCGACCTGGTGGGTGTCAAAAAGTGTATCTTGGATTGGTTGTAACATTGGTTGGTTATTGTGGTATTTGATTAACTAGCTGCCTGGGGCTTTCGGGGAGGTTTTTTCATAATTTCTTCTTTGTTTACCAAAAAGCCAAAAATTGCTGCTGAGAAAAAGGTAAATAAGGCATATACTGCCGATGGAATTGCCATGCGTTGGTTTTCTAATAAAGAGGTGGCAACAAAAATTGCCAGCCCGGTATTTTGCAGCCCTACTTCTACTGCTATGGTGATTTGGTTTTTCTTGATCAACCCAAAAGCCTTGGCGATATAGTAACCAATGAACATACCACCCAGATTGAGTATAAGACAAGGGATGATCACGGTAAGGTATTCATGAAATGTAATGGGAATAGCGTTTTCTTTCTTTTCTAAAAAAATAGAACCGATCATCATAAGCGCCAGCGAAATGGGCATAATTACTCTCAATGGTTTTTCCAGACTTTCGGCAAACAGCTTGTGCTGTTGATGGATAATAACCCCTACCACACAAGGCAATACAGTAATAAGTAATACCCTGATAAGTGTACCCCAAAAGTCTAATGCAATCTCTTTGCTGTCGCCAATGAAATAGTGTAGGGCAATTCCTACAATGGCTGGAATAGTAAAAATAGTAATAAAACTGTTTACCGTGGTCATAGACACCGACAAAGCCACGTTACCTTTGAGCAAGTGAGTAATTAAGTTAGATACAGCACCACCTGGACAGGCAGCTATCAGCACCAGGCCTACCTTAAGTTCGTCAGATAACCCCGAAAACTGAGCCACTAATATAGCAAACAGAGGTAGAATAATCATTTGACTTAACAAGCCCAAAATAACCGCTTTGGGCTGCAAAAATATATTTCTGAAATCGCGCATGGTCAGCGAAAGCCCCATGCCTAACATAATGAGGGCAAGTGTAATGGGTAATAGGTAATTAGAAAATATTTGGGTCTCCATTCAGTGTCAAATATTGAGTGCCTGTTTGTTTTTTAATCTGAGTTAATCCGTGCAAACTTAGGAAAAAAAAGCTCGGGAAATGATGAACTAATTGTTTTTTTCATCGCTCTGTTTGGGTTTCATGTGCAAGGTTCTTATTGGGAATGGAATATTGATGTCGTTTTTGCGGTATGCCTCTGTAATGGCCATAATCGCTTGAGCAATGGCGTTGTTGTGATCACTCTCTTCGCTTCTTCCGATCCAAAAACGGAGCGTAAAAGTAATAGAGCTACCTCCAAACTCATTAAAGTCTATAATGATTCCGCCTTTGCTGGTATCTACTACTGATAACTGTTTGATCGTCTTTACTGTTACCTCCTTTACTTTGCCCAGGTCTGACCCATAATCTACCCCTATGGTGAGGTTAATCCTTCTCTTTCGTACCAGGCTATAGTTAGTCAGTGGGTTTTGGATAATCATTTTAGAAGGCAGAATGATATCTTGACCATCAAGATCTTCAATCATTACAGTACGCAGGTTTATTTCTTTTACATGCCCCTGATAATCATTGGTTTTGATCAGGTCGCCTAATACAAATGGCTTTTGGGTAACAATAAAAAAACCTGAAATAAAGTTGGTGGCAAGGTCTTGAAATGCAAAACTGAGTGCCAAGCCTACTACTCCAGCTCCCGCCAAAAGTGAGGTAACCGCCTTGCTGAGGTCTAGTACATTTAAAGCAACAAACACCCCCACAAGTTCAATAGTGATAAATAGCAGTTGCACCAACACACTGTTGATGGTAGAGCTGTCAGAAAATTTGGCGAATACCCGAAGGCTTATTTTTTTTGCAAACTTGGCAAGTTGATGAAAAACAAACATTGCCAAAAGAGCAAGTAAAAAATTAGGTAAAAATTTTACAAATACCTCGAACCAAAGGTTGAGTTCTTTGACGATGATTTTATAAGCCTCTGAAATTAATGATAAAAACATTTGACTACTTTTAAAATTACAAACTGGCTGGCTACATACCAACACTCTATACTTATATTCTGATTTTTGTTAAATAAGATGGCTTTGTTAGAAGTCTAATTCGTGAGTAAACCTGTTTTTCATAATTTTGTATTGAAAAAACTTACTCAAATAAGTATTTCATACTGTTTCAACTAAAAACGCTTCCACTTAGGCTGCTTGTTTTATACCTTTGTAGCACAAAGACTGATTAATTGTAGTATCAAAATAATACTACTTCCATTGACCTCAATTATTTCCAGATTACAAAGCTTATTTTTTAAATATCTTAATACGAATTATAATGATTAATATTCCCACACCCACAAACACTGTTTACACTTCTTTATCTACTACCTCCTTTCTGGTAATTGCCAGAGAGTATGCTCCACCCCAAGTTCCCTCAGGATAAGTCATCTTTTTGGCAAAAGCCAGGTGCCTATTGCCTTTTAAATGAGCGTAAAATTTTCTTAAACAACATTTTCAAAAGTATATTGTTTTGAGCATATTCGATATGCTTGTACACTACAATTTTGTCTGATAGTACGACTAAAGGCAATTGATCTAACAAAACTAACTCCCTATTCCATACTTATTTTAAATATCTATAAAAAATGAATAATATTTTTGCAAAACTTCGCCCCTTTATTGTAATATTTATCTCAGTAGCTTTTCTAAATACAACACAGGCCCAGGTAGCTTCACCAGACAAACAACTACTAAAAGCCAGTAGCAAGTCTACTCCTGAATTGAGTCTGGTAACCAAAAATAAAGCAAACAGCGCTGACAAAAAAGCCCCCAGAGTTGTTCTAAACCTTCATAAGCCCAAGTTAGAAGTTTTTAACCATACCTTAAGAATATTGGTGAAATGCGACAAGAATGAGTTTTTGCTTACAGGCAAGGTAGAAGATAAAGTATCGGGTGTAGCATCGGTTATTGTAGATGGTAAAAGAGTAAATGTAGATGCTTATGGCAGTTTTCAGACACGCATTCGTCTTACGCAAAACTACAATGTAATAAGTGTAATTGCCAACGACCACAGCGGAAACCAAGTAATCAAAGAGTTAGCTATCAAAACTACGACTCCTGCTGCTAAGTTAACTGCTCACGCAAATACCACCAACAGCGAACCCAATGCTGCTGAGCGTTGGGTAAAATAATCTTTTTATTCATTGAATGGATAATGAGATAAGTTTCAAGCCATCGCAAGTTTCTGTAATAATATTATAAGTCAACTTCCTGTATGTTAATCAGGGTTTTCTGCACAATGTCAAAAGTAGAAAGCCCTGTATTTTCTTTAAAAACTCCCCTTAGGAATGGTGTAAAAATAAATTTCTATAGTAACGCTAAAATATTTTGTTGCTAGACGAGGCAAAAAATCGGCTAATAGCATCGCTATTCGGCTATTTTTTAACAAAGTATAGCAACAAAAGATGAGGTTAAGAATGTAAATTTATTTTGGTACCATTCCTTAGTGTCTCCAAACAAATGTTTATAACAAAAAATAGCTTAGTTTCTACCCCATGCTTTTAGATAAAGGCACGGTCAGTTTTGTGGGCATGGTCATTGTTGAAAACCACTTATCAGTAATGGCTCTGATGATAGTAATTTGAAGCGTTTGTCGTGCTTGTGTAACAAGTGCCTAAAGCAATGTTATCTGTTGTGCAAGACAAGTAATAGAGCTTGCTGTAAGTGCCATTGTTTTGCTTTTTAGGGTTAAACTAGACAAGTCTGGCGGTATTATTGGGTGTTGATAAATGCAAGCAAATGTAATAAGAAAGCTTGAACAGTTTTCAATTGCGGGCAAAAGTGACTTTTTATACAACATCTTACGCTATTTTTGCTGATCTATGACTCATTGGCGCAACTTTTTTTATTCATCGGATGGCAACTCCGAAGAAGGCAACTATCTACTCAAAATAAAGCAATTACTAAAGACCAGAGAAAAGGTAAACATAGACTTGGCTTTTCAGCTACTTCGGAGCATAGAACAACCCGCCTACATTACGTTACATCGTTTATTAAAAGCAACTGATTTGAACAAAACAATGGGTTTGTATTTTGAGCAGGAAGCTTTTAGGTTTTTACCCTTTCGAGGCAATAGTTTGTCATTGTCAGGATGTGGTGTACAAGCTTTTCCACCCGACTTATCACCCATTGCATATCTACATCATTTATACCTTTCATTTAACCCCATCGATGTCTTGCCCGACAGCATTACCGATTTACCCTTGCTGCAAACTCTAGACCTTACCCATACAGGTCTTACTACCTTGCCTACGTCTTTACCGCAACTCCAGCAACTAAAATCATTATTTTTGCGTGGCACCCAAATACAAGATATTTCGTGGTTGGTAAATATGCCACAACTCCAATATTTGTCGCTTACCCGTACCCAGTCATTTTTACTCACCCCTGACGTCATCAGGCAATGTCCTCAACTCAAAAGTGTGTATGTATATGACGCTTACTCAGATATTCCCGAAGTAGTCGCCAGATTACCCTGTGTCAAGCCCTATCAAAACTTTTTTATTTATGATGAGGAAGGTGACCAGTGCTTTTTAAAATTTGATATTTACAAACAAGCGTTTGCCATTCAAATTGGTTATTGGGGCAATCGAGTAATTTCGGCTATGGAGTGGGCTATATTTGAGCGTTGGTTGGGTATGTATGCATTAAACCCATTGCCCGAAACCTGTATCAAGGTGTGGTATTATTACCAGGATAATATAGGAGGGTGGCAAATATTAATGCGACTGCTTGAAGCTGTGGAAAAAAATAGTCAAATAAAAATACTGTGGGCTTGCGACGATGCCAACGTAGATGGATGGGAAATGATGGAGGTATTGATGGATGACTACGCTATTAGCATAGAGCCTGCCGACTTTTGAGGGGTATATTGCATCAATAGTCCATAGTATTTAGTCCATAGTCCGTAGCTGATTCGAGTAAATGTTTACCTTATTAAGCCCTGTAAATCAGTAGTTTATACTAAAGTTGTTTACCTACTTTA